>CAZXDL010000004.1:24109-74336 GCA_964639505.1 uncultured Candidatus Saccharibacteria bacterium | reverse complement strand
TTTCACAAAGGAACGCGCGGGTGAAAGTCGCTATTGTTTGCGATTGGTTGACGGGGATTGGCGGGGCCGAGCGCGTAGTGTACGAATTGCACAAGATGTATCCAGATGCACCGATTTACACCTCACAGTATGACTCAAACGGGATTTCCGGCTTTGAAGATGCCGACATTCGGACGACTTCTCTGCAAAGGCTGCCAAAACGGTTTAAAAAGATACTGCCTGCACTGCGGGCGTGGGAATTTGGCCGGCTTGACCTTAGTGAATACGACCTTGTCATTTCTTCTAGCGGCGCTGAAGCAAAGGGAGTTAAAACCAACAAAAATACCATTCATATATGTTATTGCCATGCGCCAACTCATTATTATTGGATTCGGCACGATGAATACTTAGCTCATCCAGGTTTCCCGCGCGGCCTTAACTGGCTGGCGCGACTCGGGCTAAAAATATTGGTAGGCCCGCTGCGGCGTTGGGACAAACGTGCTGCTAAGCAGCCGGATTACATTATCGCCAACTCAATACACACCCAAGCCATGATAAAAAAATACTATAAACGGGACGCTGAAGTGATTCATCCACCGGTCGATACGGATCGCTTTAAGCAAGCCGGCAAATCCGCTCAGCGTCATGGTTTTGTCGTGGCAGGCCGCCAGGTGCCTTACAAGCGGTTTGATCTGGCGATTGAAGCTTGCGACCAGCTTGGCATACCTCTGGTGGTAATTGGCGACGGACCAGACCATAAACGACTTGAGAAACTGGCAAAAAAATTACCGGGTCGCGGCACTACTTTTCTTACCAGCGTAAGTGATAATGACATGGCCGAGCATTTCCAGACCGCGCTTGGATTCATCATGCCAAATATGGATGATTTTGGCATCGTGGCAGTCGAAGCAATGTCAGCCGGTACCCCTGTAATCGCCTACAGTCAAGGTGGCTCGTTAGATTACGTCGTCGATGGAAAAACTGGTCTATTTTTTGATAAACAAGATGCCAAAACGCTGGCCAATGCTTTAGAGACTGCGGTTAGCAAAAATTTCAATTACAGCTCCATTGCAGAACATGCTCAAGCATTTTCCACGAGCAGATTTACCGAAAGTATGCAAAAATATATCAACAAACGTTTATCTGAAAGGTCCCAAGCTTAATTCATGTGCGGCATTGTTGGCTACATCGGTCATAAACCAGGCAAAGACATTGTTATCAAAGGCCTTGAAGCCTTAGAATACCGCGGCTACGACTCGGCTGGTATTGCTCTAATCGACCAGGGCAACGGCCAAGTCTTTAAGCAAGTCGGCCGCGTCAGCGGACTAATCCAGGAGCTATCCGGCCAAGACAATCTAAATGCCGAGTTGGTAATCGGCCACACGCGCTGGGCAACCCATGGTGGCGTAACTGTTCAAAACGCCCACCCTCAAGCCAATAACGACCGCTCGATTTTTGTTGTCCATAACGGAATTATCGAAAACTTCGGCGAGATTCGTGATCGATTAAAATCTGAGGGTTATCATTTTGATTCCGAGACTGACACCGAGGTTGTGCCAAATCTTATAGATTTCTATTTAAAACAACTGCCTTCGTTCGAAGACGCTTTTAAGGCTGCTTTAAACGATGTGCGTGGCGCATACTCGATAGTTGCAATTTCAACAAAAAATCCCGATACGCTCTATGCTGCTCGGCTGTCCAGTCCATTGGTAATCGGGGTTGGCGAGGGCGAGAACTTCTTAGCCTCAGACCCATCGGCAATCATGGAACACACTAAAAAAGTTATCTATCTTGAGGACTACGACGTCGCGGTTATAACTCGCGAAGGCGTCAACGTCCACAACCTTAAAGAAGGACAAGCAGTAGAACCAAAAGAGGAACTGCTTGATTTCGAAAACGAAAAAGCTTTGCTCGGCGATTATCCCAATTTTATGATCAAAGAAATTTTTGAAGCGCCCGCCACAATTAAATCGGCAACGTTAGGTCGCGCTGATATCGAAAAAGGTGTCGTAAAGCTTGGTGGTCTAGAAAGTGTTTTGCGTCAATTAAAGCATATCGACCGGATAGTCGTAGTCGCATGCGGTACGTCATATTACGCCGGTATGGTTGGCGAATACCTGATCGAAGAGTTGGCAGGAATACCAGTCGAAGTCCACTTAGCCAGCGAGTTTAAATACCGCGACGAGCCGTTTTCGCGTAGCACGCTCATGTTGGCAATTTCGCAGTCTGGCGAAACCGCAGATACTATCGCAGCCCTTAAAAAAGTTGAGGATTACGGCGTTTTGCGCCTTGGAGTCGTAAACGCCGTCGGTAGCACCATTGCCCGCATGACCGATGCTGGCGTTTACTGTCATGCTGGCCCCGAAAAAGCCGTTGCTAGCACCAAAGCCTTTATCGCTCAGGTTACGATCTTAACCGAAATTGCTCTGCACTTGAGCGATGGTAAGACTGATTTGTTTAAACCACTTCTACAGGAGCTAAACGAACTGCCCGATAAAGCCAAACGTGTGCTCGATCAAAACGAGACCATTAAAACAATTGCCGAGAAATACGCCCAACAGCGCGACTTTTTGTTTATTGGCCGGCACAATGCCTTCCCCTCGGCCCTCGAGGGCGCACTTAAGCTTAAAGAGATCTCTTACATCCATGCCGAAGGTTATGCCGCTGGCGAAATGAAACATGGTCCTTTGGCAATGATTGACGAAAACTTCCCTACTTTTGCAATAGCGACTGACTCGCCCCTTCTCGAAAAGACTTATTCAAACATTCAAGAGATTCGCGCCCGCGAAGGCCATGTTGTCGCTCTGGCCACAGAGGGCAACGAAAACATTCATAAGCTAGCTAACGATGTAATTTATCTACCCAAGGTTATGGATGAATTACAGCCCATCTTGCATGCCATAGCTACTCAGTTATTCGCTTATCACATTGCCATGGCCAAGGGCTTAGACGTCGACCGTCCGCGCAATTTAGCAAAATCAGTAACGGTAGAGTAAGGTCATGAGAAGCATTCTCGTAACAGGCGGTGCCGGCTTCATCGGATCACATACCGTAGTCGAACTTGCCAAGGCTGGTTATAGACCAATAATTGTTGACGATTTTAGCAACTCCGAACATTTTGTAATCGAACGTTTGGAAAAAATAATAGGCCAGCCGGTAGTCTGCTACGAACAGGATTTTCGCGACATAAACCGTCTAAGTAAAGTTGTAACAAACGAATCTGTTGCGGGTATCATACATTTTGCTGCAAATATATATGTTGAGGAGTCGGTAAAAGAACCTTTGAAATACTACGATAATAATGTTGTTGGCTTGATTGAGCTTTTGAAATACTGCGAAGCCGCGGATATCGAAAACTTTGTCTTCTCCTCATCATGTACTGTCTATGGCGAGCCGGATAAGTTGCCAGTTAGCGAGGAAACTCCGTTCAAACCCGCTAATTCGCCCTATGGCACAACAAAGCAAATGGGCGAGTATGTCTTGCGTGATGCCACTCGTGTTAGTAAAAAATATAACTCCCTCTCATTAAGATATTTTAATCCTATGGGTGCGCATGAATCAGCGCTCATTGGCGAACTACCAAGGGGGATTCCGAGTCATTTAATACCTTATGTAACTCAAGTTGCTGCAGGAATTCGAGAAAAACTTATGGTATATGGTAATGATTATCCTACTACTGATGGCACATGCATTCGGGACTACATACATGTAGTCGACTTGGCCAAGGCCCACGTAAAAGCCTTGTCATATCTAGAAGAAAAACCCGTTGCATTCCATGATTTTATAAATGTTGGCACAGGTACGGGCACAAGCGTATTGCAAGTTATCAAAACTTTTGAGGAAGCAACAGGCCAAAAACTCGCCTATGAGATTGGACCTAGGAGAGCTGGTGACTTAGTTAGTACGTATGCGGCTGTTGATAAAGCCACAAAAGAGCTTGACTGGAAAACTGAGAAAAATTTAGCCGATGGTTTGATCGACGCCTGGCGCTGGCAACAATCCCTAGAGAATAAGGACCGCTAGACCACTAATAAAACTGTTTCAACCGCTACTGCAGTCTCTCGCCAATTAGATATCTGCAGGCTATCGATACCCATAGCTTTTACAGGGTAGTCGTTGCCGCCTTCCTGCATGCGATCGCCTATAAATAAAATGTCGTCTTTGGATATATCTAAAATTTCTGTCAACTTCTTCATACCGTAAGCTTTATCAATGCCTAGCTTTGTAACATCAATTGATGTTACGCCACCTACTCGAACTTCAAACTCAGGAATAAGTGGGGCAATATAATCACGCAGTTCAAGTTTCTTCTTGTTATCAGGGTCCCACTCTTCTTTGATCCGCACGCCTTCTTTGCCTAAGGCATCAACAATATCTTGCCCAAAAACCGAGAAAGTGACTTGGCTACCTCGATCTTCAATATAATCGCCATAGATCTTTTTTTCTCGATATCCAAGATCGTCGAAACCCTTATTAAGAGCGTCGATAATTTTTTTCTTTTCGGATTCAGTGAAATTTTCCGCATAGACCTGTTGCCAGGTCTCCTTGGGCAAATCATAAGTAAAGTATTGGGTTCCACAAGTTGGCATGAGGTGCAGTTTTTCTAACTTATCAGGTGAAGCGTTAAGGTTGCTAAGCAGCTGCTTCTCAAACTGCTGAAACTTACCGCCAGAGATCACACAGACTTGAAACTTATCAAGTAGCTTAGTCAGCAATTCTGTCATCCGGTCATCCGCGCGCGATTTACTATCTGCTAATGTCCCGTCCAAATCAAAAGCAATGACTTTTTTCATGATTTACCTCCTATGCGCTTACTAACTTCACCGACTTTTTGTGAAAGATCTTTACGTGTGATTAACAGACCTTGCGTTGTGTTTATGACTGCTACGTTATCTAAACCAATCACGGCAACAGGCTTATCTTCTTCGTTATGAACATAAGAATTTTCAGCATCTTCTATTTCTGCTTTGCCACTGACATGATTTCCATTTTGATCACCGCCAACCGCCTTGTGCAGATCAGCGAACGAACCGAGATCCATCCAGTCAAATGACGCAGGCACTACAAGCAGATCTTCTACTTTTTCTATTAACGCGTAGTCTATTGCTTCACTTTCCAAATCAAGATAAGTATCTTGGTAATCCGCCTCCGACGCACTAAGTAGCCTCTGGTAGTTGTCAAATAACTCCGGGGCATATTGCTCCATTTTTTGCTTAAAAGTATTGACTGATCCGACAAAATAACCACAGTTCCAAAGGTATTTGCCACTTGAGAAATATTCTTGTGCAGTATCGAACTCGGGCTTTTCCTTAAATGATTTAACCCCATATACGAGGTGGGTCTCATCGATCAAATCACCTTTTTGGATATATCCGAAGCCGGTGGCCGGGTGATCGGGTTCAACACCAACTAAAACTATCCTATTTTCAGCTTGCGAGACGTCTGTAGCAGTTTTAAAACTATGCTTAAAGCCATCGACGTCGCGAATGTAGTGATCGGCATGAATTGAAGCGATTGGCTCGTCGTTATCGTGGGTTTTGCCTATTTGCGCAATGGCGGCGGCAATACAATTGGCGGTACCTCGACGGGCTGGCTCAACTATAAAAGCATCAGTCGGTAATTCCGAAAGTTGCTCTTTAACATGTTCGATATGGCTAGCATCTGAGACTACATAGATGTTATCAGTCAAAGTCTTGGCGCGGTCATATGTTTGCTGTAAAAGCGAACGATCATCTCCATTAATCTTTAAAAGATGTTTGGGGTAATCTGGCGTCGACAGAGGCCAAAGACGAGTCCCCGAACCGCCCGCTATAATTACAATTATCATCTGTAACATGATACCAAAAACTTGTCTGCAGACCTATTGCTTACAAGGCATGGCGGTCTTGTCTTTAAGCGATAAACATGCTAATGTTAGTTGGAAGGTTTTGCTAAAATAAATACTATGGTTACATCAAAAAAACAGCGCTCACGCCCAACTTTAAGTCGTAAAAAAGTGCTGCTTGGGTTTTTATTAATTTTACTCGTAGCTACTGCTGTAGCTTTATTTTTTAGCAGAAAAGATTCTGATACAACTGGCTCTAACTCAGTCCCTGCAAATAGTTCATCTAAAAACACAGGCAGTTCTTCCAATGTAAACCTTAACCCTCCAACTGAAGATCAGAAAAACGCCGCTCGCGATGAGTCACCACAAGAATCAGCCACATCTAGTAATGGCAAAAAAACCGTTACTCCCATTATTACCAGCTATGATAAACAGGAGGTACGTGCCTTCGTGAACGGAGTCATAGAGGATGGCGGCACATGCACAGCCACATATACGCATGGCGACGATATAGTCACGGCCTCGTCGAGAGGTATCAGTGATGCAGGCCATACCACCTGCGGCCCAATGCAATTAACTGGACCAGTCAATATTCAAGGCGATTGGTCCGTAGTGGTAACCTACAGCTCGAGTAATTATTATGGTAAATCCAATGCGAAAACACTTAATGTCCAGTAAATTGTGGCACTACAGGCTAAAAAGCCTTCTCATTAGCACAGTTTTGATGCTGACTGCAGTCAGTCCGCTTATAATAAGTATAGGCCCCAAAGCCGGCGCCACCCCGTCGCCTGGAAGCTGGTCGGCCGGCCGAATTATTGACGATTCTGTGTTCTTCAATCCAGGTACAATGAGCTCTTCACAGATCCAGGATTTCCTAATCAGTAAGGAGCCGAGCTGTGCTGGCAATTGTATGAAAAACTTCACGCAAACAATTCCCTCGAAGGCAGCCGATAAATATTGTGGAGCGATTAATGGCGGGGCAAACTTTAATGCTGCAACAATAATTAAGCTAGTGACAGCCGCATGCTCGATAAATCCGCAGGCAATGTTAGTGCTACTACAGAAAGAACAAGGGCTTGTTACTGATTCTGCGCCAAGTAGTGGTAAATATCAGATAGCAGCCGGATATGGTTGTCCCGATTCGCAAACTGTTTGTGACTCTGAATATTACGGATTTTTTAACCAAGTCTACAACGCAGCTCGACAATTTCAGGTATACGCCAAAAATCCAGATATATTTAACTTCGCGGCTGGCCGAACTTCAAACGTGCAATACAACCCCAATAGCGGCTGTGGCGCGAGTTCAGTGACAATGCAAAACGCCGCTACTGCTGGTCTGTATAATTACACGCCTTATCAGCCCAACCAAGCAGCGCTCAATGCTGGATATAGTACCGGCGACAGCTGTAGTGCCTACGGTAATAGAAATTTCTGGTTATATTTCTCGGATTGGTTCGGCAACCCAATAGGCTCGGAGTATGCTTGGTTGATTGAGAGTCTATCATATTCCAACGGAGATAATATTCTAACAAAAGGCTACACTGAAACGATTACCCTCAAGGCTCGCAATGTAGGCAGGCAGCCTTGGTACAATCACGGTGAGCATCCTATCCGCCTAGGTACTTACAGGCCTGAGGACCGCACAAGTAGCATTTTGCCCAAACGCCCCGCTACAATGCAAGAATCATCTGTAAACATTAACGAAGTTGGTACATTTCAATTCCAAATAAATCCTCAAACAGAGGGTACCTTCGTGGAGGCACTCAACCTTGTGGCGGAGAATTACACCTGGATGTCTTGGCCAGGATTTAGTCCGACTATTATAGTTACAAGTAACCCTTATCAGTGGCGGGTAAATAGCGTTAGCTACGGCAACGGAACCGGTGTAATGGATCCAGACGGTACTCAAAGTATGGTAGTCTGGGCAACTAATACAGGAAATGCAACTTGGAATAAGACTAGCCCCCCTGTGTGGCTTGCAACATGGCCGCCTGATAGAGATAGTGGTGTATCAGTTTCAAGCGGAGGCAAATGGCCAACGGCCAAACGCATAACTCCGTTTAATGAAACAAGTGTGCCACCTGGAAGCCAAGCCTCATTCCAATTTAGCGTGAAAGTACCGAGTAATGGAAACTACTTCGAACGATTAAACCTAGTTGCCGAAGGTCAAAACTGGTTTAATGATGCGGGTTTAACTCTGTATTTGCGAGGGAAAAACTATAGTTGGCAACCTGTTTGGCAGGCACTCAGCACAGGCAATGAAAATATAGGTAGGGGTCAAACTTTTGATGTGACAATAAAAGCTCGAAATACCGGTGAGACAACATGGTATAAAAGCTCATCTTACCCTGTAAAAATGGGCACCTCACGACCGCTAAGCCGCAGTAGCGCATTTTATTTTGCCCCTAGCTGGTTATCCGATAGTAGGCCAGCACTACTTCAGGAAAATTCAGTACCACCCGGGTCAGATGGTACTTTCACATTTACAGCAAAAGCCCCTATGACACCCGGTTTACGTTGTGAATATTTTACACCAGTTGCTGAGGGATACCAGTGGCTTAACGACACAGGCATGTGCATAAAAATCAATGTGCTTTAAGGTGTTTATAGCATCGCTCATATCTGTTATTATGTTTAGATAGAAATACAGGAGCAATATGGATTTCTGGAAACAGAAAACAGTTTTAGTTACTGGTGGCAACGGATTTCTTGGCAGCCATCTCGTCAAAAGACTTAGGGAATTAGGCACAACCGTCATTGCTCCCACTCATTCAGAGTACGACCTAGTCGACGGTGATCAAGTTAAAAAAATGCTAGACGAAAATCCATGCGACATGGTCATCCACCTCGCGGCAGCAGTAGGCGGCATTGGTATAAACCGAGAGCATCCTGGCAAATTCTTTTATGACAATCTCATGATGGGCGTCCAGCTGATCGAGCAAGCTAGGCAAAAAGGTATCCCAAAATTTGTCGCCTTGGGCACAGTTTGCGCATACCCAAAGGTTATACCGATTCCGTTTAAAGAAGCTGATCTATGGAATGGCTATCCCGAGGAAACCAATGCGCCTTATGGACTAGCCAAAAAAATGATGCTCGTACAATCAGAGTCATACAGACAAGAATATGACTATAATTCAATCTTTATACTACCTGTGAATCTATATGGTCCAGGTGATAACTTTAACCCAGACAGCTCTCATGTAATCCCCGCTCTTATTAAGAAATGCGTAGACGCAGTCGAAAACAATTCTGATCATATTGATGTGTGGGGCGACGGATCTGCCAGCCGCGAGTTCTTATTTGTCAAAGACGCAGTCGAGGGATTAATTCTCGCCAGCGAAAAATACAACAAAAGCGATCCAGTTAATCTTGGTTCCTCTTTCGAAATATACATCAAAGACTTGGTTGAATTAATAGCAAAAGAAACTGGCTTTAAGGGCGAAATTCGCTGGGACACCTCTAAGCCAAATGGCCAGCCCCGCCGCAAGCTTGACACTTCACTAGCCGAAAAAGAATTTGGTTTCAAGTCTAGTACTACATTTGAAGAAGGCTTGCGTGAAACCATCGCTTGGTACAAGGCGAACAAATAGATGCAAAAACAAAATGAACTAGTTATTAAATCGGGACAAAGTGGCAATATAAGTTTTAAAGAGTTATGGGCATATAGGGAGTTATTCTTTTTCTTTTCTTGGCGCGACATCAAGGTCCGGTATAAACAAACTTTTATTGGGGCAGGTTGGGCAATACTGCAGCCCGTATTAGCAACTGGCATATTTACGTTGTTTTTCAACAGAGTTGCAGGTATCTCGTCTGGCAATGCCAACATCCCTTATCCAATTTTCGCATTCTTAGGACTAATGTATTGGAACAGCTTTTCAGCAACTATTAATACCGTTGCAAATTCTCTCTTAACAAATACGGGAGTTATTACTAAAGTATACTTTCCTCGCCTTTTGCCACCGCTATCCGCGGCCGCTCTAAGCATTGTGGACTTCTTTTTTGCTGCAGCGTTCTTTGTAATCTTGCTGGTAGCCTATAGGGTAAGCCCTCATTTATTGGGTTTCGTAATGCTTATACCTGCATTAGCATTAATACAATACGGCGCACTTGCAATCGGGATATTTTTTGCAGCCCTAAATGTTAAATATCGCGATGTTCGCACCGCATTACCATTTCTTACACAACTGATGCTCTTCGTTACACCTGTCATCTATCCTGTTACCTTGGTACCTGAACAGTTCAGAATATTTTTATATATAAATCCCGCAACTGGGGGAATTACAATGATTCGGGCAGCATTTTTTGGCTCTCCCATACCATGGACAGGAGTAATTATTTCATTTATTTCCGCTAGCATAATGATGGTTGCCGCACTTGCTTATTTTAAAAAGGCAGAGAGGAACTTTGTTGATATTATATGAAACCTGCAATTGAAGTTAAGGGGCTTAGCAAATCCTATATTATTAATCACAAAAATAAAGCCAGCTACAGCACGCTTAAGGATGACTTAGCTAATGTGTTTAAGCGACCTCTGGGCTTAGCAAATCAAGTTGACGGACAAAATGAAGAATTTTGGGCCCTAAATGATATCTCGTTTGATGTACCTAGAGGTGAAATATTTGGAGTTATAGGCAGAAACGGTTCTGGTAAATCTACGCTTTTAAAAATACTATCACGGATTGTTGAGCCAACAAAAGGTAGCGTTATCCTGCGTGGAAGAGCAGCCAGCTTACTCGAAGTTGGAACTGGTTTTCACCCCGAATTAACAGGTAGAGAAAACGTGTATTTTAACGGTTCTATGCTTGGTATGAGCAGAAAAGAAATAGGCAGAAAATTTGACGAAATCGTGGCTTTTTCAGAAGTTGAAAAATTTTTAGATACACCAGTAAAGTTTTATTCGTCTGGTATGTACGTAAGATTAGCATTTTCCGTTGCAGCACACCTTGAACCCGACATATTAATTCTTGATGAGGTGCTTGCAGTTGGCGATGCTGGCTTTCAAAAAAAATCATTAAGCAAGATAACACAAACGATGGAAGAGGGTCGCACAGTTCTGTTTGTAAGTCATAGCATGGAATCTGTTAAGCAGCTATGTTCAAATGGTATCTTGCTTAATGATGGAAAGATAGATTTTGCAGGATCAACTGAAGCATTAACAGATAGGTATATGCAGTTAATGCGTTCTGAAAATCCCGATGCTGTAGTTAATGCAGTTTGGAAAGCAGATAAACCAATAAAAAATGACTACTTTGAACCCTTAAAAATATACATTGAAGATGATAAATCAAAAACAGTGCATAAAGAAACCCGCAATAATCAAGACTATTGGTTCTGTGTCGAAGGCAACCTAAAAACAGACTCTAGCTTATTTAATATTGGATATTCTATAAAAAACCAGGTGACAAAATCACAGATGTATATGACTTTATCAACTGACGGTGAAAAATCTTCTTGGCCAAAACTTAAAGAAGGTCGCGTAGTGTTTAGAGGCAAAATTCCCAAACATCTACTTAACGCCGGAACTTATAAATTATCTTTAATTTCTAGTATCCACAATAAACATTGGATTTTTAGCCCTGATGAGTCTACCCCAAGCGTCGAGCTAGCAATAAGTAGCAAGCTAGATATTTCAGAACAATGGATTGGAGCAAGATCAGGATTATTCGCGCCAATTATTGAATGGGATATTAAACACTAGAGATGCTAGTTTATTTATGATAAGCCAGTTTAACTTAGCAAGAAGCAGGGTACAAAATGGCTGAACAACATTTGTTTAGATTTAGTGATTTAGCAATCGCTTTGTTCGGTAAGACAACTATTCAAACGATAGTAGAAATTGGGGCCCGAGATTGCACCGAGACATTAGAATTTAATAGCCTGTTCCCTCGCTCTAAAATATTTACTTTTGAATGTAACACTATGACATTACCACTATGCAGGAAGGCTGTTAAAGGTCGGGATAAAATAAAACTTATCGAAGAGGCTGTTTCCGACAAAAAAGGGACAGTGAGCTTTTACCCAATTAATACCGAAAAAACCGAAACCACTTGGGAGGACGGAAATCCCGGGGCATCGTCTCTATTTAAAGCCAGCGGGCAGTATCCTGTTGAAAAATATGTGCAAGACAAAATAACAGTACGCTCAACAACACTAAAAGACTTCATGAACAAAGAGTCGATAAAGACAATTGATATGTTATGGATGGACATTCAAGGTGCAGAATTGCTTGCCTTGAAAGGCGCAAGTGATAGGATTTCTGATATTCGGTTACTTCATCTCGAAGTGGAATTTATGGAAATTTACTCCGGTCAAGCACTTTATTCGGATTTAAAATCTTTTTTGAATAGAAAGGGTTTTCTTTTGATCGGGTTCACTAATTTTGGAGAATACTCTGCCGATGCTGTGTTTATTAATGCTAGAAAAACAAAAATACGTTTTCTTCCAGGCTTTATTTTTAAGGACAGACTTTTGTATCACTGGAAAATGAATAGACCAAAATATGTTCGAATATGGTCAAAAACAAAGAGTGCTCTCAAATTTCCATTTGCCCTGCTTTCTAAAATGCTTCGGTTCGGATCAACAATAATATTACGTCCAGTGACTGCGCTTAACAGCTTGGTAACAACATTTAATGTTCCAAACAAGCCAGTTCTGACTCTGAGACGTTCGCTATATTACATCGGACTAAGAAGGATAAAGCCATTACTAAGGCTAGACCCAAACTTGAATGATGATGTTCATAGCAACCTAGCTCTGGATGTGGTAATACCAACCACCGAAAAAGACATACCAGTTCTTATTAAGTGCGTAGCGGGGCTACGAACTAACCTCAGGCATCCAATAGGAACAATTTTTTTGGTAGCTCCACCATCAAACAAAATAAAAAAGATTGCTGAGGAACTTAAGTGTAAATTTATTAACGAACAAAGCATACTACCGATAGAAAAAAATAAAATTAAATACCGGCCTAGAGGTATAGATAGAGCTGGTTGGATTTGTCAGCAATTTGTTAAGTACTCAGGCGACAAGATTGCAAAGCATGAAAACTACTTAGTAATTGATTCAGATACCATTCTTACAAGGCCGCAAATCTTTATGGTCAATAATAGGCCGATATTCAATCACTCTGATGAATACCATTTACCTTATTACAATGTTTATCGCAAGTTAGTGAGTGAAAAAGCAAGTTACCCACTATCATTTACAAGTCATCATATGATTTTTAATAAAAAGGTTCTTTCAGAACTAAAAACCTCCATTGAAGATCTCCATAATAAGCCATGGCACGAAGCAATACTGGCAAATATTGATAAAAAGGAACTTTCGGCAATTTCAGACTATGAGACATATGGTAATTATTACTCCAGTCACTATCCGGCAATTCATTTATATTGGTTTAACAGACTGATAGATGTAAATAGGCTGGATGAATACGACGAGCTCATTAGTACCTTTGGCACTAGCTCAAAATCATTTTCGTTTCACACTCATGAAAAATTATAAATACGTAAGCGTAATAGTACCAACATATAATCGAGCTCACTTCATAGTTGAGGCGATTGAGAGTGTACTTGCACAGGATGTTATTGATGATTACCTGGTAGAGATATTAGTTATTGATGACGGCTCGACCGACACGACAGAAGAGAAATTAAAAAAGTTTGGCAACAAAATTATATATAAAAAAATTGATCACACAGGCAAACCAGCGGTTGTTCGTAACTATGGGATATCTGTTGCTAGAGGTGAACTAATCGCTTTTTTAGACTCAGATGATCTTTGGTCTAAAGACAAGTTAAGAAAACAAATTCCATACTTTAATAACCCTTCGGTTGTTATGACATATGGTAATGCAAGCATTATAGATAATGATGGGAATTCTGGAGCAAGGAAAGTTGTTGTTAGGGAAAAACTAAAAAACGGGGAAAATTTTGCTAAATTGCTTGCAGATAATGTTATACCAAACCTTACGGTTGCGGTTAGAAAATCAGCCCTGTTATCAGTAGGCGGATTTGACGAAAGCCCAAATCTTGCTGTCGGAGAAGACTACGAACTTTGGCTTCGAATTGCTGCCAAATACCCGAACGGAATAAAATGCATTACTTCCGATTTAGCCTATTACAGACTTCACAGCAGTAATATAAGCAGTGCAGACGATATAACAGCCGTTGAAAGAATTTTGAAAGTTTTTGAAATTTTATGGGACAAAAAAATCACAAGCGATGAACAAAATTCTCATCTCGAGAAGGCCATTTTTGCCATGAACAAGAGCTGGGTATATCTAAAAACCCATGGTAGTGATAATGACATACAACCAGCGGTATCAGTAATAATGAGCGTATATAATGCAGCAGATCATTTAAAGGCTTCTGTTCAAAGTATTCTAGATCAAACTTTCAATAATTTAGAATTCATAATAATTGATGACGGGTCAGAGGACGGATCCCTAGATATTTTAAAAAAATTTAAAGACAACCGATTGCGTATTATTCGTCAACGAAATCATGGCTTAGTTTTCTCGCTTAACAAAGGTATAGAAATATCGCGAGGAGATTATATTGCTAGGCAAGACGCTGACGATATTTCACTTACAGAACGCCTAAAAAAAGAAATTGAGTTACTAGAAAAGGATCAAAAAGTTGGTATTGTAGGTACATTTTTTACATATATAGACGAGGCAACTAAAACACCTAGTCTAACCATTAGCATGCCGACAAAAAGCATTGATATCAAGCGAGCACTTTATGTAACAAACCCTTTTGGGCACGGTACGGTAATAATTCGAAAATCAGTTTTTAAAAATACAGGGCTCTACACAGATGAATACGGGCCAGTCGAAGACTATGAGCTCTGGAGGCGAATTGCGGACAAATGGGAGCTTGCTATCATCCCTGAGCCACTCTACCACTATCTTTTAAACAAAAAGGGAGTATCACACACCAAAGCAGCCGATCAACAAATTAGTGTAGCTAAAATAATTTCAGAGCAGTGGGCGAAGCCTTTTTATTCTAAATCCATCCGAAATATTGTTCGTGATGGGTTCTACTATAGAGGTGCGGATTCCCCATATGCATCGTCGATGTTTGAGCGCTATTCTGATCACCAAATAGATATTACAAAAGCCTTGCTTGAAAGAGGCTCAATATTCCAAGCAGTTAGATCTTTATTAGGAGCTATTATACTGAGGCCTAAATCGTTCAAGCTTTATCTTAAACCCGCTGCGCGCGGTATAATAAGAGATATAAGGACCCTGTTTTGAAAATCCTTCATACTGTTGAATTCTACTATCCGAGTATCGGTGGTGCTCAGGAGCTTGTTCGGCATCTAAGTGAGCGTATGGTCAAAATGGGACACGATGTAACTGTTGCGACAACTTTATTACCAAATCGAACTAGTTTTGAGCACAACGGTGTGAAGATTGTCGGTTTTGAGATTGCAGGAAACGTCGTAAATGGTATTAAAGGAGATAAAAGAGCTTATCAGGAGTTCCTACGCAAAGAAAAGTTTGATGTGATAATGAATTTTGCTGCTCAGCAATGGACAGCAGATCTCTTCTTTGAAGTTATGGATGATATTAAGGCAAAAAAGGTATTCGTGCCTTGTGGCTACTCTGCCCTTTATGACCCAAATTATGATGATTATTTTAAAAAGCTACCCAACATTTTGCGAAAGTATGATGCTACTATTTATCCTTCGGATGACTATCGCGATATAAATTTCGCAAGAGAACATAAATTAAATAATGTTTTTGTGATTCCAAACGGCGCAAATGAAGAAGAGTTCATGGAGCCTATAAGTAACGAACGTAAGAAGTTCTTAAGGACAAAATATGGCATAGGCGGCCTGACAATTATGACCATTGGGTTATATGGTGAAAAGGGCCATTTGGAGTTAATTAAAGCTTTCAGGCGGTTACCTGTCTCTAAGGCAACCTTGGTATCAGCTGGGAGTATTCGCCCCGGCGAGGGCGGTTATGATGCATTTGAAAATGAGGCCGAGCAAATCAACTTGAGTCGTAAGCTTTTAGGCAAACGTGTAGTTATGATTGACGGCTCACAAACACAGGAAGTACATGAGCTTCTAAAGATGTGCGATATTTTTGCATTTTTCTCTAATGTGGAGTGTAGTCCGCTGGTACTATTTGAAGCGGCTGCTGCTGGCGTTCCATTTTTGACTTCCACAGCAGGTAATGGACCAGAAATAGCCAAATGGACCGGAGCAGGTATCGTAGTTAAAAGTCATGATATGCCTAACGGTAGAGTTCGAGTTGACTCAAAAGATGCTGTTTTGCAGTTAACAAAACTTGCCCACAATCGCAAAAAAAGGATTGAGTTGGGTCGAGCAGGTCATAAATCTTGGGAACAAAAATACACTTGGGAAATAATAACCAAGGACTATTTACGTATTTACGAAAAAGTTCTGAATTAATCAGCTACTTTTAGGTTTTACCTCTATAAATTGTTTATAATGTATTAATGGCACAAAAGAGCATATTAATAATAGGCTACGGTGTTGCAGGCCGAAGCCTAGCTGATAGTTTGAAAAATAATGATCAGCCCGTTAGGGGCTTTTTAGATGATACTCACACAGGCGAACAAATACTTGGCACGCTTGCTGATGTTAATGAGATTATTGAGCACGAAGCTATCACGGATGTGTACATTGCCATCCCTACTATGTCCGGGCAAAAACTTCGCGACTTTATCAATTCAATACAAAATGACAACGTTAATTTATCAATAATTCCTCGATCATTCAGCATAATTTCGAAAAGCACAGTTAATATTAATGACCTAACTGATGTTGACGTGTTAGCACTAGTCGGCCGACAGCCTGTCAAGCACGATCTATTAGAGTGTAAAAAATTAATTGAAGGTAAAGTCGTACTTGTTACAGGGGCAGCGGGATCTATTGGCTCAAGACTTGTTAAACTTTTAATGCAGCTTAGGCCACAGCAGATAGTGTGCGTTGACTGGTGGGAAAATGGCGTTTTCTTCCTACAGCACGAGCTAGGCGAAAATAATAACGTTGCATACAAAATTGCCGACATTAAAAATACTGCTGCAATTGAGTCAATCCTTTCAGAATATAAGCCCGAAATTATTTTTCATGCCGCTGCGTATAAGCATGTACCTTTAATGCAAAGTAATCCAGCGGAAGCAGTCAATAACAATGTTTGGGGATCATATAATCTAATGAAGCTTGCAATTCAGCACAAGGTGCAAAATTTTGTATGTGTTTCAACTGACAAGGCTGTAAACCCAGTAAATGTGATGGGAACGACCAAGCGTCTAGCCGAAATGATTATGGAAAGTCTCGCAAAATCTCAGGACGTAACAAAATTTAATGCCGTGAGATTCGGTAACGTCATACAAAGTAATGGTAGTGTCATGCAAATTTTTAGACAGCAGATTGACCACAACCAGCCACTTACTGTTACCCATAAAGATGTAACAAGATACTTCATGACAGTCGAAGAAGCCACAGAGCTGATCATCCAGTCGGCAACAGTAGGCAAAAATGGCGAAATTTTTGTGCTCGATATGGGCGAACCAGTTAAGATATTAGATCTAGCAAAAAGTTTGATTAAATTACTCGACAAACCAATCGATATTAAAATTACCGGCTTGAGACCCGGCGAAAAAATGTATGAAGAACTTAGTTATGATCCAGATAGTGTTGGCAAAACTCAAAATAAAAAAATATTTATCGTGAAAAATGAAAAGTTATTTGATCACAATGAATTCCTAAAATCGATCCACGAACTTACAAGTCAATCATTGTCCTACAAAGCGCCAAACGCTAGTTTAATTTCATCACTAAAGGATTTTGGCTTTGAAATTAAGGATTAGGCAATGAAGATATTAATTACAGGTGCTTCGGGCAGATTAGGCAATTATACAATCAATGCCTTTAAGAGCACCTATGATCTCACGTTATTGAGTAATGACCGATTTAATATTCCAGGCGCATCATGTTATTTGGTTGACCTTTCTAATTCGACAGGGCTTGAAGATATTTTCAAGAAAGAAAAACCAGATGTAGTTATTCACTTGGCAGCATTAGTAGGACCTGCATGCGAGTCAGATGCGACTCTAGCGAAAAAAATAAACGTCGATGGAACTCGTTCTATGGCAAGACTTGCCTCGAAGTATTCAGTTAAAACATTTCTTTTTGCCTCATCGGCGTCAATTTATAATCAGACTGAGCTGGAGCCAACCAACGAGGAAAGCAACATCGGACCTGTTAGCGAGTATGGCAAATCAAAGCTAGCAGCCGAAGAAGTTTTGAGAGAACTTGCACTAGGTTCGACTACAAGCTACGTTGCATTAAGGATATTTAACATTTATGGTTTGGGTTTTTCGAATTCGTTAATAAATAGACTTGTAAAATCAACCCCAGGTCAACCAGTTGAATTGCTCGGGCCAGATAATTATTATCGTGATTACATACATGCAACAGATGTAGTTGAGGCATTTAATAAACTGATTAATGCCGGTTTAAAACCGAACTTTACAGTACTAAACATCGCAAGCGGTGTTTCGACCAACAACAGCTCATTGATAAAAGCGATTCTCGCAAAAGGATTAAAACCAAGCTACAAGGCTATCACTTGCCCCACCAACATCAGCTGGGCTGACATATCAAAAGCCGAAGCACTGATAAACTTTAAACCCAAGAAAGAGCTGGTGATTGATGCGTAGGGTAATTGTATGATTGGCGTTCGACTCATGGGTGGATTAGGAAACCAAATGTTTCAGTATGCCTCTGCTTCAGGTCTTGCCAATAAACTAGGCACTTCGGTAGCGATGGACTTAGTGTTTTACGACAATATTGCCGAAGCAGACACCCCTCGCGAGTATGAGCTTGATAGCTTCAGGTTAAAAGCAACTTTTATATCTCCTTCTAAAAGACCAGTTGAAAACCCGGATGCTAACTACCTTGGCAAACGCGGATCTTTATTAAAAATCAGGCATTCTATAGCTGGCAGGGCGTGGCTAATTTATCGTGAGAAGCATCACAATTTCGATGCAGCTATGCTAGAACAACCAGACAAAACATATCTGATAGGTTACTGGCAAACTGAGAAATATTTTTCAGAAATACGATCACAATTGTTAGATAATTTTGGATTCGTAACTGAGCCATCAACAAAAAATACAAAAATCTTAAAGCAAATTCTTGAGAGCGAAGCGATATCGGTTCACGTGAGACGTGGTGATTATGTAACAAACAAAAATGCCAGCAGTTTTCATGGCACTAAAGATCTTGGTTATTATAAGGCTGCCTTAAAGCCAGTACTCAAACAAACAAACAAACCTGTAATATTTGTTTTCTCAGATGACCCCGAATGGTGCAAACAAAACCTTAAATTTTCACAAAACACTATATACGTAGAAGGTAACAAAAAAGGCAGCGAGGATATGCGACTCATGATGCAGTGTAAACATAACATAATCGCCAATAGCTCATTTAGCTGGTGGGCAGCGTGGCTAAATCAAAATAGCGATAAAGTAGTTGTTGCGCCAAAGAAATGGTTCAATGACCCTAAAATTGACGTATCTGATGTTATTCCAAAGTCATGGCTAAAGATTTAAAACAGCCTAGCGTTTCGATTGTATTAAGCGTGTATAACGGCGCCATGTACCTTAGAGAATCACTGGACAGTCTTCTTAATCAATCCTTCAAGGACTTCGAGTTGATTATTATCAACGATGGCTCAACTGATGATACTGCCAAGATATTATCATCATATAAAGATGATCGCATTAAAATGTACGAACAAGACAATCTAGGCTTGGTGTCAGCGCTCAACCGCGGTATAGGTTTGGCTAGTGGTAAATACATTGCTCGACAAGATGCCGATGACAAGTCCGAGCCAAAGCGTCTCGAGAGACAAGTTGCATCATTAGAGGACAATACTGAGCTAGTGGTTATTGGTAGCTCAATGAGCGTTATGGATGAAACAAGCAAAAAGAAACACGTTCATAAGGTATTACTAAATGACCCTGAACTTAAGCAGGAGCTTCTGGTACGTTCCCCGTTTGCGCATGGATCTGTCATGTTTAAAAAGGATGCTTTTAATAGGGCTGGCAGATATAGACAAAACGAATATCCTGCAGAGGATTATGGTTTATGGCTAAGACTATCTGAGTTCGGTAATTTTGCGAATTTTGACTCACCGCTATATGTCTATCGCGAAAGCGACCGAAGCATAAGTTCTCAGAATGCCGAATTGCAAGATACGCGAAAGCACGAGATACAGAACATGGCATGGACTAAACGCCGACACTTACTGGCAAAACGAATTGATACGAGTGGGTATGCAGAGTTAGATATGGGACAACTGCGAATTGATAGAATTACACAAAATCTAACATACGTACTGGGTAAAAGCCTGCGTAAATTTCATTTTTTTGCCGCAGGGCGC
Organism: uncultured Candidatus Saccharibacteria bacterium; assembly: GCA_964639505.1. Taxonomy (GTDB): domain Bacteria; phylum Patescibacteriota; class Saccharimonadia; order Saccharimonadales; family UBA4665; genus CAZXDL01. The sequence goes on along the minus strand of CAZXDL010000004.1, from coordinate 54,102 downwards.
ATAAAGATTATCTTGCTTAGTGACAAGGCTTTACGGCGGAAATACGCTAGACTTATAGCAGTTAAATTAAGAATAAAACATGACTGAAGTACCCGATATAACTGTCATCATCCCAACTTTTCAACGTGAAGAAGTTTTAGTTGATACTATTCATTCGATACTAAAACAGACATATAAAAATTTCGAACTCATAGTTGTTGACCAGACAGAAAAGCATCTACCAGCAACAATTGCAGCTCTGGAGTCGATTCAAGATAAAAGACTTCGGCTGTTTAAAGTTAAGCCTGCTTCCGTAACTGCTGCCAAAAATTTTGCAATTAAAAAAGCTACTGCACCGGTTGCTCTAACTATCGATGACGATATTTTGCCGAATAAAAATTTGATAAAATTCCACCTGCTGGCATATCATAACAACCCCGGCATTAGCGCAGTAGCTGGTCGCGTAGTGCAAGATGGCTTTCCAACAATTGACGACGTGCTGCGGTTCGATCAATATGGAATTTCACACGGCGGCTTTACATCCATGAAGCCTGGATACACTAACGCATTTCCTGGGGGCAACTGTTCAATAAAAATTAGTGACGCATTAAAAGTCGGAGGCTTCGACACTAGATATTATGCAAATTCATTTCGCGAAGAGAATGATATGTCGCTAAAAATGGCTCGGGCAAAAATGAAGATTTATTTTGAGCCGAAAGCTGAAGTATTTCACCTTGCGACACCGTCAGGAGGGTCTCGATCAAAAAAATATACAGAGCTATATGATACTCCGATGTTTTACCGTAATGAATTATTTTTCACCCTGCGAGTGGTCAAACGCGGAAACTGGGTTGAAGCGTTGCGCCGCAAATACCGTGAGTACTGTCTGGTTGTAAGACATGGCCGTGCATACAAACGCCGCGTTTTGTTTTTTCTAGGCTTAATAGCCGCCATCTGGCGGCTTTCGTTCGGTCGCCAGGTAATCGCTAAGGAAGTCATATAATGAGGGTTGGTATTGACCTTAGATCTATGGAGGGTGGCGCACAGCACCGTGGCATTGGCCGTTATGCAACTAGCTTGATAGAAACCATAAGTCGACTCGATCATAATAATGAGTACGTTTTTTTATTATCTGGAAAATCTGCAAAGCAGCCTGTCTTTAATTTGGATAAAGGCTTCAAGCATAGCTTTGTTATCGGACCCGGCGGCGGGCTAAGATCAGTGAAATATATTAGAATTGTTTACCTCCTGCCAAAGCCAATGCCAGTAGATAAATACAATTTAGACGTTGTACTTCAGCTTGATTTGACACAACGCATTAAGTCTCGTCATACAGCAATCGTCAGTGTTATTTATGATTTGATTCCTTTTATATACAAAGAGCAGTATCAGCATGTACATTTTGGTGGCTATTCGCCCGGTCGACTAATTGGTTATAGCCGGATGCGCTTGCGATGGAAGGCTCTCGAAAAGCAAATTCAGCTTTACAAAAAACATCATAAAGTTATCAGTATTTCAGAGTGCTCAAAACAGGATTTGGTAAAATGGGTGCCGGATCTTAAGGCTGAAAACGTAAAAGTTATTATGCTTGCCGCCGGAGAACTACCCAATGCTCCAAAGGCTATTCCCACTGATCTAAAAAAACTCGGCTTGGATCAATTTTTGTTATATGTAGGTGGTGCCGACCCACGCAAAGGACTTATGGAATTAGTGGAATCAATGGAAGAAGTTTGGCAGTATAATCCGCGACTTCAATTAGTGCTGGCTGGTAAAGATATCTTGAGTCCTGATGCTTGGGATGCGATAAATTTACGCGAAAAAATTAGTCAATCATCGCTTCGGCATAATATCCTCACCCCCGGCTTCATATCAGACGAAGATTTAGCTTGGTTGTATGCTAAAGCTATGGCGTTTGTGTTTCCAAGCAGGTATGAAGGATTTGGTTTGCCCGTGCTAGAAGCTATGCAGGCAGGCTGTCCGGTTGTAGCTTACAATAACTCATCTATACCTGAGGTAGCTGGAGATGCTGCCCTATTAGTGCCTGACGGACAGACTATGGTTCCAGCCATAAAGAAAATCTTACAAGATAAGGAACTAAGGCAAGACTTAGTTACAAAGGGCAAAAAAAGGGCGGCTCAGTTTACATGGGAAAAGACAGCCAAGGAAACCTTGGCCGTACTGGAAGAGGTGGCGAGATGAGGGTCGGCATCGACGCTCGCCCACTACAAGGCGAGACTCAGTTTCGCGGCATCGGTAAGTCGTTGGACAATTTGATAAAAGTTTTTGCCAGAGAATACAGCGACGTACACAGTTTTGTGTTTTATGTTGATGGTGATATAGCTACTCCATCGATTATTAAAGAATTTCCAAATAGTAAGGTCATAGCCGTTGATAGCCCGATGCTAGGTCGAAAAAGATATGCTCGTTCGGTTTTGAATTCCTACAAAAAAGCTAAGCCATCAACGAGTGATGTTGATGTATTTCTGCAGTACGATGCTTCGTTAGGGGTTCCGACATCCGTTCCATGTGTAACAGAATTTTACGATTTAATCCCCTTGCTATTTAAAGATAAAGAAAAGCAACACAGAGTCAAAGGAATACGTAAGTATAAAAATTCTTTGGCCAGAAATTTATATTGGCAGAAATATCTGCGCACCCTAAAACAATATAAATATTCTAAAAAATTAATCGCGATCTCGGAGGCATCAAAACAAGATTATCTTGGTCACACTAAGTCCAAGCAAGACGTGAGAGTGGTGCACCTGGGCACAACCGGTTTTGATAAAAGTGTTGGTGCGAGCAAAGAAATTCATAAATTGACTGCCAAACCTTTTATCTTGTACGTCGGCGGCATCGATGTCCGTAAAAATGTTGTTGCCTTAATCGATACCTTTTATGAATTAAAAAACGAGTTCCCTGATATGCGCCTGCTTAATGTAGGAAAAGAGTTTGGCTTTGAGAATCTGCTCGGTGATCAAGGCTGGCACAAGGCCTTATCTGTCAATTCAGAGTACGCCAAGGATATCCTCACCCCCGGCTTCATATCAGACGAAGATTTAGCTTGGTTGTATGCTAAAGCTATGGCGTTTGTGTTTCCAAGCAGGTATGAAGGATTTGGTTTGCCCGTGCTAGAAGCTATGCAGGCAGGCTGTCCGGTTGTAGCTTACAATAACTCATCTATACCTGAGGTAGCTGGAGATGCTGCCCTATTAGTGCCTGACGGACAGACTATGGTTCCAGCCATAAAGAAAATCTTACAAGATAAGGAACTAAGGCAAGACTTAGTTACAAAGGGCAAAAAAAGGGCGGCTCAGTTTACATGGGAAAAGACAGCCAAGGAAACCTTGGCCGTACTGGAAGAGGTGGCGAGATGAGGGTCGCCTTTGATGCCAGCTGTTTAATTGGCAGCAAGTCAGGGGTTGCTTACTACACAGAGGGTCTGATTTTACATCTCGCCAAGGAACATGGTGAGGATATCGAGCTAGTCGGACACTACTGTAATTTTCTTGGCCGAAATAAAAATCTCAAATTGCCACAAGGGCCCAACATAACCTATCGCCCAACCAAGTTAATGCCTGTTCAAGTACTTAACTTATTGAGACGGCTTAGATTTTGGATTCCATTTGAGTTACTAGTCAAAGGTCGCTCGGACTTTCATTTGTTTCCAGCTTATATAGGTTGGCCAAGCTTATTTAAAACACCAAGCGCACCAGTAATTTATGACACGACCTATCTGGATTATCCAGAATTCGTGAACAAACGTGCCCTGCATGATCTTAAAACATTTACGCCCAAAGCCATTAAGCGGTCGTCCTTTGTTATTACAATTTCCGAAACATCCGCTCAGTCGATAAGCAAACACTACAGAATTAATCGATCAGACCTGACAATTACACACGTACCGCCACTAGGGATTGAAAGACTTGCAAAAAACACGGTAAAGATACAGCTTGATGCAATGGGCATATATGGTCCTTACATTCTTTTTTTAGGCAATTTAGAACCGCGTAAAAACCTTGTAACTTTACTAAAAGCGTATAAGCGGTTGAGCGATCAAGATAAAAGTGATCATGCTCTAGTGATTGCCGGTGGTAAAGGCTGGAATAATGAAGAAATTCAAAGCACGATTAATGATATGCAAAGCAAAAATTACAAAATTATCTTACCTGGATATGTAGACGATAAGCAGCGGGCTGTTTTGTTTGAAGCGGCTTCAGTGTTTGTGCTACCGTCTCATTACGAGGGCTTTGGCATGAGCCTACTCGAGTCTATGTCGTACCAAACACCGGTTATTGCCAGCGATATACCGATCTTTCACGAAGTATGTGGGGATGCGGCTAGATATTTTCGCCCGAATAGCCCAGAAGCTCTGGCCGAACAAATTCAAACTGTTACCAGCGACAAAAAAACCTCAGATCAGCTTATTATTAATGGCTCAAAGAACCTGCTGCGCTTCTCTTGGGAAGACGTTACAAGTACAATATACAAACGCATAAAGAAAGAAGTAGAAGTTTAGATGAAAAAAGTTTTAGTCACGGGTGCAAATGGCTTCGTTGGAAATCACCTAGTTAAAGAGCTTACCGAAAATGGTATTGAAACTGTCGGCATCGGTGGTCGTAGTGTTAATATCAATAAATCACCCCTTATACCTGACTTTAAGGTTTTAGAGCTACTTGACCCTGAAGCAGTCAAAAAGATCGATTTTAATGACATTGATGGGGTGATTCATTTGGCTGGATTAGCAGCTCCGGCGCCATCATTCGATAAACCATTGGAGTATATCAACACCAATATGGGCATCGAAGCCAACTTATTTGAAGCTGCGCTTGCTCAGAACGCTAAGCCAAAGTTTGTGATTGTTAGCAGTGGAAGTCTTTATGACCCTAAAGCGCCGATGCCATTCACCGAATCATCGCCTGTCTGCCCTAACTCTCCCTATGCCGTAAGCAAAATTGGCCAGGAGCAGCTGGCTCAATATTACGGAATCCGTGGCTTTGAGTGCGTAATAGTCCGTCCTTTTAATCACATTGGGCCAGGCCAAAATCTTGGCTTCATCGTGCCCGATCTGACAAAACAAGTGGTGGATTTTGAACGGGGTATAATAAAAGAGGTCACTGTGGGCAATTTGGACGCCAAACGCGACTATACTGATGTACGTGATATTGTGAAGGCCTATAGATTACTGTTCGAAAAAGGCAAATCAGGTGAAACATATAATATTTGCTCTGGCTCTGCACTTAGTGGGCATGAGATATTGTCGAATATTTTAAAAGTGGCCGGTTGCGAACCACCGATCGTAAAAGATGAGGCCAAGACTCGTCCTTCGGACCGTCCAGTTCTATATGGCAGTCATCAAAAAATTACCGACGACACCGGCTGGAAGCCAGAAATTGACATAGAAAAAACCATCCAAGATGTAATTGCAGACTGGCGCAGCCGAAGCTAGTTATTCTAAGCTTGTGGTTGATTCGTGGCCGAGGTCGTATTCGACCATCATTTTTACAAGACCGGGGAAGTCGACTTGGCGCTTCCAGCCAAGAACCTGCTCGGCTTTAGTTGGATTACCCAGTAAGATATCGACCTCGGCAGGACGCATAAACTCAGGATTTTGCTTTACGTAAGGACGCCAATCGTCGATGCCAATTTCTTTAAAAGCCAGCTCGAGGTATTCTTCGATTGAGTGCGTTTCGCCTGTCGCTAACACATAGTCATCTGGCTTGTCTTGCTGCAGCATACGCCACATTCCTTCTACGTAATCACCGGCGTAGCCCCAGTCGCGCTTAGCGTCGAGGTTTCCGAGTTCGATGTGAGTTTGTTTGCCCAAATGAATCCGGGCAACGGCGTTGCTGATTTTGCGGGTCACGAATTCAACTCCACGGCGTGGTCCCTCGTGGTTAAACAAAATGCCAGATGTAGCGTGCATGCCATAACTCTCACGATAGTTCTTAGTAATCCAGTGACCATAGAGCTTGGCTACGCCATACGGACTGCGCGGGTGGAATTGCGCTTCTTCGTCGTAGCCAGTGCCCGGCCGATTATAGTCGAGCCCCCCAAACATCTCAGAAGTCGAAGCCTGATAGAAACGGATTGATTTAGTCCCACCAGATTGACGGATGGCTTCTAAGACATTTAAAACACCCTTGCCTGTTACATCTGCTACCAGCTGCGGCGCTTTAAACGAATAGCCAACGTGGCTAATGGCGCCTAGATTATATACCTCGTCGGGCTTGGAGATTTCAATTGCATTCACCAAAGATGAAGTATCGGTCAGATCACCTTCAATCAGCTTGATGTAGGGCTGTTCTTGCTCAATGCGCAGACGCTTTGGATTGTGCTGGCCTCGTATGATGCCGTATATCTTGTAGCCTTTTTCGTTTAGTAATTCGGCGAGATGGTAGCCGTCTTGTCCGGTGATGCCTGTAATCAGTGCTGTTTTCGCCACTTAAGTCCTCCACGTTCGATGATGATTACTAGAAATTATACCTGTAAATGGCCGGATTTCGTAGTTTTATTTCTAAACAGTGTTTAGTATATATACATGAGTAAGATCGTTATTGACGCTCGGGAGTGGAGCACTAGCACAGGTCGCTATATCAGTGGACTAGTGCGTCGTCTGGAAAAAACTGACACAGAAAATGATTACACGATCTTGCTGAAGCCACGCGATATGAAAAACTGGCAGCCGGCCTCCGCCAATTTTCAAAAACTGGCCTGCCCTTATAAAGAATTTACATTTTCAGAACAGCTTGGCTTTAAGAAGCAGCTGGATGGCCTGAGGGCTGATCTTGTGCACTTCGGAATGGTCCAACAGCCAGTCCGCTATAAAGGCAAGACTGTTACGACAATGAACGACTTAACCACGCTGCGTTTTGACAATCCTTCAAAGAACAGCTTGGTGTTTAAGGTTAAGCAACGCATTTATGGCTGGGTTAACCGAAAAGTTGCCAAAAAAGCCTCTCATATTATTACTTACAGCCAGTTTGTTAAAGATGATGTCGTGAATTACACCCATGTTAATCCAGATAAAATCACTGCTATACCTTTGGCCGCCGATCAAATCGCCGAGCCGGCTGAAGCTTTGACAGCATTAGAGGGCAAGCAGTTCATTATGTATGTCGGCAGGCCAACACCACATAAAAACTTAGAGCGACTGATCAAAGCCTATGCTTCGCTGCGGGCTCAACATCCAGAACTAATGCTGGTCTTGGCGGGTAAAAAAGATGCCAACTACGAGCGTATTGAAAATGACGTAAGACGTCAGGCCATCAAAGGCGTGGTGTTTACAGGATTTGTGAGTGAAGGCCGGCTAAGATGGCTGTACGAAAACTGTGCGGCTTATGTCTTCCCCAGCCTGAGCGAAGGATTCGGTTTGCCGGGACTCGAAGCCATGCTGCACGGCGCGCCGGTAGTTAGCAGCAATGCAACATGCCTACCGGAAGTTTATGGCAGTGCGGCACATTATTTTGACCCGCTCGATACTCAGGCCATGAGCGACGCTATCAATGAAGTATTAACCGATAAAGAACTGCGCGAAAACCTATTCAAAAAAGGCAAGGTTCAGGCAGCTAAGTACTCTTGGCAAAAAACCGCCCAGCAAACCCTAGAGGTCTATAAAAAAGCCCTAGTCTGATTCTTTTTTGAGTACGATGTGGCGATCACGGCCTTCGCCGGTGGATTCGCTGGTGAGACTGTATTCGGCGGCCAGCTTATGGATAATTCGTCGGTCGGCGGCGTTCATTGGGTCAAGATCCATCGGTTCGCCAGAATCACGAACTTGCTTAACCCAATCTTCGGCTCGTTCGCGCAAGCGGTCGGCACGCTGCTTCTTGTACTCAGCAATGTCGACATTAACGCGATTATGCGAATAGCCATTATTTTTTAAAGCTGTGCTGGTCAGGTATTGCAGTGAACGCATATTATCGCCGCGTTGACCGATCAGGAATCCATTTAAGTGAGTACTCGGCACATTGAGCTGAATTACTTCATCATCGCTTGTGGCGTAAACGTCAGTGTTGAGACCAAAAAATGACAGTAGATCTTCGATATATTTTTTGCCATATAAAATAGCCTCTTCCATCGAGTCATTCATTACTTCTTCCTCCGCTTAGCTTTTGATTTGGAGGTTTTCTTTTTGGTTTTTGATGGAGTTGCTACAATTTCTGCTTCTGGAATATCCTTGACGTTTTTTGTAGGCGCGTCAGCGATAGCTTCCATTTCTTCTTCGTCGCGATTTAGAACTATACTCTGCTGGATGAACGCTACCAGTCCGCTCGTCAACCAATAAAGGCCGAGCGCTGACGGGATACTGACCGTAAAGATAAAAATCATGATAGGAATTAAAAATCTTGTACTGCTAGCAACCGCCGCATTAATCTCTGATTGGTCAGCCTGCTTGCCCGATCCTGCTTCTTTAAGGATGGCGCGCAGAGATCGCTGATCTTTTTCTTGTGGCATCAGCTGCTTGGCTTGGTAGTACTGCGCTACGGCACTACCGATAACAATAAACATCGCTGGCCAGTAGATACCGGCTTGACTCCAGGCCGCTTTGCTCAGATCAACTACGCCAAACAGGGTGTTATCAAACAGGTGAATGTTTTTGGCCAGTTCCTGCATCCAGCTGAGGTTTTGCACAAAAGGATACGAGAAAGTTACGAGAGTGTGGGGGTCTTTAATTATTTTTGTCAGTCCGCTATACAGACCAAACAAAATGATTAACTGAATAATAAGGATTGGAAAGGTTGCGAAAGGATTGATGCCTTTTTCTTTATATAGTTCCATGAGCATTTGTGACTCTTGTTGTCTGTTGCCTTTGGTAGCCTGCTTGATCTTTTTGATTTCGGGCTGCAGCTTGCGCATTCCCTTGGCTTGATGGAGCTGCTTTTTTACCAGTGGCCACATCAGCATGCGAATAATGATCGTGAATACAATCAGTGCAATGCCAAAGTTGTGACCTGGCAAGATGGCGTAGATCAGCGTCAACAAATTAAAAAGTGGCTGAACAATGAGGGTTGTGAACATAATTTAACTCCTACTATAACATGTTTGACCGGTGTTTTAGTGGGCTTATCGGTATATTATTTGGCTTTTTGAAGCAATTCTTGAATGGCCTTTTGAAGTTTTGCGGCTCCAATCTCGGCAATTTGATCACTAAAAACCGTAAAGACTAGGTCTGTGCCCGGCTCAATTATCACGTCGGCTAGGCGAACCTGCTCATAAACTCTCCTCCGAATGCGATTGCGCTTCACTGCAGACTTATTAACCTTTTTACTGACAACAACCGCTACGCGGTATGGCTTTGTTGCATCACGCCTCAAGTATTTAAGACTAATCATGCCGCCACGAATGCTTTGTCCACGTTGATACACTCCCTTAAGACTTCCGTAGCCGTGGAAGCGGTGACTTTTGGTAAACATACTGTGTCTCTTTAGGCTGAGAGTTTGGCGCGACCCTTGATGCGTCGACGCTTGAGTACATTGCGGCCGGCTTTGCTGGACATACGCTTAAAGAAGCCGTGTTCGCGGGCGCGTGATCGCTTTTTTGGCTGGTGAGTTCGTTTAGGCACTTATTTTCCTTATAAGTTTGTGATGAATTCAGTAAATTATATCTGTTAATCGCCAAAAAGTCAAAACCCCGACTACAAAAACAGTGTTTAAGTGGCAAGTTTTTCGAACTCATAACATGCCGAGCGCGAACATGTGGGGATATCATGGGTTTTATGTGGGTGTTGGCGGCAAGGTGGTATTTTTATGTTACAAAAAGACGGGTGGTGTGAAATTGACTGACGACGTGTTTTTGACAACTTTTAGTCACCGATCCGTTAGGTTTATCCACTTATGTAGAGCTCTTGTCCACAGTTTCTACAGATACGGCTCTAGGGTGTGTACAAACCTGCCTCAGTTCATGAAAAATTAATTTCGGCGAAGTTGATCGTGCTATTGACACCTAAAAAGGTGTGGAAAACTTACTCCAGTTGGTTTATAGTTACTTCCTACGAGAAGGAGGATAAGTGCAAGAAGATACTGTCTGGCAGGCGGTTTTGGGGGAACTGGAAGTTACATTATCGCAGGGTAACTTCGTAACTTGGTTCAAAAACACTCGTCTTTTGAAACAAGACGACGGCAAGATAGTAATCGGCGTCACTAATCCTTTTGTTAAACAAACACTCGAAAAAAAGTATGGCCCACTGATAACCGCAACCCTTAACAAACAAGGGGTTGAGGTTAGTGAAATTGAATATAAGATGCTGCCGGCCAGTGCGATGAATCAGCGACCCAGCAGTTCCGAGCAGCCAGCCTCAAACCAGCAAACTCACTCCAGTATCAGCCAGCCTGCCGCTCCCAAAGTGTCGGCCGGGCCAAAAAATTTCCGCCAAGCTCTCAATGAGCGCTACACGTTTGATAATTTTGTGGTTGGCGACGGTAATGAGTTGGCGTTTGCGGCCTGCCAGGCTATTTCGCAAAAACCAGGCACCAAATATAACCCTTTGCACCTTTATGGTGGCGTTGGTATTGGTAAAACTCATTTGATTCAGGCTCTTGGTAACGCTTTGCAAGCCCGTGATCCAAACGCAAAGGTCTTATATATTGCAACCGAGCAGTTTGTGCAGGAGTTTGTGCAGGCTCTACGCAACCGCACAACGGCCGCATTCGCAAAGTATTATCGTTCGGCAGATGTATTGATCGTCGACGATGTTCAGTTTATTGCCGGTAAAGACAAAATGCAGGAGGAGTTCTTCCACACTTTTAACACTTTGCATCAAGGAAACCGACAGATAATTTTGAGTTCTGACCGACCACCTCGTGATATTGATATGCTCGAGGATCGCTTAAAGTCGCGTTTTGCAGGCGGCATGAGTATCGACATGCAGATTCCTGATTTTGAAACACGTTGCGCTATCATCCAAACCAAGGCACAAAATCATGACAGTGAGCTTGACCACGAAGTTGTTGAGTATTTGGCAACCAATATTCAAACGAACATTAGGGAATTAGAGGGTGCCCTAAATCAGCTATTGGCTTTTTGTGAGATGCGTGGACTCGAGCCGACGCTTAGTATCGCCTCAAGCTTACTAAATGTAAGCAAGACTCGCCCTAAACACTTGAGCGCAAAGCAGATTATCGAGCGGACTGCTCGACATTATCAGATACCTGTTGAGGATATAGTTGGCCCTAAACGCGATAAAGACATTGTTGTGCCTCGTCAGGTGGCTATGTATATGCTTCGTAATGAATTAAAGCTCAGCTTCCCTAAGATTGCCCGCGAGCTCGGTCGGAAGGACCACACAACAGCTATACATTCAGTCGAAAAAATTAATAAAGAAGCTCGTACAGATGCAAGTTTGCGTATGGCAATAACTGAAATCCGGGATCATTTGTATGCATAAGTCGGGTTATTTAGTAGTAAAACCTGTGGGTAAACTGTTTGGTTACGGTGGTTTGTTTGAGGGGTTGTACTCAGCTGTAAAAAGTACCTTTTTTATTGGTGTTCATAAAACGGTGGGTTTATACAGGTTTATACCGGGTGTTTTACAAGGCTTTATACACCGAATTTTTTTGAGTTTTTTATCTGTTAATGATGTTTTTATCCCCACAATCCACACCACCTACAACAAACTACAACTAATTAATATAAATAACTTTGTTTTTAATAGCAGGAGGTTGAAATGAAGCTTCAAGTAACTCAAGAAAATTTAAACCGAGCCTTGGCTGCAGTAGCTAGAGTTGCAAACACCCGCAGCACACTACCAATACTTGCAAATGTTCTAATTAAAACCAGCAATAACCGCCTAAGTATTTCGGCTACAAATCTAGATATTGCGATCACACACTACATCGGGGCTAAAGTTAGCGACGAAGGATCAATAACTGTCCCAGCTCGACTGATGCAGGATTTTGTAGGAAGCCTGCCAGATGGTGTTATCGAACTCGATCTGCAAGAAACAAAACTTCATGTAAACACCGACCAATATAAATCAGTTGTTAATGGGATTGTTGCTGATGACTTCCCTGCTATGCCTGCAATAAGCGGAGGTAAAAATTGGTCTATCAAAGGTGATGTTTTCAAAAAGGCGCTCCAACAGGTAGTATTTGCTGCATCTTCTGATGAAACCCGCCCTGTCCTGACCGGAGTTTTACTTCAAACTCAAGACGGAAAGTTAAACATGGCGGCCACAGACAGCTACCGACTGGCCGAAAAATCACTAGGCGCTAATAAGAATGACATAGATTTATTGATTCCGGCTTCAGCAATGCAGGACCTCCTCAGAGTAGTGGGCGATAGCGATGAAGAAGTGAAAGTTTCACACAATGAGCAGCAAGCGATGTTTAAGGTCGGCGACGTCGAATTGGTAACAAGGTTAGTCGACGGAAAATACCCAGACTATAAAAAACTAATCCCGGCTAAATTCAAAAATCAAGCAACGTTAAAAAAAGTCGACCTGGTTAATGTGACAAAGGTATCAAGCTTGTTTGCGCGTGAAAGTGCTGGCAGCGTAACAATTGAACTAGATAAGGAAGCAAAACAACTTAGTATACGTTCGGTGGCGTCTCAACTCGGAGAAAACACAGCCACGGCGCCCGCAAAAATCACCGAAAGTGGCAGCATTACCCTTAATTCACGCTACCTGTTAGATGCCCTAAATGTAATCAGCGGCGAGAGTGTAGTATTTGGATTTAACGGCAAATTAGAGCCAACCCTTCTAACGACACCAGATGACCCAGATTATCGGCACATAATCATGCCGCTAAAGAGCTAGAATAGATAGATGATCACAGATCTGCGCCTGCAGAACTATCGTTCCTATAAAGACGACTCTTTTGAGCTTAACTCAGGAGTTAATATTGTGGTTGGACCAAACGCCAGCGGCAAGACCAATCTACTAGAAGCTGTTCTTGTGTTGGCGCGCGGTCAATCATACCGAGCAAAAGACACAGAGCTAATTAAATTTTCTAAGCCTTGGGCAAGAATTGACGCTGATCTATCAACTAGCGGAAAAAGAACGGTCAAAATCGTAAACGAACCGGCTTCAAAAACCTATGAACTAGACGGCAAGACATTTAAACGCCTTAACCTGCAGCACAGCCTACCGGTTGTTTTGTTTGAGCCAAATCACCTGCAGTTGCTAGGGGGAAGCCCAGAACGCCGCCGCGACTACCTAGATGACCTTATAGAGCAGACAACACCAGGCTATGGGACGATTAGGCGTCAATATCGGCGTGCACTAGCTCAAAGGAACAGCTTATTAAAGAAAGTCGCTGGTAGTTCACGGAGCCAGGTTTTCCCATGGGATGTACGGTTAAGTCATCTAGCAGGACAGATTGTACGGGCACGTTCAAGCCTAGCCCAAGAAATTAACAAAGAAATACCAAAAATTTACCAGCAGATATCTGGCACAAAAACCGAAGTAACTGTGAAATACCAGAATCGCTGGCCGGTTGATAATTACGAGAGCCAAATGCTTAAAAAGCTGGAGTCAAGTTTTGACGATGACAGACTGCGTGGCTTTACATCAGTTGGCCCTCACCGTGAAGACTTGGAGGTGCTGTTTGATGGGCGGGCGGCTCAAAACACTGCTTCGCGCGGCGAGGCTCGCACGGCAGTGCTAGCATTAAAGATAATCGAACTAAAAATCATCGAAGCCGCCCGCGCCCAGACGCCAATCCTGTTGCTGGATGATGTCTTTAGTGAGCTGGACGGTCGGCGCCGCCACGCTTTGACCGATTATCTTGCACCCTACCAAACCTTCATCACGACGACCGACGCCGACCTAGTCGTCAAAAACTTCACCAAAGCCTGCAACGTCATCGCCCTAGGCTAACTAAAGCGTATTTACGTCTCTTAAAATATACTCGGGAACAGAAGGATAGGCATACTTGCTAAGATAAATATTTGGTGGATCAGTAGCTACAATCCAACCGGCACTGGTTTTATGTAAAACAATCCGCAAGGTATCCGCGTTCTCGTTAAATATATTTTCCTTAACTTTGTGAGTTAATGTTGTGCCATACCAAGCCCCGTTAGCATATAACTTACCTGTATCAATATCATACTGCCCTATCCCAGCGGCGTATTTTTGACTAATTACTGCTTTCAAAGCTGGCATTTCGCTCTTTAATATCTCGTCAAGTTTAGCCTGATCATAACTAGGCTTGATTGTAAGCGTCTGGTCTTCTTTAAGCTTGAACTCCTGATATTTACTTTCATACCCGGTGCTACCTTCATAATGAGCAGTGTAATCGCCTTTTGGAATTTTTAGCTCTTGCCCGGAATAATCAACTGTTCGATAAGCTTTCTGATCTTTGCCGCTATTAAGCGCGGCGGTTTTAAAGATCTCTACATTGCCCGCGTGTTCATATTCAACTGTCAATACCCTTAGTGAAAAAAAGTAATTAACCCCTAGAACTATCATCAAAAGTACCAGGAAGACGCTAATGACTTTTAGTAAACGTCTGGCCAGGGATCGGCTCATATCAACTGCCACCCGCTAGCGGATTATCAAAGTCCACAAACTTAACTTCAAAGTCGGTTGGGTCATAGCCTTGTTGCCGGATCCATTTAAGCGCGTTAAGTCTTCCTTCAGAGGTGCTGTTGCTGACAACAAGCTCTATATTGTCTTTTCTTGTCTCAGAAGCTCCATAATCAATTGAAAAATAATTTTCGATATCCGTATAAGGTAGCTTGTTTAGAAGAGGGCTATTTTTGCTAAGATTATCATGCTGTTCACTCGCCATCTTGTCATATACTGATGCTTGCTCGGCCTGCACCTCAATATTATTCCGAATGTATGCAGCCCCTGCAGCGTTGCTCGGGGTCGGCAGCAAATATACATTTACAGGCTTATCGCCGACAGACTTTGTCTTTTTATCTTCTTTGAAATCTTCGCGCGCTGCGCTGAAATCATATTTTCCAGGGGTCATGTAGACCACACCAGATTTTGACTCATCTCCATCGATATATACTTGAGAATCGCTTGGTGCGACATATATGGTGACGGGTGTCATTCCGCGTCTTGATATCGCCAGGCCAATTTTGTAGCCAGCAAAAACCAAAACCATAACGACAAATACCAAAAGTAACTTTCTCGGGGATATTTTTGGTTGAGTATTATCCATCATTATTTCTTTCTGTACCATGTAAAGTTAGTGCTTACGGATGTTTCAGCACCGGCCATTGGCGCGCGTTCATCAAGCGAAGCTGAGGCGAATTTGCTATGAAAACCAGGAATGTCTCCGACAAACATATAAGTGTGAGTGCTATTTATGGCAACATCCCCCGGTTTGAGGTCCTTGGTAGTCTTCGGATTTATTTTTTGCCAGTTCGCATTTAGCCATCCCCACTGCGTTCCTTTATCGTCAGGCGTCTGTCCGGTATAGCCGCCTTTGCCACTGTAATTATACTTTGGCTCATAGCCCGAGTCTATCATTGCCCTTGTTACAAAACCTCCGCAGTCTATTCCAGGTAAAAATTGACCCCCAATGTACTGGCCTTCTTTGGCTGCCTTTTTATAGGCCGCGACATAGGCGGGCTGTGCTTTTGTGTATGGCGCTTTGTGGTATTCGGGCCAAGCGTATTTTTTGACGGTTTGCTGCAGATCGCCGACTGATCCGCCAGAAGAAGCACAATCGTTGCCTCCGCCGGAAGTTCCGCCCATCGCCTGATTAATGCCCTTGGCGATTTCAGCAACACCGTCCCACTTAGCCGGTTTGTCGGTAAGAATAGCAACTACATAGGGGTCGTCTTTGAGGTATACAATGCCCACGTCATTTGACGCCGGTGCGGCGCCTGCTGGTCCCCAACCAGGCTTATCGGCAACTTCAACGCCGCTGCCCACTCCAGCTACAATTCCTTGACGAGCGGAACCACCGTCGGTTGTGGCTTTTTTCATAAAGCCAATTAGCTTGTCGTATGAGCTGTCCTTTGAAACGCCAGCTAATTTTTTCTTGTAAAGTAAGTTTAAGAACTTCACGAAATCATTAGCAGTAGACTCCGTGTTTGTGCCCTTCGCATCTCCTGCATTGCCATTACCCATGACGGTTTTGCTGCTCAGACCAAGGTCATTCTGAAGAATTTTTGTCACGTACGTGTAAGTGCCGATTTTTGAGCTGGTGCGGAGAGCTTCTGCTGCATCATTGTTTGACTTAATTATCATCTCTTGCATAGTTTCTTCTACAGAGTTACCGTTCCAGATTGGTGTGCTCCACGATATTTTTCCTTCCTCGATTGCTCTGAGCGTGGCATAAGCGGTATACACCTTATACGAGCTTCTGGTTGGAACCTGATCATCGCCGCTAAAGTCAGCTTTGTTATTTCCATCAACTGACGACACAGAAATAGTGGTTTTTCCGCCGTTTTTCTCGGCCAGTGTTTTCAGTGTGTCGGCTAACTTATTTGCATCAGATGCGTCAGCAAGGCTTGGATCTGTGCAGGCGCATCCGGTAGTGGCGTCAGGGGTTGTAGCGTCAGCAGAGGCGGTAGATGTAGTGCCTCCAAATTTCTTAAGAGCATTCTTCGCAGCAGAAATACGTTTTTGCAGGCTGCCCGCTTCATCTTTTGGCCTCTCAAAGCCAGAGTATTTGCCGCCGATTTTATTGTCGCCCTGAAACGCTCGCGTCGCATCAGTAACCGAAACACTTGCCTTAATGTCATTTCCGGCTTGCACTTCATCCCAACTGCCTGATTTGCCCTCCAGCTGTGCAAGCAAAAACTCGAGCTGCGTCGACATTAGCTTTGGATCTTTATCTTTGCCTTTGGCGTAGTCGGTTAATTTACTATTCGGCGTCCACTGTGCGATTCCCCAGCCAGGCGAAGGTGACGGTGGTGTTTCATGGTCTTTCTCGTCTCCTTGATATCTTTGAGGGCTGCCAGTTGACTCGGCGTATATATTGCCAACTATGCCTGCTGCTTGGAAGTCTTTGTAGCCATTACTTACAAAAAATCCAAAGATCGCCTTAAGGTAGTCGCTACTATTAACATCTGCTGTATCACCTGCGTCAGGCTCTCCGCATTTACAAACTTGATTGCCGTCTGGTGGATTTGTTGGATCGTTGGCGGCTTTTGCTGGTGTTCCGTCGAGTGGAGTAACGGGTGTGCTACTGGGTACAACTCGGATTTTTATATCAACATTATCGGTAACACCCAAAAGTTTTGCTGTTTCCCACCAAAGATCTACCTTGTAATGATCATCGTCAGACTGCCCGGTCCCAATATCTACCTTCTCGGCAATTATTGATTTGCCTTTGTATGTTATTTCTAGCTTTGTATTAGGCTTACCGTCTTTTTGATATGGTAGACCGCCCAACAGTGTGCCTCCACCGAGCTCAGCAAATGCCGTATGTCCTGCTATAGGCTTGCCGTCATAGCTGTTTAGGCCGTTGTCGTCATATGGCTTTACTCCGCCCTGATCATTGTTGCTGGGCTGCCATTTGCCATCTTTATAGACGCCTCCATATGTAGTAGCACCGACAGTAAGGCCGCTTTTTTTGATTTTACCGGCTTCAATATAGTCTGGCGCCGAAGTGCTTGCGCTACTTCCTCCGCTGGCAGTGTCCGTCGTTACGTTTTTGTAAACCAAGTCAACCAATAGATCGATGTCCTTTTGTTTTGTGGGGTGAACCCCTTCGCCGAAAGAACTCAAGTCAGCATTGCTTTTAGCTTCTGTGTACCAGTCGATAACGGTTGCGTCGCTCCCGACCCCATCGCTAATCGCTTTATTTGTTTTGGTTGAGGCGTCATCTTGATTTTTTCGTCCGTCTATCACGTTTACCCAGTAAATTGGGGCATTCTGCTTGTTGTATTGATTAACCCTGGCGACTGTTTTTTTAACAGCCTCGGTGTTTGATGTAACGGATGATTGCGTATCATCCATGCTGTTAGTACCCAACGCGATAACAATGGCTTTGGCTTTGCCAATCGTGTCTTTATCTTTGTCCAGCTGCCCCAATCCACTTGGGCTTGGCGGTGTTGTTGTCATTTGACGGCTATCCAGTCCTTCGACTGTTGCGCTCCATGGCGACTTAAATTTGCTGGCATAGGTTGATTTAGCGAGCTTAGTAATCGAGTCGCCCATTATATAGACCGGGCCAGGCGCGGGGCCGGTATCACTCGGTGCAGTGTCACCAGAAATATCACTACCACATAACCCAACCCAGTGTGGATAATTATCTAGAGCTTTTTGCTCCGATTCGGGTAATGGGTCAGCAAAAACCACAACTGTTTGACTAAAAAGCAGTAATGAAACAAAGAAAAATGCAGCAAAAAGTTTACCTGCTCGAATTGCTAAGCGCTTCATTACTATCCGCCCCCTACTGAATAATGGTAATGTTGAGCTTTGTTGTCACATGTTTCGTTGGTTGTGTCAGCGACATTATATTTCCTGCCAATCGAATTACCGGCTGCAGCATTAAACGGACAGTCAAAATCCACGGCTTTACCTTTGTAATGTTGAGAATTAGAAGAGCTATGGCATTGACCCGCCAGGGCATTAATTTCAATCGTCTGACTTTTGCTGAGGTCTAAAATGAACTTCAATAAATTGTCATCGAGGGCGACAGATTTTACTGGCGCTTGCGCTCCCCTTGATCCACAATTTGAAGTTGTTTTAGCTGGTTTGCCAGCCGCCATATCATCAATGTTAGCTTCAGGTGTTGAGCCGTCCGACTTATCTGCGTTATTTAGCACATTAAATACAATTTTTCCGTCTTTGGCCTGCTGCTGAATTTGTTGCGCCAGCTGTTGAGCATTCCCGGCGATTGTCGCATCTCCATCACTTTCTGGCTCTGTGGACGTGGAGCCGCCTACTTCGGCAAGGTCGTCTTGAGATAGTAGGCTAGTGTCATCTTTTCCGCCAACAACGCCAACGGCGTATTTGATCAGCAGGCAAGGCTCAACATATTCATGCTTCGGCATGCCCGTGTTTTCGTCGGTAGTCTTTGAAGCTGCTTCCTGCCATTTTGCGATGGGGCCGTTGTCGCTTGTATCGTCACAATTATGGTCGATCCAATACTGCTCGGGATCTTTCGGGATCTTATTTGTTGGAAATATTTTCGCTCCCGCACCAAATGGGTTTGCGGTTTGCGTGGAGGCTGCATAAGCTTTACCAGAAGAGAACGCCGAGCCGAAACCATCTGTTAATGCTCCAAACGGGTTGCTTAATAACCCAGCAAAGCTAGTCTGCAGTGATGCTTGCATATCAAACGGTGTGGCCATTGCCACCTGATTAATCAAGGAGTGGCTGCTGTCTGTTGCAAAAAGCCGTTGTTTGAGCGGTTGCTGCTCAAACATGTCCCGTTCTTTGTTCATCGCGTCTTGGGTTACTTGGGCCACCGCAGCATCTGAAGTTGATTCACAGCCAATCTGATCGCAAGCATCGAGTCCTTGCACATTTGCGCCTGCCGCCATCATGTCAAAATTCCTGCCACCGCTCATATTTGTGCCAAAGGGATTGGGTATAAGATAATTGGTTGCGGCATCTAAAGCCTTGGGAAGATATTCTTCAGCCAAACTCTTTACCGTACACACGCCATGTCCAACGAGAGCAAATGGGGTGGCATCAATCGCGTATACAGTAACGCCAAGTATAGTTGTTTTTCCGCATGATTTTTCGAGTGCAAATTCAAGACCGGAACTTGCAGCGTCACCAACCGCACCAGAAACGCTATAAAAGAGATCAAACGCAGCTCCAATAGTTGAATTCCAGACATTTGCAACAGCTACAAAAGCATTTGGGCCATTCGAATCTAGAAATTCGTGTACGGCATTTGCCGCGCCATTTCCAGCACCTAGCATCTCCTCTGGGCATACAAGTTGACCCGAAGGAACAGACTTGCCCCCATTACATTTATAATCAGGATTACTTGTAGAGTCTGTTGCTGTTGCGGTTGCTGCATATGCTTTGCCAGGCAAAAAAGCGCTAAATAATGATGCCACGGCCGAGGGCTGAGGGGTTTCTGAATTATTCATAAGGGCGTCGTAGAGCGGAGTCTCTTCAGCAGCAGCCGTCCCACCTACCAGTGGATCAGTTTTACTCGGCACACCTCTCCCAAGTGAAGTATTCCAAGAGCCGACTGCTACGGGGTCGACTTCGCCGGTATGTATTTCGTCGGCATAAGTACGATAGTTGCTCCAATGCTGTACCGCGGCAGTTGCCCCGACAACATAGCTGAGTTTCTTAATCTTTGGCCCAGCCTTATAGGCGCCGTCGACGACTTCTGCGTATAGCTGAATCCAGCCAACAACTGGGATGGCCTTGGCGGCGGCCTTCCCAGCCGTTTCGTTAAAGACCTTGGTCATCACGGTTCTGACCATATATTTTTGTAAACCTTCCTCCGACATTTGGTTGTATATTCTGAAAATTTCGTCTTGTTGGCTTCTACCAAAGTTCGCGGTCAACCTCTGCAATTCTGTTCTGTTTTGCCTTTCAGTTTCTGACTCAAACCTTCCGTCGAGTTCACAGTCTACACCGGCCGTACATTCATGCCGATCTACTTGGTTTGGATCACAACTTGGCGATAATATGCACTGCAGCGCAACAGACACAGATTCACTTCGAGGGGCGAGAACCCTCTCCACTAAAAACAGCTTAGCCTGATCCTCTAGATACTTTCGTGGGTATTCTTGTACTTTTCTTATACCACAAAAAGCAAGACATCTCTTTGAGCTATGAAGCTGCGTCATTAATCGACCGACTTTATATCGAATCGCCATGTGCCGCCAGTTGGATTCTCTAAGCAAAACTCTGTCCATTTCGTCTGTAACGTCAGATCTGCTGCCAGTTAGCAGTGTGCTTAGCTCCTTGCCGTCAGGCCCAATGTCAAAATTTTTATTCTTTCCTTCGATTCTGAGGATAAAAGTTCCCCGTTTACCGCTGCTATTAATGGCGTGCTGATCATAGCTTATTTCTATGCCATTTTTTTTCAGATATAGATCAAGTCGTTGTTTTGCCCATGACTTATACAAATTTTTTACAGGGTTACCGGGACCACTGATTGAGATCTTGCAGTTAGCATCGATTACTGTCCCGCAGTTTTTATATGCAGGGATTACGTTTTTTTCAAGCCAGTTGCTAAGCAAAATCCGATTGGTTGTTTCTACAGCGCTTGAAACGGGGCTCATAAATCGTTGCTCCAGGTTATTGACCATATTCTCGATCTTGAGGGGGACTAAAGATATAAGCGCACCTATTGTTAAGCCTAATATACCGCCACCGGCGGCGGCTCCCCAGATGAGTTTGTTTTTGTTGCGCTTGGCAAAGGCTCCTGTGCGGGCGCGCCGTGTTGGGCGGTTGTTGTCAAAGCCACTGGCGTATCCAGAATCGCCACTTGATTCTTCGCTTTGCAGTTCGTCTGGCGGAACAGCATCGTTTGTCTGTTCAGGATTTTCAGAAGTTGAGCCATCTCCACTTGTTTGATTGCCTTCCTGCTCAGATCCTTCGCTTTTTCCTTGATCTCCGTCTGCGTTATAAAGGCCACCTGGCTCTGCCGCACTAAGATTCCCTTGAGGTACTCCATCGCCCTGGCCACCGCCTTCCATAACTCGTAGGTCAGGCCGGGTTATCGGTCTGTCGGAGTCGGGATCATATACGGGGTCTTTTTTTCTGGCGGCTTTTGCCATTTTTGTCTCAACCTAAAGCATTAGTAGTTTACATTATACGCTAACTGTGGTCAGAATGCACTTTTTTAAACGTTGCCGGGCGACAAACGATTCTCGAGGTCGATGGTGCCTTCAGGTTGCTGATTTTGACTGCCTTCTAGCTCGGCCATATTGAGACTTTGTACCTGTTGCGGGTTGGTGGTAATCAGTCCTGTTTCGGTTGGGCTTGCCACAACCTGCAGGTGCACATGGTTTTGGCCGGCAAAAAACAGGCCTTGGCCAACTGGGAACTGACTAAGCCGTTTCTTTTCTTCGCTGGTCAGCTTGAAGACATCGGCTAAGACGTCAACGGCCGATGGCGACTGCTTAAGCAGGAATTGCATCGAGGAGTTTGCGACGATAGCGCGACCCATACGCGAGCCCATAAAATCTTCAACGTCCTGACTGATTGTCGTGATGCCAAGATTATATTTACGAGCCCGTTTGGCCAGACTAAACATAAAGTTCGCCGAATCTTCGTATTTCATCAGCTGCCAAGCCTCGTCAATCAGTAAAATCCGCCGTTTTTGATCGCTTTTAGTCTTGTTCCAGATGTAATTCAGGACGATGTACATGGCGACTGGACGAAGTTCATCCTCCAGATCACGCAAGTTAAATACCACCATCGGGTTGTTGATGTCGATGTTGCTTTGCTGTGAGAATATCCCAGCAAAAGTTCCGCTGGTGTATTTGCGTAATCTTTGTGCCAGCTGCGGGCCGGTACCGCCCATGTGCAACAGCGTGTCGTATAGGTCAGAAATAGCCGGTGGCCGAGCCGTGTGCGTCAAAGGATCATTGGTTATGCCGGCCTTGGCATAGGTGTCGATTAGCGCAGCATCGAGGTCAGCTTCCTCGGTTGGAGATAGCGCCGGCAATGTCGTGCTGCCACTGCCCTGCATTTGAATTTGGGCGCCGCCCATCATCAATCGCAGCAAACCATGCAATGTAATTAAATTAGTTCGTAGGGCGTTGTCGGCCTCTTCTGAATCAACAACTTTCGGCAGGTCAAACGGGTTGATACGAGTTGATGAATTCAGGCTAAGCCGCACATACGCGCCACCAACTGCGTCACACATTCGCTGATACTCGTTTTCGGGGTCGATGATGAATATTTCAGTGCCAAACATCATGCTGCGTAGAGCCTCAAGCTTAACGGTGAAGCTTTTGCCCGCGCCAGACTTGGCAAAGACAACAGAATTGCCGTTTTCCAGAGAGAAACGATCAAAAATCACCAGCCCAGAGTTGTGCATATTGATGCCATACAGGATACCGTTTTCTTGTGTTAAATCGGCACTAGTAAACGGAAAGCTGGTCGACAAAGCGCCGGTGCTCATGTTTCGGCGAATCTGCAGCTGATCGATCATTTGCGGTACGGTGCTGTTAAGGCCTTGCTCCTGCTGCGATGTGGCTGGCTTGCTATAAACCAGCTGCTGTCCGAGCATTGACTCGACCTTGTGCGAAATGTACTCCAGCTCTTCTAAACTGCTGCCATAAATCGTGAAATATAGACCAAATCGGAAAAAGCGCTCTTCGCCGACCTGCAATTTGTCGCGAATTTCTTCGGCGTCCATGATGGCCGCTTGCTTGCCTGGATCACGTACCCGGCCTTTTTCGGATTCTAGCTGAATGCCGGCTTCAAGCTGGGTGACTTTTTTACGCAGGTTTTCGAGCACGACCTGACTTTCTACCGGATAAATGTACAAAGCCATATCCATTACTTCGTCGAGGTTAACCATGCTGCTCAGCCAGCCGGTGTAAACCTGCCGAGGATAACCATAAACGTAATAAGTGCGAGCGTAACGCGTACCAATCTGGAAATGGGTGCTGCTAAATTCAAGTGAGCTCGGCGCGATAAAATCACGCAGTGCCGTGACGCCTTTAAGAAAAGCAGCCTGCACTTCTTGCTGCTCGCGCGCCCGCTGCGCCTGAGCGATAGCAACTGGGTCCATTCTTGGCTGTTTTCGGCGTTTGGCGGCCATCTTACTGCAGCTCCCTATCTAGGTGGGCTTGCGGCGCACTACCCTCGCCCTTGGTGATGACATCAGCTGTTAGCGACGTATAATCTTTGATCTGTTGGCGCGTTGCCGTATCGGGATTGTAGGTGTCGTAATAAAGCTCGATCAGCTCCTGAGTATCGAGCGGCAGGCCTTTGACGCCGCACTGCTGCAAACCAGCCAGCACTGCCTGTACGCGGTTGCGCAGCTCGGTCTTGGCATTCTCCAGATCACGCTCGTTAATTACGACATGCTGCTCTTTGGGCTTCAATAGGCCACCTAGGCCAGACAAAAACGTCTTGCTCTGCTCAATGCCTTTTTGAACGTCTACAGCTGGGAAAAATGGGATAACGACAAAGAAATTTTTATCCATGATGTTTGTCTGCTGGCTGAGCGCGTCCATATAGCCGATGTAGTCTTCCATCAACAGCGCTAGTAGCATGTTGTCATGCTCGGTGCGAATCTTGTCCAGCTTTTCTAGATAAGGCCGCAAATCGACTTTTTGCGAACGAATGAATATTTGAATAGGGAAATAAAGCGAGTTCAAAAACCCTTGATAGCTGTATTCGACAGCGTCTCTTTCTTGCGGGCTCATCAGATCAAAGTTGATGCTTTTGACCATGACAATCGAACGAAATGAACCATCGTTCATGATGACAATTCCATCACGAACCTCGGCGATTTGAAGCGCGTTTTGAGTACTGTTTGGATGAGTTTGAGCTGGCCGGACGGCCTGCTGCTGGCCGCCCTTTTTGCCGCGACGTCTTTTGCCGGCTGGCCGTTGGTTAACTGGGATCAGCCGCTGCCCTGGCCCTGGCGCTGGCATTGGCTGGCCGGCTGGCATTTGCCCCTGTCCGGGATATTGCTGATTTGGCGCCGAAGGATTCATTACTCGAGTACCCACCTTTGTTTCTGATAAGCATTTCGCTTGCGCGAGAAATTAATGCAGTGAAACAACGACCTCGTCTCCTGAACTGTCGTCACCCTTTGCTCGCTTTGCTTCGCGATCAAGCGTATCGATGTTGAGATCATCGCGTGCTGCCAGGGATAGTATAGCAGGGTCAGTCGGGGCTGTCATTGGCGCCGGCAGGTCGATTTGAACCGGTTTTGTAGCCTTTTTTGCAGGCTTTTTAACTGAACGCAAATTGCTGGCCGGCTTTGGCTTCTCGCCTTGTTCTGTAAACCATTGGTTGTCTGATGTTGGAGCCGCAATTGACCCAGGCTTAGTGTCTTCCATACGCCCAATGACATTTTCACGGCGGCCAGCGTTTGATTCATTGATCATGTTTTGAAACTGCTGGGCGATCGGACTGTTTTCGACATCCATCATATCGTCAGAGGCAGCGATATCATTGCTTGGCACGACCTGTGGCAAAGTCGCCGGATCCAGCAGTCGGTCAGATTGTGGCGGAGTGTAAACCGGCGCCGCGTAAGCGTTTAAATTAACGTGCTTCACTGCCCAGCCGCGGCTGTCAATCGTATCCGCCAGAGCGTGCAGTCGGCTGTCAACTTCCGTTTGAGTATAGCCCTTAGTCAAGTGCCGCTCGATTTTTTTAGGAGCCGTTATTGTAACCAGTTCTTTGACGCCACTCTGATTCCAAATGCGAGTACGGGGCTTAAATAAGAAGCGCAGCTTAGCCAAAGCCCAGACCTCTGTTGGCTGATCTCGTCCGAGCGGTAAAGCAAAAAAGCCAAAAAACACCATCGGTGGCAAAAACACGACAAGCATAAAGGCGGCGCCTTTAGTGAGCACCAAGAAGCATAAATAGCCAAAAAACACCGTAATTAAAGCAAAAATAAACTGCCGAAGCGTCAAGGGCCCAAGGATCTTGTCTTCAGCCTCAATATCTTGGATAAGTTTATATGTTGCCATCTAACCATAAGTATAACAAATCAAAAAAACAACAAACCCACATACTTGACAAAAACAGTATAATTTGCTAAGATAGCTATCGGATAAACATATGCATAAAACAAACAACAACTTAAACAAGGCACACGGTAAATAGCCATGCAACGCGCTCCCCGCCCCGGTAACACACCCCCTACAGACCCCCGCTCTGTAAGAGATATAGTGGAGTTTACCCCTGCAGGCGATCCCCTGCGTTCACGTGACTCATGGCCTATTGATCCAGCAACGGGCAACAGAGTGCCTGTTTTGATGACGTCTGATGAACTAGACATGACAATTGAAAACCAGTTCCAGATTCGACGTAATACGCCGGGTCCTGGTTTTCTTCCATCTGAGAAAAAAGTTGACCCAAGATCGGGTAAACCTGAGCGTGATAAGTATGAAAGTCCTTTTGAAGACGAAGTATCTGTTCAGTACGACCCGCGTCCTGATGGCACGGTTCGACGTGGTACAGAATGGAATATTCATGACTCAGAAGGTGCAGTTATGAAGTGGGGCGACCCAGCGATGGATCAAGAGTACATCGTAACAATGGCTCACGAAAGTGACCCAGATGCACCAGTTCAGCGATATTATATATTTGGTAGCCGAGTCTATGATCTGACTGCAGCCGAAGCAGCTGGTGAACCGGGTGATTTTCGCGAATTTCCTACTAGTCTTATATTACACCGAGAAATGCACGACGACGGGGGTGATGTGCTTCGCGCACCAGACGGCAAGCCTTTGCCGCCACGCAAACTCAGCAAAAGCGTTCCTGAAGGCAAGATTGGCGAGGAATGGCTAAATGAACAGGGCTATCCGATCTTTCCAGGACACCGCGGCGCTGACCCGCACGATCGAGTCGTAATCAGCAGAGTTGAAACCCGCGGCGGCATAAGCCCAGGCCCATTACCATTGGCCGATCGACCAAATCGTGGCAATGATCCGTTTGATGCTGTCGATGGTCTAATCCCCCTAGCTGAACGAACCGCGCCTCGTCGACACCCCGAGCACCGCAGTGACGACCCAGCAAATGTAAGAGCAGCTCGTCGACGCCGTTTTGGCCATGCCGTGTTGCACTTTGTCGGAGCCGGTAGTAGAGTCCCTGAGCACGCCGAAGACCTAGACAGAGAGTATCCACGTCTTGATACTCACGAAGGCCGCACAATTGCGCATAACTTCGGTCATGAAGAGTGGGAGCGCATGGACATCCGCGAACGACGCGATTTAGCCGAAGAACGCGTTTACTTCATGATTAACGCCCTAGCCGAAGTTTCTACGCCTGAAATTGAAACACATATCAAGATATTCCAGCCTCGATTAGCTGGCAGGTCTAGACTTGCTCATCTTGTCGGCTTGCGCCGCAGCGCAGTAGACCCAGCACAAGTTGCCAAGGGTCAGATTAACTATGACGAAAAAACCGACAGGTCGGTCATGGTCGATGAGACTGTCGGCTGGGTGTTGCCCTTTAGGATGGAAGGTGACCAAATCAACATTAAGACTACTTCTCCAAACCGCAACCGTGATGCCGATTTAATAATCGAAAAACCAGCTCATGCAGGTGACAAGCCTCGTTCATGGATGGGCGGTGTGGAAGTTAAGGTTCCAGGTGTTGATCCAGTCAGGCGCGACGATACTCCAAGAGTTATTGGGGTTGGCAGCCGAATGGGTAGCTATGGCCAGTACGGCGAAGATGCGATCGAGCGCTGGACCCGCAGTGACAAGCCTGAGGGCGACAACACTGATGTAGAGCTAACCAAGCTGATCAAACTGGCAAACGATCTTTACGCAATGGGCCAACGACAAGTGCCTCCAATTGAAGGACTTGTGCCTCCGCACCTGCGTCCTGACTTCTTTGGTCGATAAGATTGAGGCTAGTTTAAGTTCCGGGCGGGCGGTTTTGAGCGGCTTCATTCTCGGCTTGAGCGCTAGCAGCTAGACGGCTGTCTTCAGGCCGGTTGTATTCGCGGCGGTACCTTGAGAAGTCTGGGTCGGTGCGCATTTGTTCCATTAGATTGCCGATGGTGATGCTTTCTTGCGAGGCCAGCCACTGGGCTTTTTGTGGCGTGTTGGCGATGGCTTGCACCATCTCGGATGGCATGTTTTTGACGTCGATCTTTCGATCGAGCACCTCTTGCTTAATTACGCGGGCGTTTTCTGGTGCGCCGTTGGAAGCGGCATCGAGCGAGTTAGCGATGAATGCCAGTTGAGCGATGCCTTCATCAGCGGACCAGTTGGCAGCACCCTTGGAGTTGTATAGTGAGGCCTCGATCGCCTTGCGGAACTCAGGCGCCAAGGCGTCCATAGAGCGGCGGTGACCGGAAGCAATTCGGTGACGGGCCTGTCCATCAATGGCGCCCTCGTGGGTAAGTTTAGTAAGAGTTGCAATACCGCTAGGTTCGCCATTTGGACCGATTGTGGCCCCACCTAATTGACCAGTATGAAAACGCTCCATATTGAGCACGTCTTGGGTGAAACTGCCCCCGACAAGGTCAAACCTACCCTTAGACTCGGCTTGCTGTCGGGCTTGGCCAAGCATAGAAATCATACGCAGGCGGTCATTGCCTGCCACGTGATCGATCGCGGCACGGGCTTCGCCAGCACCACCACCACCACGCGCTAGTACACGCAGGCTGACATCACCCGCTTCGCCGCCGGCGATATCATTACCATTAGCATCTATATAGTTGCCGGTGGCAGCATTCTTTTTGTATCGAGGCGTCCAGCCGCTGCTGGTGCCAAAGCTGTGTATCGCCAATGCAGTATTAAAGGCTTCTGTATCCATGGAGTTTTTAGCGTTGTGGTAGGCACCGACAGCATTCATGACCATGTCTTCTTTAAAGCCCCGTTCACGAAGGATTGAGCGAATTGTTGCCTCACCGCCGCCATGGACAGATTCATACAAAGCAGCTTCCATGACGTCATCGTTGCCAAGCAATGCTTTGAAAGCTGCGTTTTTTTCTGCAGCTTCAGCAGCTTCCCCGCTGATAGCGGCACCAGAAGCGGCCCGCATTCTTTCGCGCATACGCCTTGGGTTATAGCCGGCATTGCGGACGTTGGCGGTGTTACGGGTTGCTCTGTTAAATCCTCTGGCGAATCTGCCGTAGCCTAAGAAGCGGGTACTTTCATTATGCAAACGGTTGCCAGTTGCCAGCTCGTGCATGTTCTTTTTGGCGACATTGCCACGGTAGCCACGCAAGCGATCGAAGCCACCCTTGCCACGCTCCGAAACAAATCCGCCAATTTGAGACATCGCGGCACCCGAAAACCTGAAGGTCGCGGGTATCAAGAAATAAGGTAAGAAATATGCCGCGAAGCCGACCAGCTGTCCTATAGTGCTGTCAGTGCTTGTTAGAGCCACAACTGAGAAAACACGACCGACTGCGATCAGTGCGGCGATCATGACGAACATCAGCAAAGCCTTGCTAAACGACTCCCACCAGAGCTTGTAGACCTTTTGGGTGTTTGGCAGCACGTAGCAAGCGATGGCGATCGGCGCCATGATGATTAAAACGATGATAAGCATTTCTCGTAAAATTAGCACTAACAACGCGATAAACACCGCTAACAACGCTGTTAAAAGATAGCTAAGCAAGCCGATCCAGCCCAGCGCCGTCAAGGCGCCGATCGCCAGTAGGCTGGCAACTGTGCCGCTGCCAAAAACTCCATTGCCGAGCGTAGCATCGCCAAAACCAACAAACGGCTGATAGATGATTACTCTTATGCCATATGCTAAATCATTTGATAGTGTCACAAAGAACTGCATCAGCTGCCACGAAAGTGTTATACCCACCGCTGAAATCAGCAATCGCGGCAACACCTTACGGATTGTATAGGCATCCAGAAATTCAAAGCCCAAAGCCTGGGCGATCAATACGATAATAATTGAGATTCCCATCAAGCCTAACGCGATGTTGCGCACGCTCGTCCAAGCGTTGTGATAGGCTGTACAACTCTTTAGGTCTTGGGCGGTTGATTCAGAATCACAAAAAATCTGATTTGGGTCGCTGCTGTCGCCGTTGCTGCCGACTGTCATTTGCTTGTTTATGAAATTGTCCATCGCCGCGACCGAATAAGCCATCATTTTCATGATTGGGCAAAATGCCCAAGCTAGGTCAAAAGATAAACTCGGACACTCTATACCTGGAGACTCTACGGCACCGGGATCGCTTGAACTTGACGAGGTTGTCGTATTAGAGGTTGAGCCAGATGTCGATGTGCCGGTTGATGAGTTTGCCGATGATCCTGTGGACGAAGAGCCGGAGGAGCCGGATGAGCCTGATGATGACGATGAGGATGATCCTGACGAACCCGAACTTGATGTGCCCGTAGCTTTTCCTCCAGCCGGAACTGCCGCGTAAGTGGAAGGCTGTGGAATAAAAGTCGAAGCTATAGTTATAAACGCGAAGACTACGAGGGGTACTAGATACAATATTTTTCGTTTCATACGGTGTTCATTTTTATCAATACTATAGCACAAGCGGTATAGCGGTGGCACCTCTTTC
>CAZXDL010000004.1:0-24009 GCA_964639505.1 uncultured Candidatus Saccharibacteria bacterium | reverse complement strand
GTGTTCATTTTTATCAATACTATAGCACAAGCGGTATAGCGGTGGCACCTCTTTCAGCCTGATTACTTGCAAAAGACGCGTCTCAGACGCATAATATGAGCATAAGCGTCTAAAACAAAACCATAATGACAAGTACTTCTTCAAAAAATTGGCTGAATATCGTCAGCAAGCATCGCCTAGCGGTGCTTGTCGGTTTAAGCTTGCTCTTTATCACTATGTTTACGCTGATCATTACGCCAAAAACACACGGTGAACCAGTCTCTAACCCCGGTTCAAGCAGTGGCAGTCAAACAGTAGCCGATTGTAAAGAAATCGTGCCAAAAAAAGTTATAAAAGTATGTGATGGCGACTACGTTCAAAAAGCCCGCAACGTGGCAGCTCACCACTGCAAAGACGCGAAAGTTATTGAAAGCTGCATCTCAGATAAAGCGGCGGCCTATTTTAGAAAAGCAGTGGCAAAGGACACCACACCTGCCAGTGTCACAGCATTTGAAAAAAACCTCGATAAAGTTTTTGTAGAGGTAGGTGGCAGCACCAAAAACGAAGACGTGCCTGATTACGCAAAGTCAAGTTTGGACGCCGAGTGCAAAAGCGGTGATGCGATTTGTAACTCTACCGTTGAGTCGACAGTTGATCCGGCCGCCTGTACCGCTGCCGTTCAGGCGAATCAGCCACTGCCACAGGGCTGCTCGAGTGACGCAAACCAAAAATGTACAAAAGACAGCTGTGATCTGGTTAAGAAATATATTAACCCGGCGCTTGAAGTCGTAACGGCGATTTTTGGCTTGATAGCAATCGCCTCATTGATAATGGGCGGCATCCAATACTCTGCCTCGGCTGGCGACCCGCAAAAAGTTACCGAAGCCAAGAAGCGCATCAGCAATACGATGCTGGCAATTATTGCCTATCTGCTGCTGTTCTCGTTCCTCCAGTTCCTAATCCCAGGAGGGCTGTTTAAAACATGATTAGCAAACGGTTGCCGATTATAGTTACAGGTTTAAGCTTGCTTGTACTAATCGCTGGGATCATCTCTATCACGACGCAAAAAGCTTCAGCGGCCGCGGCAAAAGACGGCGGCAATAACACAGTACAAGCCAACGCCAATGACTGTAAGCGAACATTTTTTGGTCTTGTGCCATGGTACTACTACATGGATGATGAATTTTCAGGCAGCAGCGCCAAGGCTGATGGTGCTTCACCTTGTGATTTTAAATGTTTCAACATTTTTAATCAGTCGATTGCCAATGAGTGCGGCAAAACCAGCAGCGATTTGCCCGCGTTGATGTTAGCGATTATCGACGACTTGCTTAGAATTGCTGGCATTGTTGCTGTGGCCTTTGTGTTTGTCGGCGCCTTTCAATTCACTACCAGCAGTGGCAACCCTGAGCAAACTGCCAAAGCCAGATCTACCTTAATTAACGCGTTTGGTGGCTTGGCTGTTGCGCTCGTTGCGGTTGCATTCGTCAGTTTTATTGGCAGCAGATTAAATTAACGAGATATATATGACTACAAATCTACTATTAACGGCAGTAACAGCAATTAACCCTAATTCTTTGCCTCAAGTTGAGGCTGGACCAAGCACGATCCAGGTTATTTTAGGTATTGTATTTGGAATTATTGGTGCCATTGCGCTGGTTATCATTGTTAAATCGGGTTTTGAATATATAACCTCGTCGGGCGATCCCCAAAAAGCTTCGACTGCCCGCAGCGCAATTATTTATGCACTGATTGGTCTTGTTGTTGCTGTGTCGGCTCAAGCGTTGGTGTCATTCGTTGTTAATAGGATTAACTTAAAATGAAGCGATTTGCGACTCTGGCAACAATCTTGCTGACATCCGTGATTCTATTTACAAGCGTGTCCGTTTTGGCTGCCGATAATTCGTTGGTTAATCCAAGTGATGTATGTACGGGTTCGCAGGCCGATTCAGCCGCCTGTAAAGGCAGGACAACAATCGATCCGATCTCTGGCAATAACGGTATCTTAGTTCAGGCTGCCAACATCATTGCAATCATGGCCGGCGTTGCGGCTGTCATCATCATTATTATTGCCGGCATCAGGTTTATGACCTCTGGCGGCGACGCGGAAAAGATAAAGAATGCCAGAAACTCAGTCATCAACGCCTTGATAGGCATAATTATAATAATTGTTTCGCGAGCTATAATACTTTTCGTGACGGCAAAACTTTAAGGAGAACTTTATGAAACAAAAAATTCTAGCGATTCTTGCCCTAATTGTGCTCAGTTTAACACCGGTATTGGCATTCGCAGGCACTGGCTACGCGGCGACCGACAACTGCGGCGCTGACAATTCCGCCAAACAAAAAATCAACGAAGGTATTGGTCAAACTGGCAACAATTGTGAAGACACGGGTGTAACCAATACAATTCAAGGCATAATTAAGATAATCAGTTATATAGCCGGCATCATAGCTATAATTATGATAATCGTTAGCGGCTTGAGGTTTATTACCTCAGGTGGCGACAGTGGCAAGGTTGCCAGTGCCAGAAACTCATTGATATATGCCCTTATAGGTATTGTTGTGGTCGTGTTAGCGCAGGTAATGGTGCATTTTGTATTTACTCAAGCGACCACCGCGACCGAACCCCCTGCCACTACTAAAAAAGCAACCCCCTAAGCCGAGCTTGATCTAAGCACAAGCATGTAGTATAAGTTAAGTAAACGTAAAGAAAGGTCCACTAAACAATGATCCAAAAACTAAAAATATTACTCATAAGCTTCGCCATGGCGCTAGGTATGTCGGCACCTGCTTTAATACCAGCTGCAGCCCACGCTGCTTCAGCGACAGATAACAATATAACCAATGGGCTATGTACAGGCGCCAACTCAGCCGCCGGACAAGGTGGAAGTGAGTGTGCGGCCGGAGGTAATGGCAACTCTGACCTAAAATCTCTAGCCGGCAAAGTAGTTAACCTGATCTCGCTGATCGTAGGCATCGTGGCTATCATCATGATCATATACGGCGGTTTCCGCTACATCACCTCAGGTGGCGACAGTGGTCGTGTTGGCAATGCCAAAAATACGCTTATCTATGCCATCATCGGCTTGATAATCGTTGCTTTGTCGCAGTTCATAGTTCACTATGTTTTGACAGCAGCCGAAACATCAGTAACTCCTTAGTAATAGACCTGCAAATTAAAGGACCCCGTCAATGGGGTCCTTTTTTGGTGGAGCTGCTTGCCTCTAGAGAACTTGAATCTTTTTGACCGTGTCTTGCTGGACTTTGCCAAAGCTGATGGTCAATACTCCGTCTTTGAGTACGGCCTCGATTTCTTCTTCTTTGACTGGAACTGGCAGCGCGATTGTACGGCTGAATTCACCCCAGTAGCATTCTTGCAGGAAATAATTCTCAACGCCTTCTTCGGTGCCTGAACTAAGCGTACCGCGGACTGTTAGCTGATTGTCAGAGATACTGACGTCGAGATCATTTTTGTTAACCCCAGCTGTACGGGCTTTAACAATAAGTTTCTCGCGTGTTTCATAAACATCAACGGCCAATTGGCCTGGTACATTGTCGTCTTCGTCCCATTCATCATCAGCTGCTGGAGCGGCTGCCTGAGGCTGGTTATCTTCTGCAGGAAGAGCAACTTCATCGCCTAAGAAAGCCGCTGTTAATTCGTCTTCCTCGAGCAAAAGATCGTCATCGCGATTACGTCGCGCCATAGTTGTTACCCTCCGGTTAGTTAGTGTGCCTGTTTGTCCTTGAGCTATCTGCCAAGGATTAAGAAAAGATTAAAAACCTTGCGTTTTTGTATTACAGGCAGTATAGCTTAGGTTATAAAGAGTACGCAACGGGTGGAGTACATATTTACAACACATTAAACACAACGTGAGTTTTATAGATACGATATTGTCTGTACTTGCCCCATACGACTGCCTTGGCTGCCAGACGGAAGGTAGGTTACTGTGCGGCGCGTGCATTGATGGCTTGCCTCTGGCGCCTCCGAAGTATTTAACAGATTCAAGTCTGACAGTGGTGCGTTCGGCGACTATTTACGAAACAGTTGCCAAAGACTTGATCTGGAAACTGAAATCCTCAGGAGCGCAGTCGGCCGCAAAAATCATGGCTCAACGCATGAAGCCACTGGTGCCAGATTCTAAATCTGTATTTATAGTGCCTGTACCGACCGCGCCAAGCCGGGTGCGACAACGCGGCTATGATCAGGCCGAGTTGATAGCACGCCAGCTGGTGCGGCAAACTGGTCAGCGGCTATTAAAGTGTTTGTCGCGGACAAGCCAGATTCATCAGGTTGGCTCGACCAGCCGGCAGAGACATACCCAAACAACCGGCGTCTATAATGTGATTAGGCCAAGTCGCATCAAAGGTACTCACGTGTGTTTAATAGACGATGTGGTTACAACTGGTTCGACGCTACAAGCTGCAGCTCGTGTGCTTGAGCAAGCCGGCGCATCTAAGATAGACGCTGTTGTATTTGCCCAAGCGCGCATGCGGAATTTGTCCATAAAATAATATTGACTTAAAAGCATAAGTATGATACATTATATAGGTTAAGTAAAAACAAATATGAAAACACCAACTGCCTCACCTCTAGAAATGCCACCAGTCCCCTCACCTGAGGGTGAACCTGCTAAAGTGCTGTCCTTTACTCCTAAACCAGACTCGCCTTTTGGTAAAGCTACAGCTGAAGGACAAGCCCCTCCTATCCCGCCACTCGGCAACGAAGGCCCCGTGCAAACCGAAGTTCCTCAAGCCGAGTCAGAAATACTAGCTACACCAAGCCTCGTTCAGCGCGGCGTTGATGGTGCCAAGCGTGCAGCTGAAACAACAAAAGCCAAGCTATCCGACGCAGAATTTCGAGGCAAACTAGTTGATGCTTCGGTTACAGTCGGTCGAGTTGGAGCCGCAGCAGTAAAATATTCACGCATGTTTGAGTTTGATCCTGAAACAGGCGCACCTCGCGTAAAGCCAAAAGCCGCTGAGTCAGCTCGTAAACACCCCAAAGCAACTGCTGCCAAGAGCGTTTTCCACATTGGTCGAGCCATCGCCAAAGAGCATGGCACCTACGCAAAACGCCAAGCAGAGCGCCAAGCCAAAAACTAATCAATTGCTGTAAAACCACAGCTAAAGTAACACAATAATAATGGCGGAGAGAGAGGGATTCGAACCCTCGCGGGGGATTGCTCCCCCCTATCGATTTAGCAAACCGACCCCTTCAGCCTCTTGGGTACCTCTCCTCGTCGAAGCCTACGGGTTTGTCTCGTTTTGGCAAAAGCCAAAAGCTTCGACTTAACCCTATGCTTCTCCTCTAAAATCTGTAAACATCTTCGCTTGGTTTACAGATTTTGTATAACTATTCTAACCTATCTGGCTTTGGCGGAAGGGGTGGGATTCGAACCCACGGTACCATTGCTGGCACGCTGGTTTTCAAGACCAGTTCCTTAAACCGCTCGGACACCCTTCCTTCAACAGAGGTAATTATACCAGTCCGAGCCCTGTTTCTAAAAATGCGGTACAATAACGCTTATGGCAGATAAGGCTAAAAAAGCAAAGGTTGAGGCAGAAAAAGCCACGCCGTCGGAGATTCCCGAGGAAAATGCATACCAATCTTCATACGATGAAGCCCCTGAAGAAATCGTCTGGACAGCTTCCGAATTCGTGGCTCATGATAAATCTTTTGGCTGGTACATGACCCTAGCAGCAGTTGCCGTGCTTCTATCGGTGGGTGTCTATTTCTTGACCCGAGATTACGTTTCATCAGGGGTGGTGATCTTTGCCGCGATAGTTTTTGGTGTCTATGGCTCACACAAGCCGCGTCAGCTTGAGTACCGCTTGAATCATCAGGGCATCAAAATTGATAAAAAAGTTTATAACTTTAATGATTACCGCTGCTTTTCAGTAATACAAGAAGAAGCCTTTTCTAGTATTACTCTGATGCCATTGCGACGTTTTGCGCCGCCATTGTCTCTGTACTTTGCCCCAGAGGACGAAGAAAAAATCCTCAATCTTTTAAGTACCGTTTTGCCTTTTGAAGAGCGCAAGCGTGACGCGGTTGACGCTCTTATGCACCGCATCAGATTTTAAGTCTTTCGCGCAAAATCATTTAGAATGGCTTATATGAAGCCAGCCCAAAAGCTTATCAAACGAGTCGACGCTTACCAGCAGCGGCATCGGTTATCTGGTTTTAGCTACGCCGTCATAAAAAAATATGGCGATGATCGGGCCGGTTATTGGGCGGCACTTCTGACATACTATGGTTTTTTGGCCCTCTTCCCCCTCTTGATGATACTGACAACGGTAGCTGATAATACGCTTAGTAATTATCCGGAGCTCGAAAAGGCTGTTTTAGAAAGCGTGACGGATTATTTTCCAGTGCTCGGCAACCAGCTGACTGCGCACATTAATGGATTGCAGAGTAACGGCTTCGCGCTGCTGGCCGGTATTTTATTCACGCTATACGGCATCAGGGGTGTAGCGGATGTTTTTAGGCAAGGTGTGCGAAAAATATGGGGATTCAAGAGCAAGCCAGACGACAGCTTCTTTACCGGCTTAATGAGAAGCTTTGCCATCATTATCGTCGGCGGCCTAGGTTTTATCTCTGCTTCGGTCATAGCTAGCTTGGCTGCCGCGGCCGGTCAAGGTTGGGTATTTCGGCTGGCATCGCTCTCATTAAACTTGATTATCTTGTTTGCGTTATTTAATTTCTTGATCAAAGCCAGCCTGCCAAGGCACGTAACACTTAAAGAAACCTGGCTTGGCGCGGCTTGCGCGGCTGTGGGGCTGGTGATTTTGCAAGTACTAGGCGGTTACATTTTAACTAGGGAGCTGCGGCATTTGGATGCGCTGTATAGCTACTTTGCCTTGACCCTTGGTCTGTTATTTTGGATTTACTTGCAGGCGCAAACCATATATTATGCCAATGAAATAGCTGTCGTTAGTTCAAAAAAGCTCTGGCCGCGAAGTTTTACCGCTGATAAAAATAAAAATTAACTTGAAATATAATCACGCCACCAGCTTGGCTTATTTTTGGAGGTTTTTGTTTGAGGCATCGTTTTTAACGACATATAACACCTCCCAAAACATTCACCATTTTAAGCTTATATTTGGCTTAGAAAGCGAGCAGTTATTTTTCTTACAACGAGTCATTTATCCACAGCTGAATCCGGCAATAATTTTGTTTGCATTCTCTTGTCGTAAGGTGTAACCTTTTAATAGTTCTTTGTAATAAAAAATTCAAAACAAAATCTTCAAATGAGAACGCTAATAAAGCACGCCAAACATGGCTTTAAGCACAAGCCTTATCACGTGGTTACCCTAGGTGTTGTATTTGTCGCGAGTCTGATGGCCGTGGGAGTCGTCACGCACACGATCACTTCTTTTGCGGCCGGATCGCCACCAATTAACACCTCCCGACCCTTCTTATCTGGTGTTGCGGCTGTTGGGCAGGTGCTGACGACTGACGATGGCAGTTGGACTGGATTCCCAACTTATACTTATCAATGGCGGACCTGCGACAGTGGTGGCAGCAACTGTTCGGATATTTCCGGAGCGACCGACAGCTCATACACTCTTCAATCCTCAGATGCCGGCAACACAGTTAGGGCCGTAGTAACAGCTACTAATGCCGATGGTTCGGATACTTCAACATCGGACGCCAGTAATATAATTCAGGCACAACTTGGTGACTTAAACAATGACGGGATAGTAAATCTGTTTGACTTAGGTATATTTTTGGGACACTGGGAAAGTGGCACTAGCCCAGCTGAGGATTTCGTGCCGACCGGCTTTATTGATCAAGCTGACCTCGACTTTTTATTGGGGATATATCAACACTAGGCCGACATAATGAGCAAAATATACCTTAAGCGACTAATTCCAAAGAAAATTACCAGCTTGATTGCTGGCTTGATTGTAGCTGGGCTCCCGCTTGCTGCTGTCTTGCCTGCCGGCGCCGCAGTTAACGCGGGATTTTCGCTATCTCCGGCTAGCAAGAGTGTTACCGTTGGCGACGATCTGGTGCTGTATTTGATGCTTGATACCGGCGGCAATTCGGTTAACGCCTGGAAGACAACAATTAACTACTCTACCTCAGCTTTTAGCTCGGCGAGCATAGCGACCGATCCTTCATCACACTTCACCCTCAACCCAGCCACAGATGTGGCTTCAGGCGGTACCATCAAAATATCGCGCTATGCTAAGAGCCCATCGTCGACCAATGGTGCAATGGCAAAAATTACCCTCCATTCTAGCAGTGTCGGCAGCACAGCCCTCAGCTTTGCCCATATTTGCAGCAGTACGGCTGACGCAACTCCCTGCTCTGGCATAACTAACAGTTCAGGTGTTAACCTGTTGGCAAATCTCACCGGCGGCAGCTACACAATCGCAGCCGTACCAACCTCTGGTTCAGGTGGTACTGGTGGCGCTACAAAAAAGAAGTCATTATTGGGTAAAGTTGCCGACACAATCGCGGAAACGGTTAGCCCTACTACCTCTGCCGAAGATGTCAGCAATTCATCAGTATCTACTGCACGTGGCACTGTAAAACTAACGGTAGTTAATAAAAAGAGTGTAGCTATCGAGGGCGCCAAAGTAACTTTAGCGGGTAAATCTGGCGTTACTAATAAAGACGGCCAAGTCATATTGAAGGACCTAACTTCGGGGCTCTCAAAAGGTGTGATTACATTCGACGGCAGGACTCAAAAAATTGAAGTATTGATCCAGCCAGGTACCACCGCGGAAAATCCCCAGACCATAGTTGTAAATTTCGACGCGGGTGGTAGCGCTATTCCTAAGATATTAATGGTGCTGGTTGGATTAATAGTACTAGGTTTGTTAATTGATCTTATCTTTGGATCCAAGGGCGGATTTAAGAAAAATGTCGATAAGCTGATCCACCACGGCGGCGATCACAGCCCAGCTGCGGGTGTTAGTGCCACTACAAAGTTTAGCGAGGCCAAGCCCCACACTAGGCATGACGCTATGACACCAGGGATAATTGTTTCGCCCAATAACAGAGGCGATAACCAAGATTGGAAATATTAGCTTATGTCTAAAATTGATGATCAAGAAGATCTAGATAATACACTTGCAACTCTCAAAGCTAACGCCTCATATGCAAAATTAGCTAGCGTGGCGGCGTTCTTTATTGTTTTTGGAGCTTTCTTTTATCATGCTGTCGAAAAGCTGAGCT
This sequence comes from uncultured Candidatus Saccharibacteria bacterium, assembly GCA_964639505.1. Classification (GTDB taxonomy): domain Bacteria; phylum Patescibacteriota; class Saccharimonadia; order Saccharimonadales; family UBA4665; genus CAZXDL01. Next base: position 14,841 of record CAZXDL010000004.1, on the reverse strand, counting down.
GGCTAAACTCGTTTTATTTCACCACGATTACTCTGGCGACCGTCGGTTATGGTGATATTGTGCCCAAGACGGATGCGGGCAAAATTTTTACGATATTTTATGTGTTTTTTGGCATAACAATCTTTGTAGCCTTAACGCGAATTATCCTTACAGAAGTTGCTATTCGCAGCGCTAAACGTCGCAAAAAATTGTAATTGCTCAAGCTTGCTATTTCGCCGTCTTGGTGTATAAAAGTACACAGGAAGGAGGCTGAGGTTTAAAACTGACTCAACATTAAATTACGTACGGAGGAAACATGGCTAGGAAAAACGAAGTAAGTGAATATTGGTGGGTTGGTCTCATCGAAGGTATTGTTGCCATCCTTTTTGGCATCGCTGCACTTTTTTGGCCAGGTCTAACTATTGCAACACTCGTAGTGTTGTTTAGTGTTTACGTTTTGGTGTGGGGTATCGCAGAAATCATCCACGGCTTGATGAGCATCGGCAAAGGTAACACTTGGTTCTTGTCATTGATCTTTGGTGCTTTCGCACTCGGTGTCGGAGTTTACCTAACTCGTCACCCACAGGTTACATTTGCGACTTTCATTCTGCTAATCGGGTTTACATTTATTCTCCGTGGCATTGCTGATATCGTCGCGGCCTTTATTGGCAACCAATTACAAACCTCAAGAGCACTGACTATCATAATTGGTGTGATTGGCGTTATCGCTGGTATCGTCGTCCTCAGGCAGCCAGTCGGAAGTGGCGTAGCAATTGTTTGGATTCTAGGCTTATTCGCCCTGATTTCAGGCATCATGACTATCGCCCTGTCATTTGACCTCAAAAAGCTCAACGAAGCTTAATTAATTCAGCCCTTCTTAAAAACAGTACGAGTCAGACAACAAAAAAGAGGCCTTTGCCGGGCCTCTTTTTTAATTGGTAAAATTAGTACGTTTTTAGGTGTCTAATCTAGCTTCACTACCCTTGACGAGGAGTGCGTAAAGTACGAATCCACTGATGATGATAGCGATGATTGACCAGATTGGATAGGCTGGTAGAAGTACCAAGTTTTCCAAAAGAGCCAATGCTGCTACAACAGCGCCAATAATTCTACCCCACCAACGGCCTGACATTGCAGATCCGGCAGCGGTAATTAGAACTATGCCGAGCACAATATGTGTCCAGCCCCAGCTTGTGTAGTTGAACACAATCAGAGAATCTGGTGTTACAACGTAAGCTGTGTGCTTAACGAGAGCAAGAATGCCTCGGAATAATGAGAAGAACCCTAGTATAAGCATAAGCATACCGGCAAAGTATACCCAGCCAACCCACCCTGATGGTTGACTATTTGCAGCCATGAAACCTCCTTAGATTTGTAATCTAATCATGCCACCCGTATTGTTGGATGTCAATACAATTTTACCTCGGTTAAACGTAAGCGTTGTAGTACTATGTATTTAAGTTAATCTAAAAGGTAAAAATATGAATCCTCAAACTCCAACAACACCAACGGCCGGTGCGCCTGAACCAGCTCCAGTCGCGGCTGCTCCGGTCGTACCAACTCCACCGCAAACAGAGGCGCCGCCTACTGGCCCAGCCTACGTTGGCAATTCCAATATTGTCGATCGAAGCGTGCAAGGCCTGTATCCAACTCCGGTGGCCCCAGCGCCGCCCACACCATTTCAGCCGGCTTCTCTACCAGAAGATAGCTCCTATACCGATGCATCCTCGGCGTTTCGTGAGCTGATTGTTTTAATTTGTGGAATTGCTTCCGCGACCGCCTACTTGTTGATTTTTTACATAGTTAAAAACCTCTGGGCAACCGCCATTGTGAGTGTTTCTTTGGCAATACTTGCGGTCATAATTTCGATTTTGGACTACCGGCAAAACAATAAACACGTTAGCCCGTTTTCGGTCATCGGTCTCAGCGCGGCCACCTTTACTATCGTTTACGTGGCCAACATAGTGATTGCCGAAATGGTCATACACAGCGCCTACGACTCGATGAGCTATTAGCTAGAAGTTATTGCTTGATAAACCAGCACGTCTGGGCCGGAAATATTATAGATATTGTATGATTTCTGGGATTTGTGGCCTGATTTTACACAAATGGCTTGATAATCATCGGAGACGGCCAGATTCAGTGTTTTAGAGTTGCCCTTGCCGACGAATTCAATCTTTGCGGACGTGTCGCCGGTTATATTTTCAGGAACGCGCACATAATAACAGATCGACTTGTACTTAACCTTACTGCCACCATTGTATGTTAATTTACCGCCTGAACTGAGCTGACTGACATTTTGTGAACCAAGCGCATTGACTGCATCATTTGCCGGATAAATCCCAGCAGACGGCGCAACATTATTAGCATTATAAAAATTAGAATAAGTGATGCTATCGGCCCTAGATTGGGTGATTACGTAGGTACCCAAGCCGGCAAAAAGCAAAATAAACGGCAAGGCCATGCCGCCAGGTGTATATTTAAAGACTTTGAGTTTCGCAAATCGATCTTTGCTGGCCATATGCCCTCAGTCTACCTAAAACCGAACCGCAACGCCATACCGAGTCTTTTACCTTGTTTGAGCTGTGTTGTAGCGACTTGCCTGCTGAGCGCTCCACGTGTAAACGCCTAAAATCCCAACAAGCATTGCCACCTGTTCTAACGCAGAAAAACCCCATATTGCGTTGCAGAGCGTGAGAATTGTAAGTGCTGTTATCCCTGTCATTGTCCTGCCAAAAGCTGCCAGCAGCGGTTTCTGTTGGCTCCATCGCGTAGCCTTTGAGGTTTCATATAGTGTAACTAGGCCAAAAAATAAGAGGTAGACAAACCCGAAACGCAAAATGTAGGCGTATTCATTTAGGGCCACCAAAATAAGCCCTGTGCTAATTGTTATTGAAATTGCCGACACCAGGCAGACGCTACGATTGCCGTGCCTGAGTAGAAATGTCATTTTGCCGTTGGCTTTGTCACCTTTTACGTCACGGTAGTCTTTGAGGATTATTCTGCCGATAAAGTGAAAGTAATAGGCTGCCGTGAGCAATAATACTGGTTTGGCTGTGAAGTCGTCGCTTGAGAGCATCATGCCTAGTCCAAATGGGAGGATAATATAGCCTAAAGGCAACAAAAGCGGTGCGAGTCCTCCCCTTCTTGATATAGAAAATGGGGGGATCGAGTATGAAACACTCAGCAGTAATAAGGCTAAAACAATCACTATATACCAGGCTGAAAGCGAGGCTGCCAGCGGAATTGTCAGTGTAGCGGCGATCAAACTTACTCTGAGCAGTGCCGGCTTGTCGGCTTGGCCGCTAATAAGAGGTCTGTCGGTGGCTTTGGGCAGGTTAATTTTATCGATTTCGTAATCTGCGTAATCATTTAGGCCGCTACCAAAAATGTACCAAAGCGCGATTATTAGCCCACAAACGACAAACTTTACGCCAAGCTCAACGATTTCGTCTGGTGTGTTTAAGCTAGAGCCGCTGATATATAGCCCGATTAACATGCCGATGACTAAATACAGTAAAAGCAGTAAAAATGTCGCTGTCCGCAACAGGCTGCGCGCTATTTTGAGACTAGACATGATGTTTTGCGGCATTGAGTAAATTATACTGTCTGAAGTGAAAGTCTTATGTATCATTGGGCCATCAGGTGCCGGAAAATCAGCCATCGTGCAGGAACTGCATCATCGTGGGCTGGTTATTATTACGCCGACCACTACCGATCGCCCTAGGCGCGACAGAGAAGTAGAACTCGAACACAAATTTGTCTCTAGCGATGAATTTGACGAGCTGGTAGACAAGGGTTTATTTATAGATACAGTTCAATTGTTTGGTCTGCCCTTTCGCTACGGCCTACCGCCAGTTAAGCAAAGCCAAGGCCGCATACCTCTTGTTATGCTGCGCGCACCATTAATTAATAAAATGAGAGCCGTCTATCCCGACATAGTGGTGTACCAGATTGAGGCACCTGCTGATGTAGTTGAACAGCGCTTAAAAAACCGGTCTAACAGCGAGAAAGGTACACGACTATCTGATTTAGACGCTGAACTTGAACTCGGTAGAAAAATCGCTGATCGATTCTATATAAATGATAAGGAAATTAACGTCACTGCCGACGCAATTGAAAAAGATCTCAAGCAGGACTTTTAACAGTATTTTGAGCCTGATAATTCGCAGGCGTGTTTGCTCAGAGGATAAGATATGATCAAAAGCCAAAACAAGCCTGGAATCAGACCAAAAATATAGCCTATCGCAACCAGAAAGCCGTTAACTGTTAGTTTAGGGGCAGCTGGATTCTTTATACGCACCGGATGCGCGATAATGTAGGCTAAGGTTCCCCCTGTAACTGCTGCTGCTGGCAGTATCAAAAAGCTCGCAAGATTTGATAACCCCTGCACTTTAGTATAATCCTGAGATGCGCTGCCCATCATTGTTAATATGCAAACAATAATAGTCATAGCGCCAAGAGCGATAAGTGCTAAGTACCGTGCTTGCCTTCGCAACCGTTTATTTTCTGCAGCTTGATCATAGACCTTTTGCTCGGATACAGATGTAGGTTGCGCTGGTAACGGATCTTGAGAAGGTTGCCATTCTTCTTTAAAAGGAATAGCTGCTTTCGGCTTAGTTTTGTTCTCTTCTTTTGGAGGCGGAATATCTTCGTATTTTGGTGAAACGTCCATGATAACCCTTTAGTTTTTATTAGTATATCAAGTTACGAGCCAATATTTAGCAAAAGAACAACAACTATGGGGATTGTCAGATTATCTGTCCCAAAAGGCGAAAATAGTTCATCCAGAGTTGCGGCGCCAATAACAACCGAGGCAAATGGCAGGCTAGCCGGCTGAATAGTAAATAAGATTAACGTTGAAACAAGCGCGAATGCCAGACTGCCAGCAAAAGTCTTTTGTGTGCCGGCAATTCTTTTCTTGCCAAACTTCATGCCTACCAACGCCGCCGCTGTGTCAGCGAATCCCATAATCGCCACCGCACACATAAAATTATCTACGCTGGTTGCAAAAAAGCTGGCAGCCAATACCCCAGCTGGGAACAAGACCTCACCCCAACTGGATCTGGAAACTGCATACAGTGATTTCCAGATGCCGATTGATCGAGTGAACAGCATTATTAAGGTGTAAGCCAGCGCTATAACTGCAATCTGTCTTAAGGTAAGAAAAAATGGCAGAGTTAGCACGGCGATCGCGCTACCAACGTGCGAAACTTTACGCCCCAGCTCCGGTCGAAGCTTTTTATTTCTGCTTAACACTTCAACTATCAACAACGGCGCGCCAGCCACAACGAAACCAAACAAAAGATCCATGCCCTAAGTCTAACTAAATAGTATAAATATCGATAAATTTATATCTTGCTAGGCATTGAAAGGTGGTTTATCGACTAACCCAACTGCACTCTAAGATACGACGCTCGTCTTTCGGTAAGTTAACGCATTCAGGCCGATGAATAGAAAAATCGCCCATTTTTCGTGTTGGGACCGCGACTACAGATTGTTGTACACCGACACCCTTACAGCATCCGGCAATATGGTGATGACAACCGAGAGTGCGCATAACGGCTAATTCCCATCTTTGACCCTCGTTGTCGGTATATACGGGTATATTAAGTTTTTCTTTGCCTGATTTTTGCTTAGCTTCAGCGGGCTTGGCCGTTTCCTCAGTGCCGCGCAGTTTTTTGAGCTGATTAACCAATTTACCAGGTTTCAGCGCTTTTGCGCCAATACCCCTCAAAACCTTGTCTAGGTCGCGGATTCCATAGGTTTCGGCTAGGCGTACTCTCTGCTCTTCTTCTAATGCAGAAATTGCATTTTGGCCAACTGCGTGCTCTATTTCTTGAATTCCGGCAGCAATGTGTTGTTCTTGACCTCTGTTTCGCTGAGCTTTTTTGAGTATTTTGATCGCCGCTTTGGAACGCACCTTAGTTAACCAATCATCCGACCAGGTGTGGCTTCTTTGCCCATCACGATACGAATATTCGATCGCAAGACTATCGCCAAAATTTAAAGTGTTTTCATAGCGTACAGGTTTGCCATTTCTAGATATTCGACTGACCGCCAGAGCCCTAGTTTTGTGCACCGCAAAAGCAAAATCGAGAGCAGTATTATCCTCAGCGAGCTGATGCAGGTTACCGTTAAATTCAAATACCAGTATGTTGCCAGGCATTAAATCTCGTAGACTATTGTCTCCCTCAGCTTTTCTTTTTGCTATTTCTGCTGCAACTTCTTGTCGCCAGGAGTATATTCTTTGAGTTTTTTCTAATTGTCTAAACATCTTGCCTGGCGTAATTTTATAGCTGGCGTCATACAACATGTGCGAAAGTCTTTCAGCGCCCTTTCGATTGTCCATTTCGGCTGTTCTGATCTGGAATTCGAGCTTCGCGCCGTTGATATCATCCAAAGTCACATGCAAGCTTCGGTATCCGCCGGGCTTTGGGTTGGCAATGTAGTCGCTGTAATACTCAAGATCAGGCGTAAAACACTGAGACACAATGTCGGCTGCAGCGTAACATTGCTCGATCGCCTTGGCTTCTCGCCCAGGTGCATCTATAACAATACGTATGCCTAGATAGTCAGGCAGCGAATATTCAGGCTCTTCATATTTTTGAGCCTTTCGCCAAATACTGTAGGTTGATTTCTTGCGACCGCTGATTTCTATCTGTGTTTCTGGATCAAGATATTCTTCGAGGATGACCCGCACGCCTTCCTGGTATTCGTTAAGTAGTTTTTGGAGTGCCTCATCACCACCTAAGTGTCCGAAGGTTTCCTCAATTGCTCGCTTTTCATCAGGATAAAGCACAGCAAAAGCAGCCTCTTCAAGCTCTCGTTTAGTGTCGCCCCAACCAGCGATTTCAGCTAACGGCCCCCAAATAAGCAAGGTCTGCTGGGCTAATTCTTGGTCGCAATCAGGCTGTTGCAATTTGGCAAGTACTATTTCTGAAAAGACACGCAGATTAGACAAATTTCCAGCGGCTTCCAGAGCCAGTTTCATGTGATTTTCAATTGAAATATTATGCTGGTCTTTTCGTGCTTCGATGTTGTCATCGGGCACGGATACCTTTATCCGTGACAGCAATTCAACTCTTGCCTCCATGCTTTCGTCAGCTAAGGCCACTGCCCACTCTACTGTCATCAAAGAGTTTGGATTGCGAAAATTTTCATCTATTAGGCTGGGTATCTCCCCTGTATATTGCCCGGTTTCAACTCTAGTATTTGCAGGGTCCATATTCTTTAAAAAAGCGGTTCACTAGGTGATGGCAAAAAAGGTTTTAGGAAGGCAATATTGCCGCTATATTCTGCGACTCTCTGCATATATTTCTCATCTGTTTGTCGTGGCGGGTCCAAGACGGTTGCAACCAAGTTGCATGTCGAATCCGCAAACTTGCCGACGGCTGACAATGGGTTAGATGCCACTCGATCTAAATATGTTTGATGAGAAGGATACGGCCTTTTATTTAGTATTATTGCTGCTTCCGCTACGCAACGCGGAATATCTGGGAAGTTAGCCTGAAAATCATCAAGAGTCATACCATTATCTTCGGGGACATCATGAATAAATCCAACTGCACGATACTCAGGAGCGTAGCCCCAGCCTTCGATTAAGCCAACTACTGGCAAAATATGACCATCAATAAGAGTCTGCTCGTTATATTGCTGGCCCGCATGTACCTCACGAGCTAATTTTTCGGCAGCCAGTAGCATTCTTTCAGCAGGAACTGCATGGGGCGTAACACCTAGAGACATAAAGTAAAAAATACCACAAAAGTGGCTTTTTGACAAGTCTCTGGCCAACTAGCCGTTTTTGCAGCTCTTATCAGATGGCCCTAGGATATAAAAATATAGTGCTCGATGCCCGTTTACTATGTCGTCACTGAAGTACCTATGGTCATATCCGGCACAAAACTTGCCTTCGGATGTTTGCTTAGTATAAGCAACATTGCCTCCGTGCATGTCCGTGGCAAGTGACTCCCAAGAAAAGACACTGTTCCGTTTTTGCCAGCTGTTTTTATTAAGTTTTTCGATGATGTTTTCCTCAAGGCCGCTACTTGGACCTTTTTGGTCATATACGTCCATGACAGCGATATAGCAGCCTTCTGTATCCCAGTCTTGCTTTTCAGACCAGGTGCAACCAGTGTTTTTCTCCATCCGGCGCTGAGGCGGCGGCAAATTAAGCAGACTCTCCTGTGCACGGATGGCAATTGTTTCCTGCTCTATTTGTTTAGCTGCCTTGTGCGATTGATAAGAATTATACAAAACGAAAAATACTACAAATAAAATTACTCCTAAACCTATTACAGAAAAAAATTTACGAAATTTAAGGTGTTTCATCGGTTAGCCGGATGTAATTAATGGTGAGATGATAATTAGAAAGAAGAGATCGACAGCAAACCATACAATGTAAATGACTAGTACCCAAAAAAGTATCTTACCCGCTGTGTTAAATACATTTTTCAGTTTAGGCTTCGTATGACCCATACAACAATTATAGGCGATACCTACTATGAGTTGAATGAACGCTCTAACTACCTGATGATTTCTGTCTGGATGTTTTTCTCGTTTAGGTAGTCGAGAATTTCTTTTTCCTTCATACCAAACCCTTCACCGTGTTCAAATATAATAGTCCTGTCTTCGTCCGGAAAATAAAGTACACCTGTGTACTTATAAATCGCGATTTCTGGGATATTTAGTGACAGGCTTTTGCCCGGGTAGTATTTAGCAGATTTGTTGTCGTAGCCTTCTAGAGCATCTCTCAGGAATTCAATTTGGCGTACGCTCCATAAATCATTATTTGGGTACCTCATGGAGTTATCATACCAAAACAGTAAACATAAGCGTGGTACACTAGCTTTGTAAGTAGTAATTGCCAGCCATAATATCCTTAAAATAATTATGAAAAAAATGAAAAATCAGGGATTTGCGCACCTATGGGTCATTATTGCTGTAGTTGTTGTACTCGTGGCTGTTCTTGGAGTTGGGTATAGAATAAAGCAATCTTCGGATAAAAAAGTAGACTCTACCCAAGTAAGCAATGCATCCGATGACACGAAAATAAAAAACCCTGAACAGAATCAAACAACTCCTTCAGAAAATAAGCAGAACACGACAAGCACAGCAGACTCAACAACCCAGCATGTAGATCAAACGCCATATGCCGCGTATCACGATGCTGTGAAAAAATCTGGGCAACCTGATACTTTCGAATACACGGGAACTCCGGTTATTGAACAAAGCCAGACCTCGGGCTATACAACAGCAACTTTAGTGATCAATGGGCCAGGCAGAGCTTATTTCTATTCAACAGATGGCGGAAAAACTTGGATATATTTTTCGTATACTTCGGGTGCGTGGGAATGCGCAGAATTCGACACTGCAGGGGCACGAGCTGCCTTTAAAGGTAAGCAATGCTGGGATAGTAAGCATAGCGTCCAATCCACCGTTCAGTAGCAGTAGACTTCCTGCCCCTGTTTAAGGCTTTATGGCGACGTTTTTAGCAAGGGTCTTGAAGCGAACGCCATTATTTTGAGTTACTGTAATCGTCACGGCACCAGTCTTACTGGTGTTTATATCTGATACTGTTCCGGATTTGCCGACATGGCTGCCCCCAATAACCGTGCATTGATCGCCATTATTTAATTGTTTCTTGTCATCTTGGGTGGCCATAAAAATATTTTAGCATGCAAAAATTTTCTTCGGCCAAACGCACACAAAGCGTGTTTGTATTGACATTTATCAATAAATGTGTATAATATAACTCATGTCAAAAAATAAAAACATCAGAAACGCAGCAATTCTCACAGCAGGCCTAGCAGCCGTCGGTGGTGGTTTAGCCATTGCTGAAGGATCCGAAAAACCAGTCGATTCAAAGACTGCAGCTGCCCTAGCGGCGCAATATGCTGGCAAGATAGCTCGAATCCCAGTTACCGATGCTGAACTTGCAGCGGTCAAAGCGGACATAAAAGACTTTCCGATTGAAGACAAAACTTCACGTCAAACGAGAATTGATAAGGCGACTGGACAGCCATATCACATACCTAATTCTGAGGATCCCAATAGAGCTCAGGTAGTAAGAATTATCGCTGCTAGAGATGGTTCTGGTGTCTACAAATTCATCATAAACGAACAGCTTAATAACAAAGGCGAGCTTGATCAAAGCCATCCAGCCTATGTTGATGCTGAAATCTCTAAAGGCTCAAGTGGCATAAAAAATGGTCATTCTGCCGCCATTTATGATTTGGGTCGTGAACCAGATAATCCTGCACTGGTCGGCGAAACTGTTGAAGCCGGTGATGACTGGGGTGCAGAGACTCAAAGCGGCCCATATATAGTCGCTGAGATGAGTGCCGATTCTGAAATGCCAGCCGATCGAGTCCTGACAGCAGATCGCCTCAAAGATGTTGACATCTTTATGAGTCAGGCAGTTGATGGAGCTGCTACCGGCGCTTCAGTGAACAGCATTCAAGTTCCAGATTCTCTTCAGCTTAAGAAATAAGCAGTTTTTTGCTTTTTATCATCTTTTTAATAGTAACAAAAACTTAGCAGAATCGTGCTTAAGGCTCTGGTCGGACTTTCAAACTTTAGACTTATTGTTACTGAAATGGGAAGCTATTAGTATTGGCTTCTGCAAGGTATTAGAGCTTTGCCCTTTTGAGGGTTGTAGTAGAAACTGCCCGGTCGATGCTCTGCACAATAATAGTCATATCGGTTCATAATTGTAGGGTATGCAATCAACAATAAGGGCAAAAAGAGCGTGCAGACGATTACTAAGGCTAAATTTGCTTTCTTTTGTGACAATATCTTAAAAATTGCAAGTGAGTTTAGTAATATAGCAGGAATAAAAAACCAATCATAAAAGCCATAGTTTGCTTTTAAATCCAACAAATTGAAGCAAATTATAATTATTAGAACCAGTGAGCCTATAAAAAAGTAGTTCCATGGGCTAACTGAGACTGGCTTTTTAGGCATATTGTCACTATATCAAAAGATTAAGCATAAGCGTGGTACAGACTCTGGTCCGACTTTCAAACTATGTCTGGAATACTTGAATAATCTTAAAGTGGTCGCTCTGGGAAGTGGAACTCTAGCATTTCGCCATTTTTGCCAGGAACTTGTGCAATTCTTTCGCCGTTAGTAACTTCGAGCATCCTAAGATTTAAAGGAGAATGTGGGGGTGGATAAAACCGTTCTCTAACAAGCTCAGTACCATCACCCGCAAGAGAACCCACGTCTCTTTTGACTAACTTATCAACATGCACTTCACCTTCTGTGCTCAATTTGCCTAGTTCTCGTTGATGAGTTTCAAGCATTCGTCTGTAATCTTCTACAGTTTCGTATAGAGGTGGCTTAAATCGATCAACTTTTCTTCGTCCAATCTCAATGCCGTCTATATGAAATGAAAAAGCTAAAATTTCTGCCATTCAGGTGCTCCTTATTCAAAATCATGTAACAACATAGGAGTTATTTTTGCAAGCATAAGCGTGGTACAGGCTCTGGTCTGACTTTCAAATTTTGTAAACGGGGCTCCGCTAATTGTAATAAAGTATAATAAATGATATAATAATACAAATGAGTGAATTTGAAGAGTATGGTTTCTTCTCGCCTGAATTAGATGCCCTGCATCGAGGTACTGTAACTCTACGAGCACCAGTACTTGATGACATAATCCAAATAAATGCTACAGAAACAGATGGATACACTAGGTTACGGGTAAAAAGTAGCCGGCACAGCGTGAACGTATCAAGAGTTGACCAAGAACCAATGCAGGTTAATGTAAATTACGAAGTCCCTGATGAAGAAGCATTACTAGGTTTAAGGGTGGAGTCTGGACAGGTTTTTACAGATCCGGTTAGCGAGGTGACTTTTACAGAGCGAAAGACAACTATAGCTCGACAGATTAAACTAAATCCCCATAAAGCAGATGATGAGTACGTAACCTGGATAAGTGATACGGTGCGTTGGTATGCAGAGGGTAATGGGGTAGACGTTGCAGATAAAAAATTGGTGGAAAAATTCGCTGGTGCGTTGGGTATCTTTGTTGTCAGAAAACAAGAATCTGTACTAAAGGTGCCTCGCCTAAAGCGTAAGGCCAGAGTTTTTTTAATGAGGCACGGCTTGATTGATCCTCGCTAATAATTAAGCATAAGCGTAGTACAGGCTCTGACCCGACTTTCAAACTTTGGCTATACTTGATGTCATGGTAAATAAAGTGTATTGTTGTCGCTTTTGATATGCATTTTTTTCCTTACTAGCCAAAGTATTGCAAATACAACCCAGAATAAGTCTAAACTAATTAGAAATAAAAGAGGTACCAATAAGCCTGCGCTAGCTCCAGAAAGTCCAAGGTAACTTACTAGCTCAGATTTTGAAGAACTCTTCATAAATTCGAGATAATATACGGTTTGGTATGCAAGAAAAGGGCCTATTATCAAAAATAAGAAGATCTTTAATCGTTTAGTTTTCACGACTTAATAATATCAAACAAAAAGAGCCTCCTGGCTCTTTAAACATAAGCGTGGTACGGCGCTGCTCGGACTTTCAAACCTTGTCGTTGTCGGTTGAGTATCACCCAAGGCTAACTTTCAATTAATATTGCCGAGGCGGCTTTGGACAGTTTGTGGCCTAGGTAACGGATACTCTTTCTTTTGTATACTCTTTTCAATTCGGGTAGTCCGTCGCGCCTTGCATGAGGAGTGGCAGTGTCGACTATTACCATGTTGTCAGCTACAACTTTTCCACCCTGCAAGTCTCTCAGTGTGAAATTGAGCTCGAAGTCGTCTGCAGGTTTAGAATAAATACGACGGCCGACATGCTTTTTGCGTACAGCAGTTCCATCGAGGTCAACTGTAAGTGGTATATCTTCTCTGTGTAGGTCGCTAATATTGTAGGCTCCTGTAGATCTGCCAGTTTCATCCTCAAGGCCATATACCGCATAGTGATAAGCGAAGTCGTCGGTAGCTCTCTCGGGGTTGCCACCAATAACATCCACTCTCCGTCCATCGGGACACAAAGCGGCTACAACGTCAAGGAGTTGTTTGCCTGTTTCTTGTTTAACTATTTGTTCGCCGGACATAACACAAATACTATCATAAATGTGATGAAAAGTCAATATTGGTACACCCGGCAGGATTCGAACCTACGACCTTTGGCTCCGCAAGCCAACGCTCTATCCAGCTGAGCTACGGGTGCGCGCAACAGGGGTAATTCTATCACCTTTCAGCCGAAATAGCTAGTGTCCTGATCTAGCCGAAAACTTTGCGGGCTTTTTTGGGTGTCATGCTGGTGCGGAGTAAATCCTTATCATATGGACCAGGGGCGGTGCCAGTAATCGCGTAATGATATAAAGCCGCCTTTGCTATAGAGCTAAGAGTGGTAAATACGAGGATTAATCCGACTAAACCGATAAGGCCTAAACCGGTGACTATGGCTAGTGGTGCGAAGTTTTCGCCACTGCCGCCGAGACCATAAGCGGCGGTACCGGCCAGCACAAACACCAAAACATAAACTATATAACTGAATAACGCGATAAATCCGATGCCGATGTTGGCGACTATACCTTCACCCCAGACTTTCTTTATAACCTGAACGGATTGCTTGGTTGCTTCCAGTGGCTGTACGTTTTTGTCACTCAATACAATCACGGGGACTGCGAAGATATTGGCTATAGTCCACGCGGCGTCAAACAGCCTAGCTGCTAGGGCGCCAGCAAACGGCAGACGGTCTTCAAGGAATTGGAAGAATAGGCCCACAGTAGTCATCATCAGGCTAAATAGGATTAATGGGCTAATTTTGCGCCTAGCGCCGGCAATACTAGTGCTAAGAGTCGGGTCACCTCCCCGGAATCTTTGAGTCGCGCCATAAATAACTGCCCCCCCAAAGAAGTTGGCCACTAAAGTTGTAATGAAGTAAGCCAAGAAGGCGAGCAAAAACTGTTCCCAAGGCTGTAGGCTTGTCTGATAAATCGGATCGTTTGTGGGTATTGCTCGCGTGGACGAATCAATAATTGTAGTGGTCTTCCAAACGATCAGTCCAATTGGGATTAGGCCTATTAGTGCAACAAAAAAGCTGATAAAAGGCAGCGCGGTTAATTCTTTATCTAAGCGCAGTACATGCCACGAACTCTTGGTGAGAAGCCAGCCGCGACGGATACGTCCGACTTGCGGCTCAGGTTGGGCTGCTGTTGGAGGGGCTGGTTGGGCGATTGGTTGAGCAGAGGGCTGCATTATTTCATCCTTCTATAAGTTTACGATTTCTTGGTTGATAAAAAATTTCGGTTATATTGCGTTCTAGAAATGATTTTAGCACTTTTGTGCCGGTTTCGGTCAGTCGGTAAATTTTTAAATCTGGTCCACCTGAGCTAGGCTGCAACTCATAAGTTACCAGATCAGAATCGCGAAAACGCCGCAACGCGCGGTAAACGCTTTTATCGTCAGGTTGAATTAGCTGGTTGGTAGAATCAGAAATAAATTCTTTAATGCTGGCCATATATTTAGCGCCATCCTTAAGCGCAAGTAATATCCACAAACTCAACTGACTTTTGTGGTGCACCTCTTCCCACCCAGCTAGAAGCTTCTCCTCGTAGTCATCTAAGTCTGGCATAAGTCCCTTAAACTAATTAGCATACAACTAGTATACTACATGGAGTATACTACATGCGGTATAGTACTGTCAACACTAATATATAATGTAAATTCTGGAGAGGTGCAGGAGTGGTTGAACTGGCTTGTCTCGAAAACAAGTGTGCCTTCATGGGTACCGAGGGTTCGAATCCCTCCCTCTCCGCCAAAGATATAGTTCCAAAGAGACCCATCCACCTAAAGACATATAAGAGGTGCGTTGGGTCTTTTAATTTAGCTCAAAACGTTA
>CAZXDL010000003.1:72203-90290 GCA_964639505.1 uncultured Candidatus Saccharibacteria bacterium | reverse complement strand
AACTAAAGCAGAGGTGCAAAGCTTTCCGGACCCAAATGGCGAGGTCGATAACGATGCACTGGCCGAAATGGCCAAAAAGCTGGCGTTTTAAGAAGTTATTTCTTTAGTGGTTCAATGACGATTTTGCCGTCTACAACACTAATCATCAGCGGTTGACGATTAGAGGTATCTGGGATTGCGTTTTGAGGCTGCCCAAACGAAAGGTTGTTGGCGTCATTAAAGCCACCAATGTCAGGCCAATTTTCTTTAGCAGTAGCTTTAGTAAAGTATGTAATAGGGCCGTTAGTATCAAGTAGTGGCGCAGTTTCGGCATCAATGTTTGGGTAAACTTTGATTCCTTCTAGGTGGTTTTCAAATGAAGAAAGTATCAAATTATCCGACTCTGTCATATTTGACCAACCAATAATAGCGCCGCCATATTTTTGTCCGTAAAAAATCATTGGTCGGTTCACCCAAACGTAGCCATCGGCTGACTTTGGAGATGGAATACCGACCAATCCGTCAATAACCTGCTTGGATACCGAGGGATCCTTAAAGTCGTTACGGGCGTTATCTCTTGCCTGTTCTGGCGAAACATATCCAGGGATTTCTTTTTCGGACTTGACCACTTGTAGCACACTCCAGCCATTGTTTGTGCTGGCGCTTTCATAGCTAAATCCGCACCTGGCAGCAATTTTCCAGCCAGGGTGTGATAAGGGAGATTTATAAATCTTGTCGGTGCCGTATGCTATATCTGGAATTGCCCCAATACTTGAATTAAAGCTTGATAAAACACCTATTGATCGTGGTTTGTGATTAATCATCACGAATGCCTCCGATCCGCTGGCGCCGTAGCTGCAGACCGCTCCGTGTACTGTGCGGGCAGTATTAGTAATTCGTAGGTGAAGCGTTTCCTGAGAAGCTGAGTTTGAGCCTACGGGCATAAAAGAATCTCCAACATAGGTCATTTTAAATTCCTGACGCTGCTGAACTTTGGTGTTATTGTTTGGTTGATATTCTGGCCAGCCGCCCATGTAAATGTTTTTGCCACTTGGAACGGTCTTTGCGAGAGTATTATTGTATGCGCTAACAACTTCATCCGCAGTGTGATTCTTTGCGACGCCGAGAGCCAAGTCTAGCGATGCATCACCACTCACAGGCACAACAAACTGATCTATTTCGGCGATAGACTTTAGCCTTGTAGCCAACGCACCGGTTTTTGCCCAAATTGGCTGGGGCTCAACAATGTAAGTATTACCGTCAGTACCTTTATATCTATGGTGCCCAACTGGGTTCACAGCGCCATCCCTAAGGTGACAGTGTTCGGCGGTTGCTACGCCGAGAACACTATCATGAGCGTCGCGAACAAGCCTACCGGAACAGCCCAATTCACCTAGTTTGACCGTGTCTCGTCGGATAATTTTTTGTACTTCGGCTGGGAGTACAGATTGAGGTATGTCTGGGCCTGGCATTTTTCCGATTATTTCACCTGTAATTAACCCGTTTGGCTTGGATGCGCTAGCGAGTTCGGGTGTGGCTCCAAAGGCTCCAGGGGCTATGCTCTCTGGACTAACTTCTGCGGCTTGGCTACCGATAGCTCCTGCTGCAAGCGCAAGCGTTGCGGATGCGACAGCAACAGATGGTAGACCAAATCTTACTTCAGACACTGTAAACTCCTAATTCATACATATATTAACATAAGAGGTATAAAAAGTCAATATGTTTTGTTTTAGGGTCTTGTAACTGCTGATACAATAGCGATATGAGCAACCTTCTTTATTCAATCTTTTTTGGTGCCGGTGTTGCGGCTTTTGCCTATAGCAAGATGGGCCGCCGGATCGGTTACGGCAACAGCCAAAACGTCTGGATTATGGTCGGGGTCGTCTTTTTGCTAAGTTCGATCGTATTTTTTACGATTATGGCGACCTTGCTGAACCCTTCCTAGCCGTTTAATACTAGCTGATTACCAAATTTACTGGTATCATACGGCCATGGACGAGAGGGGGCTGGGCAAACGACTACAAGAGGCGCGACAAGCGGCTGGCTTGACGCAACAACAGTTGTGCCAAAAGGCTAATCTAAGCTTCTCGACGCTTACCAAGATTGAGAGAGGTGCGATTAAGTCGCCCTCGATTTTTACTATTCAGTCAATTGCTGGTGCTGTGGGTCTGAGCCTAGACGAGCTAGTTGGCCAAACCACCCCCGTTAGAAACCTCAGAAAGACAAAAAGCGGGGCAAGTTTTATTTACTTTGATGTTAATGGCACGCTGGTACTTTATTATCAGAGGGCTTTCGCGGAAATCGCTAAAGACACTGGTGCTCCAATTGACGCCGTTGAAACCGCCTATTGGCACTACAACGACGAGGTCTGCAAGGGTGAGTTAAGCGTTAAGGACTTTAACACTCGTTTTGCCGAAAAACTTGGCGTTGATGAGATTGATTGGCTGGCATATTACCTTGAGGCAATTGAGCCGGTCAAAGAGATGCAGGATGTTGTGAAGTGGGCTAGTGAACACTACAAAATTGGGCTGCTGACTAATATCATGCCGAGTCTGATCACGACGCTGAAGCAAAAGTCGCTTCTGCCAAATATTAATTATGATGCAATTGTCGATTCCTCAGAGGTAGGGATTACCAAACCAGACCCCAGAATTTATGAAATTGCGCGTGATTTAGCCGGCTGTCCACCCGAGGAAATATTGTTTATTGACGATCTGCGTTCAAATCTCACTGTGGCTGAAAAGCAAGGCTGGAATGTTTTGTCATTTGACGATGCTCGCCCCGAGCAATCTGCTGAATACATCCGCCAAGCTCTCGAGCCAGCCGACTAGTTATATTCTGCTCCGTCAGGTCCTGTTGCCCAATAAGAAGTAGGATTATCAGGTAGATGAGTCTCTAAGTCTTTAAAGGGTGCAATTGCCCTTTCGCGTAACTCATCGGTAGCGGGAGGCGTGATCTGTTGATCCTCAGGGATGAAGTTGCTCGAGCTATCAAAAACTACAAAGTCTCGTGAAACGACATCACGGATTTTTTCTGCGATCCGGTTTTGTTTAATAATTCTTTTAAGGCGTTGACTAGCTTGATGTTCACGACGTATACGAGCTGCTTCTTCCCAATGCAGAAGTTCCTTTTTGTGCCGTGGATCTTTGGGCATATCTTTAGGATACTACTTTGTGAATTTATTGTATTCCTGTTCGATTGAGTCGAGGAGCTCTTTGCCGGCTTGGAGCTGGTCTTTAGTTTGCGTTACAACGGCTTCTGGAGCGTTTTGAACGTAGTTTTTATTGCTTAAGCGGCTTTCTAACTGTCTGATGCTGGATTGGGCTACTGCGCGCTTATCATCGAGTTCTTTGAGATATGTTTTAGCTTTGGATTTATCAATATCGAGCCATACGCGATATTTGGTGCTGGTTAGCTGGATGCCATCGCCCTCGGCTTTTTCTGAAACGCTCTTTA
This sequence comes from uncultured Candidatus Saccharibacteria bacterium, assembly GCA_964639505.1. Classification (GTDB taxonomy): domain Bacteria; phylum Patescibacteriota; class Saccharimonadia; order Saccharimonadales; family UBA4665; genus CAZXDL01. Next base: position 86,855 of record CAZXDL010000003.1, on the reverse strand, counting down.
ACTTGGCCAAAAGCTTTATTACTGCTGCATTGCCTTCCATTAGCGGAACGTTCTGATAATGCAGACTCGTGCCTGAGACTTTTAGAGCCTTAGTAATAAATCTAGCCTCACTAACAATAGCTTTTACCTCTTCGAAATCGGCAGCTTCTTTTGCGTTGGAATCGATTATTTTTGTTTGTTGACGGCTAGCCAAGATCGAATCGTTTTCCCATGCTAGTGTCTGCCAAATTGTCTCAGTCAGGAAAGGTGCAAACGGATGAGCGATTATTAAAACCTGCTCCAGCAAGTAAGCCAGCAGTGGTTTATTAGGATTGGCTTTGCTGGCTTCGATATACCAGTCGGCTAAATCGTCCCAGATAAAATGATATAGCTTGTCGTAAGCTTCACTGAAGCGGAAATTATCCAAATCAGACGAGATTAACTCCTGTGAACGTTGCAATTTACTCAACACCCAATGATCGGCAGATGTCTTTGGTTTTGCCCCTGTTCTCTCCGGATTTTCACCGATGATGTCTTCAACATAACGGGCAATATTCCAAATCTTATTGGCAAAATTACGGTTAGCTTTTAGCTTTCCAGATCCCCAATTTTGGTCATTGCCTGGGGTTACTCCCATAAGCAAAGCCATGCGTAACGCATCAGCACCAAATTCTTTGGCTACAACTAGCGGATCAATGATCGACTCCGGTCGACTTTTACTCATTTTTTTGCCGTCTTCGGCACGAACCATACCATGCAGGTACACTGTTTTAAATGGAATTTCGCCGGTAGCATAGGTTGTCGCAAGTATCATTCGCGCAACCCAGAAAAAAAGTATTTCCCAGCCAGTCTCCATGACGGTTGTTGGGTGATATGCATTGAAATCTGGGCTCTTTTTCAATAGATCTTCGAGTGATAGGCTGAAGTCCTCTGCCAATTCAGGATTTATTAATGTGCTCCATGTCCAGAGTGCCGAACTAAACCACGTGTCGAGTGTGTCCGGGTCTTGCTCCCATTCATGCCAGCCCTCGCTTTGATCAGTCGGTGGCTGCACGCCGACATAAGTTTCTTCCCTACCGTCAGTATCATGCCTATACCAGACTGGAATTCGATGCCCCCACCAGATTTGACGGCTTATGCACCAGTCTCGAAGATTATCAATCCAGTGGAAGTAAATTTTTTCGAACCTCTCGGGAATTAGGTTAATGTCCTCATCTCTAATTACCGATTGAAGTACCTGTTTAAGTGTCTGCTTTTTGCCTTTCCAATCTACGACGGGCTTATTAACATCTACAAACCATTGCAACCGAATTTGCGGCTCGATAATCCCCTTGCCTCGTTCGTTGACTGCGACATTGTGGATGTAGTTTTCGTCTATATCTAACAGCAAGCCCTTCTTTTTGAGCTTTTCAACTATTTTTGGCCGAGCATTGGCGATGTCCATTCCCTCGAACTCACCGGCTATCGGCAGTAGTTTCCCGTGAAAATCAATAATCTGTTCTTTGTCTAAATTGTGTCGTTCGGCGATTTCAAAATCGGCTAGGCTGTGCCACGGAGTAATGGTCATAACACCAGTTCCGAAGTCAGGATCAGCTGCCTTATCTTTGATAATTGTTGCGGTAATCTTGCCGTTAATCCATTCGGTTTCAAAGGTGTCGCCGTGTTTGTACTGTGCATAGCGCTTGTCATCAGGGTGCATAACAACGTATTTATCGCCAAATTTTGTCTCTGGACGAGCGGTACCGATTTCAAACGGGCCGTATTTGAAGGTGTAGAATTTGCCCTGCTCCTCTCTATAGACCACCTCATCATCAGACACGTTTGTTTCAAGATTCGGATCCCAGTTAACGATGCGATGGCCTCTGTAAATCAGGCCGTCATTGTACATTTTTGTAAAAACTTCGTTTACGCATCTGTTCAACGCGTCATCCAAAGTGTACCGAGCTCTTGTCCAGTCGACACTTGCTCCCATCGCCATCATCTGTGAGTTCATCGTGCTCCGGCTATTACCGACAAATTCTCGGGTTCGCTTGAGAAACTCTTCCCTACCAATTTTATGTTTATCAGTTCCCTCTTCAGCCAACTGCTTCTCTATTATGGCGTTTACTGGTAGTGCAGCGTGATCTGTGCCGGGTAGCCAAAGCACGTCCTTTCCCTGTTGGCGAGCGTGGCGCGACATAATGTCTTGCAGGGTGATAAATAGGGCGTGCCCTATGTGGAGCGTGCCCGTTTCGTTTGGTGGCGGCATACTGATGCTGAAGTGTTCCTTATCAGAGGTTGGGTCGGCCTTAAATACCCCGCTCTTTTCCCAGAGCGCGTAGATATCCGATTCATAGTCGGAAGCCTCATACACCTTCGGTAACTTCATAGCTTTCATCATACCACCTCTGTAATTAAACGAAAAGTTATTGACAAATAGCACAAAACTAGTTAAAGTATATTTATGGATTTTCAGCATGGACGTATTGTTCTCGAGGCACCAAGTGAAGCGGCCGAGATTATTGCAATTACAGGTAACTCTAGACATCTTTTTGAAGGCCCTAGGGCAGAAGAGCTAGGTGCTGCCGCAGTAGATAGCCCAGTCACGTTATCACTTGCCGAAACACTTAGAGTAATATCAGCAGCCACCGTCAGACTTGAGATTGCAGATGAGCAAGATGCAACCGAAGATGAAAAATCAGCTGGCATCCGAAGCGGCCTATTATTAAGCAAAATTGCGCTTTTTGGAGTATTTGATGATATTGCCGATGAGACAGATAAAGCTATTTCTGCTGAATTGAGTTCAAGAGAACAGTCTAGCGCAAAACAGCCACCTGCAGAACGGACGCCTGAAAGAGGAGCTTTAGATTATATGAGTATTGGAGAACTTGGGTTGGGGAACAGGGCATACTTTTTGTTAAGGCGCAATGGTATAGAAAATGTTGGCCAGCTCAGTAATTTATCACGTTTTGAACTGAAGGAAATTCCTCAACTCGGAGATAAGTTGGCTGATGAGATTTGCGGCCAAGCTTTAGCAGTTGGCGTTTTTATTCCTGATAAATAGAGAGTTGCTGGAGACTAAATACCTTCGAGCCTAGCTACATCGAGAGATTCGGGTTGATTTCGAGAGAGTAGGGGTCAGCTGTAGGTTGGTTGAGTTTTGCTTTGAAGCAGCCTAGAGTGGCCACCATCGCGCCGTTATCGGTGCAAAGCTTAAGATCAGGGAATTCTATGGGCAGGGGAATGGCGTCGGTTAATTGGCGCCTTAACTCTTGATTAGCAGCTACACCGCCAGCGATAACGACTGATTTCGGCGAAAACTCCTTAAAGGCTAGTTTTGCCTTGTCGACGATGGTCTCAACGGCTGTCCGCTGAAAACTAGCGGCTATATTGGCCTTCTGGGCTTCGCTGAGGCGTTCAGACAGCTTTATAGAAGGGAAGTCGTGGTTTTCACCTATCTGACTCTGAGCGAGTCGTAGCACGGCTGTTTTAGGCCCAGAAAAGCTGAAATCATACTTTCCCACCTTAGCCTTGGGTAGTTGGAAGGTGTTAGGATCGCCTTTTTTTGCCATTTCGGCCACAGAGGGGCCGCCAGGGTAGGGAAGGCCAAGCATTTTGGCGACTTTGTCAAAGGCTTCACCGATCGCGTCATCGTGCGTTTGCCCTAGCAATCTGTAATTAAAATGATCTTCAAACAAGACCAATTGGCTGTGTCCGCCAGATACAATGATCGCTAGCATAGGGAACTCCGGTTGTTTGGTCCGAAGCTTATAATTGGGCAGAGCAGATTCCGTCAAAAAGTTAGCGTAGACATGAGCCTCGACATGATTGATGGCGTAGAGGGGTTTATCGAGCGTAATTGCTAGTGTCCGTGCTGTCATAACCCCGATTAATAAGCTTCCACCTAGGCCAGCGCCATAAGTTACGGCGATTCCATCGATGTCATCCCATATGCAGTTAGCATCATCAAGCGCTTGGTCAATTACCGGTTGAATGGCTTCAATATGGCTGCGGGCGGCGATTTCAGGCACCACTCCGCCATATTTCACGTGCAGGTCCATGCTTGAGGCTACAGCGTTGCTAAGTAGTTTGTAGCCATCTTCGACTACAGCGGCGGCAGTCTCATCACAACTAGTCTCAATTCCCAGTATTTTCATCAGATTACAGAGTAACACGGCAATCATTAATCATTCATTGACTAAACATACAAAATGTGCTAAGATATACAGGAGTTAAAAAAATAAAATGTCCGAAGATCTATCAGCACAGCCAAACCCACACGCGAGCGTTAAACCCCCTTTGGGGGACTTAGTGGCACTACCACAGTCAAAATTATCGCCTGAGCTTCAGGCGATGGTTAGGACGGATGAATTTACGGAATGGTTTGGTGATTGGCAAAATGATCCTAATGCCGCGACAACCAGTAAGATTGTTGATCCCGAGACGGGTGAGCCGCAAGTTTTTTATCACGGCACAAACCGCGATTTTGAACTTGAGGATATTCGTAAGCCCGCCGTAGGTGATTTATCTAACTTCGGACTCAGCCATGACTACGAGGGAATCTTTTTAACGGAAAGCCATGACCTTGCGAAGCAATATGCTGATCCACTTGGTAACGAATTCAGGCAAATCTTAATGCACGTAGCCAGGCATGGCGAAAACGGGTCGTGGCTCGATGCTTTTGAAAAGTGGAATGATCTGATGACCGCGTGTCAGCAAAGAGATCCAAGGGTGTCAGTTGCTGATTTTGATAGCGACGAAAAGGGGATAAATCTAGAGCAATTTGACCAAAATATTGCTGCCGGAAAAGCAAAGTTTGACCAAGTCGTTAAACTCGACGGTAAAGTGATAATGCCTGTCGGCGAGTTTTTGCAATTTATAGGTGGAAAATTTCCAAAATCTGAAGATGATCTGGTAGCATACGAATCCTTGCATAGTGATGCGCAGCAGATGCTAGACGCCTATGCTAAAAGGGGTGGAAAGTTATTAATACCAGAATATGCAACTACGAGAATTATCCCAGTATTTGTTAAGTCGCTGAAGCCAGTAAGAGTAGACATTGATAATCCAACCCATGTAGGTATGGTCGTAGATCATGCCTTTGCGGATGGCTTCGATCAAATTAAGGCCAATCCAGAAGCTGGCTACGATTCTGTAGTCGTTGGTGGATCTAAGACGCCTTTCGGAACAAATATCGCCATACTTCATGCTGAGCAGCTGCGTGAAGCTAAGACACATGGCTAAATCTGAAATTGCCGTCAATCGCCGACTTCCTTATACTTATGTGCAGTGAATATCCGGAAGATCGTCAAGAAGTTTGTACCGACTGGTTTGTTTCGGGCAATAGAGCCGTTTGGGCATTTGGTTGAAGCTGTACTGCTCAATATTATCAATGGATTCCCTGGTCGAGGGCTGAAGGTTATCGGTGTTACCGGCACCAATGGTAAGACGACGACTTCGTTTATGATTCACCGCATGCTTCAAAACTCTGGCTATAAAACGGCTTTGATGAGCACAGTGGCCTGGGGAGTAGGTGATGAAATTAAGCCCCAGATTCAGCACTATACAAACGTACCGACACCGGAATTGATGAAGCGTCTAAAAGTGATACGGGCCGCCAAGGTCGATTACGTTGTCATGGAAGTTACAAGTCATGCCTTGGCTCAAAACCGGGTTTGGGGGATTCCGTACTCTGTTGCCGTACTGACGAATCTTACCCATGAACATCTGGCATATCACGGGACATTTGAGCGTTACCGCGACGCTAAACGCAAGCTATTTAAGCGGGCTAATAAAAATAAGAGAGGCATGCGAGCAGGCGTTATTAATGCCGATGATCCGAGCGCGGAGTTCTTTGCCAGTGATATTAATAACCCAATAACGTATGGACTTAAATCTGGAGATATCAAGGCAAAAAACGTTCAACTCAAGCCGGCTGGTATCGAATACGACATTGAAGTCAGTGACGCAAAGTACCATATTTCTAGCCACCTTGCCGGAAGCTTTAATGTTGAGAACTCTTTGGCTGCTGTCGGCGTTGGGCGGGTGCTTGGTCTGAGCGTCGAACAAATCGAAAAGGGAATCGGTGCGCTGCAATACGTTGAGGGTCGGATGACTAAAGTCGTAGCGGGTCAAGATTTCGATGTCATTGTCGACTACGCCCACACACCTGATAGCTACGAGAAATTGTTTAAAGATTTGCGACCAGTTGTTAAAGGCAAGATGATTGTGCTCGGCGGTTCGCTAGGTGGAGGCGACAAAGCAAAGCGGCCTGCTCAGGGTAGATTGTCGGGTAAATACGCGGATGAAGTTATCATTTGTGAAGAAGATGATCGTTTAGAGGATCCTCAACAAATCATGGATGATATCGCCGCTGGCGCAAAAGAATCAGGCAAGCAACTAGACAAAGATTTGTTTATGATTCACGACCGGGTCGAGGCTATTAACTTTGCAGTCAAGAGAGCTAAAAAAGGCGATACTCTTTTGCTCCTAGGTAAAGGCCACGAAAAAACCATCGAACGGGCTGATGGCGAACACCCTTGGGACGAGATAGCAGTTGCAAAAAAGGCTCTACAGCAACGTACTTGACGAGATTTTAGCACTCTAGTATATTGAGTGCTAGAAACAGGTGTTGTTTGCGAGGCAGCAGCTGTTAAATTACTCAACATTTAATGGAGGTTATCAATGAGTACCCCTTTGAGTCCCCTAAGTGACTACGTAGTTGCCGTTGGCGAAGAAGCAGAAACAAAAACCGCTAGCGGCCTGTATTTGCCAGACAAGGCACAAGAAAAACCAAAAACGGCTAAGGTTGTTGCGGTTGGTCCAAACGCCAAACAAATCAAAGTGGGCGACAGGATCGTTTATAAGAGCTACAGCACAACCGATGTTAAGGTCGGCAAAGACGACTACATTTTGGTAAAAGAAGAAGATATTTTAGCGACTGTTAAATAGGAGGTTATAGATGTCAAAGAAAGTTTTTTATGATGATGATGCTCGCAAGCGAGTGTTAGCCGGCGCCGAGATTCTTTATAACGCCGTTAAGACAACTATGGGTCCAAAAGGCCGCAACGTTGTGATCAGTAAGCAATTTGGCGCACCTACCGTGACTCACGACGGCGTGACTGTTGCCAAGGGTGTTGAATTGGCTGATGTTGATGATGAAACACTTGGTTATAAAGTCGGAGCAGAGCTTATTAAGCAAGCCGCTAGCAAGATGAATGACGTAGCTGGCGATGGCACGACTACTGTGACTGTTTTGACATATCACATCTTAAATGAGGCTAATAAATTGATCGCTGCCGGACATAATCCGATGCAGCTGCGCAAAGGTTTAGAGGCCGCTTCGCATGACGTTATCAAGACTCTCACGACTCAGGCTGAAAACATTCAAGGCAAAAAGCAGCGTGTAGCTGAAGTCGCGACTATTTCAGCTGGAGATGCCGAAATCGGTAATCTGATCGCAGATGTGATCGACAAGGTTGGCAAAGAAGGCGTTGTAACCGTCGAAGAAGGCCAGGGTCTTTCACTCGAGGCTGACGTCGTTGAAGGTTTCACGTTTGATCGCGGTTTTGTCAGCCCATACATGGTTACTGATACGGCTCGCATGGAAGCGGTTTATGACAAGGCAGCCATCGTAATTACTGACATGAAAATCACCAGTGTACAGGAATTCCTGCCACTACTCGAAAAGCTTGCCCAGTCTGGTAAAAAGGATTTAGTCCTGATTGCTGAAGATTTAGAAGGTGAGGCTCTCGGTACCTTGATACTTAACCGACTAAAAGGCGTGTTTAACACTGTAGCGATCAAGGCACCAGCCTTTGGCGATCGTCGCAAAGATGTCTTAACCGACATAGCGATCTTAACCGGCGCTGAGGTGATCAGTGAAGATCGTGGCATGAGCTTCGAAAATGTTGATCTAAGCGTTGTTGGTACAGCCCGCCGCGTCATTGCCAACAAAGATGAAACCACTATTATCGAAGGTGGCGGTAAGCAAGCTGAAGTTGCTGCTCGCATCAAGCAAATCACTGCGCAAGCCGACCAAGCTACTAGTGAATATGACAAAGAAAACCTTGAGAAGAGACGTGCAGCACTTAGCGGAAAAGTCGCTGTCATCAAAGTCGGCGGTGCGACTGAAACTGAAATCGAAGAAAAGAAATTCCGAGTTGACGATGCAGTTCATGCCGTCAAAGCCGCTCTTAGCGAAGGTATTGTCGCTGGCGGAGGCGTAACGCTGATTAACCTAGCCGACAAGATCAAGGTTACCACTTCTGACTCGGCCGCAGCCGGTGCACAACTTCTAAAAAATGCATTAGAAAAGCCTTTCCGAATTCTGCTTGAAAACGCTGGCCTCAATCCCGACGAATGGTTGCCTCAAGTGAAAGCTGGCAAATCCGGCCATGGTGTAGACGTCAGTAATCCGACCAAGTTGGTTGATCTTAAGGTCAAGGGAATCATCGATCCAGCCCGTGTCACAAAGGAAGCTATCCAAAACGCAGTATCTATCGCTGGTACTTCGATGACCATGGGCGCACTAGTAGTAGACGTTCCTGAACCAGAAAAAGCTGACCCTGCCGCCGCTATGGGCGGTATGGGCGGCATGATGTAACCACCTGCCATGGCTGGTCAATCACCAGAGTATCCGCCACCGAGTAGTTTTCCACCATTTGAGGGTGTGGATAATGAAGCATATCCGAACCATCCCTTCCGTGTCCTTACCCCTATGGAGACAGAAGTAGCTACACTAGCTGTAATGGGGATGAGTAATAAGGCAATAGCCGCTACATTCCCAGTTGCTACATATACGGTAAAATTTCATCTGTCTAATGCGTATGCAAGGCTTGAAGTTCCTAATAGGGTCCAGATGGCAGTCCTTTTTGGCTACAATTCAGGACGCAACTATGATGTGGATTTAGGTCAACTGACAACAGCACAGCAGAACGTGCTAGACCTGATTGCAGATGGCAATACTACCGGGGGAGTGGCTTCTGAAATGGGTGTGGGGATACAAAATGTAAAATTCCATTTGTTAAATGCACGCAGGATGCTTGGCTATACAAGTACTGTGCAGCTAGCGAGAGCGGCAGTTGAACACAGAAAGAGCCGACAAACGCAGGCTGCTATACACACTCAGTCAAAAGCGGCAGAAACCGCAACAAATTTGGCACACCCGGGCATGATACGGGTATACCCAGAATTCTTCGAGCGCTTAACTCGAGTGAAACTTAGGAATGATACTGAAACCCCGAATCCTTTAGAAGACCATCGAATGAGAGAGGTCAGCGAGCTTGTTATTAGGGAAGAAGCGCGCCTATTTTGTGAGGCACTTCAACTGCAACAAGCTGCTTAGCTGTTGTGGTGCTGAGTGAAATAGTTTATTTCGTTGACTATATCTAGCAAGGCTTGAGCTTTGGCTTTTTCGTCAGTTATTTTTTGGGCGGCTTCGTAAGCTGTTTTTACTAGAGCTTGGTCGTCGCTCGCTTGAATCATCATCATTGTAGTGCGGAATTTCTCTTCGGGTGTCTGGTCGAGGTGATCCATTAAAGGATTGAGTTGACCCAAGGCTTTTTGTTTAATATCGATCAGTTCGTGAGAAGTAAGGTCAACAATATCGTCACCGGGCTGTGCAGCCGGAGCTGGGGTTGAAGTATCGTCACTGAGCGGCGTTGTCTTAACGGGTGGCGCGACTGGCGGAGCCACTGGTGGCGCGTCAATCGATACTTCCGGTGCTAACGAGGGTGCTGTTGCAATAGGTTCGCCGGGGTGTTGCCAAGATGGATCGCCAACAGCGGTAATCGATGGCTCTTCAGCTAATGGAGGCGGCGAGCTGACATCGCCAGCTGGTGTGCTGTCTGTCGAACTTACCTGTTGCTGCGACGCTGTAGCATCGTCATCAGTTCCTAACATGTGCCCCCCAAGTATTAATCTTAAGCTATACTATATACGACCTTAAACGAAAATCTAGAGGGAGGATCGAGACAAATGCTGGATGACTTAAAACAGATTCACGAACGAGACGCTCAAGATACGCTAGGGATAGCTGAACGGCAGTGGCAACAACTTGGCTACGACTTTGAAACAACCCAGGCGCAGTTTGAAGCTGAAAACATCGTTTACTCTGGCATGGGTGGATCGGCTCTCGCGGCAATTCTAAGTATCAGCTGGCCAGGATATAAGCTGCCATTTCAGGTCGTGCGCGATTATGACATACCCGAGTATGTGTCTCAAAAAACCTACTTCATCGCGGCTAGCTATTCTGGTAACACCGAAGAAACAATTAGCGCGATCGCTCAAGCCGAGGCTAAAGGCGCAAAGATTGCCGTTATTGCCGGCGGCGGTAAATTAGCCGAAATTGCTAAAGAAAAGGGCTACCCTCTAGCAGTTCTGCCCAAGGCTGAACAGCCACGTTACGCTGTTTTTTATAATTTGAGAGCTTTAATTTCTTTGCTGGAAAAAGCCGGTTTAGTTGATGCAAGCGTTAACAAGGAGCTTGCTGCGGCTGCCGATTTCTTAAAAAATGCGGTTCAAGCTTGGTTGCCAACTGTGCCAACCGACAACAATCCCGCTAAAAAAATCGCACTCGAAGTAATCGGTAAATCTGCCGTGATATATGCCGGGCCAAAACTTGCTCCAGCCGCCTATAAGTGGAAGATTAGTTTTAATGAAAATGCCAAGCATGTCGCTTGGACCAACCAGTTTCCAGAGTTCAGTCATAATGAGTTTATGGGGTGGACGAAGCAGCCCACCGACAAGCCTTATGCTGTAATAGATTTACGCAGTAACCTTGAGCACCCCCGTGTCCAAAAACGATTTGAGGTTACCGAAAAAATGCTTTCGGGCATGCGCCCTGCGCCAATTGTCGTCAATGCTGAAGGTAATAATTTGCTTGAGCACCTGCTATGGACAATCGCATTCGGCGATTTTGTAACTATCTATACTGCGCTATTAAACGGGTTAAACCCAGCGCCAGTTGAGTTGATCGAAAAATTTAAAAAAGCACTGGACGACTAGATGAGTGATCAAGCTGAGCCGCCAAAATTTGATTCGTCTGTTTTTAGTAACGATGCTTACGTCAAAAAAATCGACAAACCCTGGGGCTATGAGCTTCACTGGGTGCCAGCCGATGCACCATATATGGGCAAACTCCTGCATGTCAACAAAGGGGCTCGTTTGAGCCTTCAAATCCACGATGAAAAACAAGAAAGCTGGTTTTTGATGAACGGTGAAGCAGCGGTTATCTGGGATAATAACAAGGGTGAATTAATCCAAACTGACCTTGAAAAGGGGACAGGCTACAGTACAAAAGTTGGCCAACGACACCGTTTAGTTGGGTTGTCTGACTGCGACATTCTTGAGGTTTCAACTCCCGAAGCCGGTACGACTTGGCGACTCGAAGACGACTACACGCGCCCACACGAAACGCCCGAACAGCGCGAAATTGAACGACAGTAAGATGCGAGCAACTTGACAGAGGCCGGTGCTTAAATTACAATTTTATTAAATTTGATCGTTTTTTAATAAAAATGAAGGAATTTAATAAGAATAGATGTCAGTTTTGCGAAAAAATAAGCACAAAGACTATAAATGAGCACGTTAGCACAAGAGATACCTTCACCACTAGAGCAGGAACCAAGCCAAAAGGAGCCGTCTTACAGAATTGAAGTTGCTCATGCGTTGCCTAGGCATGCGCACGCCGTGCAAAAAATTTATCAGGATGGTCGTGTAGAAGCACAGCCGCATGGGGATTTGACTGCCGAACACGTAATTGCAGAATATCGTGATCCAGAGTCGACTATGGAAGGTCAGACAACAAAACAGTGGGAAGACATGATCAACGGACTTGGAGGGAATGCCGTATTTGCATCGTTTACAGTAGAAGAGCCTGAAAAACGTATAAAAAAGCGTGGAGAGGACGTACCGCAGGGAATAGTCAGGGCTTCCGAAGTTAATGGTGAGCTGTATTTAAAAAATCTTTATGTAAAAAGTGACGAACGAGGTAAAGGTCACGGTGTAGCATTATTCCGTTCAGTACAAGCAAAATTTGGCGGTAGGGAATTTAAAATTTTGGTAGCTGCTCACAATGACGCCATGGATTTTTATAGCAAGCTTGGCTGTATCGTCACTGGCGAGCACCGCTATGAAATGCAGGGTGTGATGGTTCGCCAGATTGAGATGACAAGCCCTTCGGTAAAATAACTTCTGCTAAACTGTGAGTAATGAAAGAAGTTTTAGAGGAAAAGGTAGCCGCCGCTGTCAAAGAATTATTTAATGTCGAGGTCGAAGTTGAGTTGACTCGACCCGACGAACAGTTTGGCGACTATGCGACGAACGTCGCGCTGCAGCTATCCAAAACTGTTGGCAAAAATCCACGCGAAATTGGTGAGGCGTTGGGAGCAAAACTAAGCGACACATTAAAGAATGAAGCTTCTGAAATCAGCGTGGCGGGGCCAGGGTTTATAAATTTAAAACTAAATGACACAACCCTGTTTCAGGCGCTTAAAAACCAGCCGGCCAAAAGTCTTGCCGGCCAGGTAATCGTGGCGGAGTATTCAGACCCGAATCCTTTTAAGGTTTTGCATGCCGGGCATTTGTATACCAGCGTAGTCGGCGATGCAATTTCTAATCTGTTAGAAAACGCCGGTGCCGAAGTTCATCGCGTCAATTTTGGTGGTGATGTTGGCCTGCATGTTGGGAAAACCATGTGGTCGGTCCTAAACGAGCTAAAAGGCGAAAATCCAGACGGGCTTCTACAAATTAAAGATCAATCGGAGTGGTTGGCCGAGCATTATATTCGTGGCACGCAAGCATATGACGAAGACGAGCAGGCAAAAGCAGAAATCGTTGAACTTAATAAGCGAATCTACAGAATACACGATGTCGATGATCATGATTCACCGCTAGCACGCATTTATTGGACCTGCCGACAGTGGAGTTATGATTATTTTGACAGTTTCTATGACAGCATAGGCACAAAGTTTGAAAAATATTATCCCGAAAGCCAGACAGCACCAATTGGCATTAAAGCCGTAAGAGAACAGATTGGCAAAGTCTACCAAGAAAGCGATGGCGCCATTGTATTTGATGGCGAAAAACACGGCCTGCATACTCGGGTATTTATAAATTCAGAAGGCCTGCCTACATATGAGACCAAAGATGTCGGATTGGTGATCCTAAAAAATGAAGACTATCATCCAAATCGATCAATTATTATCACCGGTAACGAACAAGAACAATACCTAGCTGTAGTTTTAAAAAGCGTTGAGCAGTTTGCGCCAGAACTAGTCGCAGGTACCTCACATTTAACTCACGGGATGGTTAAATTGGCCGGCGGGGTCAAGATGAGCAGTCGTTTGGGAAACATTCTGCGGGCGATAGATGTATTGAGTGCCGCCGATGAGGCTAATCGTGCTCGAAACAATCAAGAAAATCCTGAAACAGTACTTGGTGCCGTAAAGTACTCATTCTTAAAAAACCGCACCGGCGGTGATATTATTTATGATCCAGCCGAATCAGTTAGTTTAGAAGGTAACAGTGGGCCATATTTGCAATACGCGCACGCTCGAGCCCAATCCATTATTAAAAAAGCCGGTGTTAGCCCAGATTTGCCAGAAGGTGTGGTTTTTGAAGCCGGTGAGCGTACGTTGGCGCGCAAAATAAGCGAATATCCAGAGGTGGTTGATAAAGCAGTTGATGAACTCATGCCGCACTTGATTGCGACATATCTATACGAACTAGCTCAAACGTTTAATCGGTTTTATGAAAACAACCGAGTATTGGATGACGAAAGGCAAGCTGTCAGACTAGGTCTGCTCGGACTTTACGCGCAAACTCTTAAAAACGGATTGGGCTTACTCGGAATCACTGCACCTGATAAAATGTAGCTTAAGAGGAACTATGGCTGCCAAAAAGACTAAATCGAATATAGAAAAGGCCCAAGACGTAACTACCGGCACGCCTATCCGTTTCGAAACGGCCAGCAGCAAACGTAAGCGCAAATCGCGCGCCACAGTATTAGTAACTGCCCCAGAGGAATTTGCCGGCGGCTTTGTAGACTTTTTGCGCGATAACGCGGTTGTCGGCGTGGCTATTGGTTTTGTTATCGGTCTTCAGGCCCAGGCTTTGATGAAGCAGCTGATTGCTAGCTTCATTGACCCAGCCTTCACACTGTTTTTTGGCCAGGCATTGAGCCAAAGAGCCTTTACCTTAACATTTAACGGCCGCGCTGCTACCTTCACTTGGGGCGCGTTCGCCTATGCATTGATTAGCTTTATATTCGTACTGGCTGCTATATATCTAATCTACAAAGTCTTTAGATTAAATAAGCTTGATAAGCCAAAGGATGACAAATAATGTCAACGGACATGACTGAGGACGATTTCAAAAAGAAATTAACCCCTGAGCAGTATCACATCTTGCGTGAAAAAGGCACCGAGGCGCCCTTTAGCGGCAAGCTGTTAAATGAAAAAGGAACGGGCGATTTCGTCTGCATGGCTTGCGGCGCGGTCGTCTTTAAAAGTGACACCAAATTTGACAGTGGCAGTGGCTGGCCCAGTTTTTATGACGCAGCTAACACCAAAGCCGTTATCTTACAGAAGGATGACAGTCACGGTATGACTCGCACCGAAGTAATTTGCGCTAATTGCGGCAGTCACCTTGGCCATATGTTTGAAGACGCACCCGACCAGCCTACTGGCCAGC
>CAZXDL010000003.1:3827-72103 GCA_964639505.1 uncultured Candidatus Saccharibacteria bacterium | reverse complement strand
GGCAGTCACCTTGGCCATATGTTTGAAGACGCACCCGACCAGCCTACTGGCCAGCGATTTTGCATTAACTCAGCAGCCCTCGACTTCGAAGCCAAAAACTAGCAATAGTCCGGGCTTTCGCTGTTGTACTTGGTACCCCAAGCGGCCATTTGCCGGAGTATAGGCAAAAGATCTTGACCCTTGTCGGTCAGTGTGTATTCGGTGCGGGGCGGTACCTCAGCGAAGTTGTGCTTGGTGATAATGCCGTGCTCCTCGAGGGTATCGAGGCGTTGAGAAAGGGTGCGGGGATTGATAGTGCCGACTGATTTTTCCAGCTCACAAAAGCGTTTTGGACCGCTAAAAAGGTCGCGCAAAATTAGCGCGGTCCATTTGTTGCCGACTATTTCCATGGCGCTGGCGATGCAGCCGACACGGGGTTCAATTGGTTTGGTAACAGATTGAGTTTTCATTACTTTACAAAGTATAGTATTAGGCTTATACTGATATGTATAAACTATAAAAAGTATAGCACAAAGGGGTAAAACATGAAATTAGCAGTTATCGTCGGCACGACTCGTCCCAACCGACAAACATTGAAACAAGCCAAATGGGTTGTTAACGGGACGGTTGAATTTGAAGACATCGATGCGGAGCTAGTTGACCTTAAAGATTATCCAATGCCGTTTTTTAACGAACCAGTCTCACCCCGCTTCAATCCTGACCGTAAAATCAGTGTCGAGGTCAAACCGTGGCTAGATAAATTAACCGAGTTTGACGCTTATGTTTTTGTAACCGCCGAATATAATCACTCTATTCCGGCTGAACTCAAGAATGCGCTTGATTATGTTACGTGGGAGATGAACCGGAAACCGGTCGCTGTTGTTTCGCATGGTGCTGCTGCTGGTGTGCGTGCTGCTACCGACCTGAAAGAAGTATTATCTGAGAGCAAGGCGGTGCCGATACCTAATTTTGTGGCCATGACAGGGATGAGCGAACTGATCGATGAAGACGGCAATTTGAACGAAACAGTTAAAGCCAACCCTTATGGCCCACAAACCACACTGAGAAAGCTTCTTGAAGAGCTCCAATGGTATAGCAATGCATTAAGCACTGCTCGAGTTCAAGAAAAACAACCTGCGACCGCCTAAAAGCCAACTATTTTGCTATGATGTAGGCAATGATTGATAAAAGAGCGGCGCCTACCAAAATTTTGTGGGTGGATTTGGAAATGACCGGGCTGGATCCTTTAGAGGATGTGATTCTAGAGGTAGCGGCCGAGGTGACAGATTTTGAATTCAAAACTTTAGGCAGTTACGAGGCAATTGTTAAGCAACCCAAAGATGTGGTGGTTGAACGGATGCAAAAAAATAAATGGTGGGCAGATTATCCTGCCAATCGCGATGAATTCGTCAATAAATTGGATTTTGGTAAATCTAGCGAACAAGTCGAGCAAGAGCTCATTGCGCTGCTTGAACAACATTTTGGTGAGGAGCCGGCTTTGCTGGCAGGCAACAGCATTCATAATGATCGTAATTTTATTAAGCAATGGTGGCCAGAGCTTGACCTGAAGCTTCACTACCGAATGCTTGATGTTAGCGCTTGGAAGGTGTTAATGCAGGCAAAATATGATGTCCAATTTGAAAAAAAAGAAGTCCATCGGGCTTTTGATGACATCCAGGCCTCAATTGCCGAACTTCAGCACTACCTAGAGTGGTTTCAGAAACAGTCTGATTAAGAAAATTGAATGTTGTCAGCGCCGGTGCGCTGTGGTGAGACCCAAGTTCCAGATACCTTTTTAAGATTGATTGCCTCGCGCCAGTTAAACAAGCAGCGAAAAATTGCGGCCAACTGCACGATGTTCATCAGGTAAAACACGAAGTACATCATCGGCGTGTAGAGACTCATTTTGATCTTTTTCCAAAAACTCATGTGCTCGTCTGGCCAGAGATTGAGCAGCAAATACACTGTAATTGTCATGTAGGCGCCGATGATCATCGATGGGTTCAGTAGCATGTAACAGACGTAGAGCACGTACAGAATAGCCAGCGGTTCAAGTAGCAGCATTATTTCGCCAAAAATCGCCATCGGTAAGCGGTAAAAAGTTAGACCTTTGCTGTATTGCTTGCCGCGGTTCAGGATCAAGCCATGATACTTCATAAGGTTTTGCATACTGCCCAGCTTCCAGCGGTAGCGTTGCTTAACCAGCGCCTTAAAGGTGCGTACGCCCTCGGTCATTGCCAAAACATCAGATGCATAAATAATGCGCTGGTCGCGGTTGCCGGCCGATATGACTTTAAGGCTTAGCCCGATGTCTTCAGTAGCTGTATCGTTATCATAAAATCGCACTCGTTTTAAGATTTCACGACGATAGGTCGAAGCAACACCACCGATAATATATTCACTGTTGGTAATCGAGAAGAACTTTTTTGAACGGTAGCCGATCATGTGTTCGAATTTTTGCAGCAAGCCTAAGATCGATACGCTGTCGAGTATTCGCACGTTAGCAGCAACTCCTACAACCCTTGGATCATGGAAATAGCTCACAGCGTTGGTGATGCTTTTGCGGTGCAGTACTGAATCGGCGTCAAGAGTCATGATAAGATCACCGGTTGTGCCGCGTCTGAGAGCGTGATTGAGAGCCTCGGCTTTACCAGAATTTTTTTGCTTGTACATAAGTCGTATATCGCGTTTAGGATATTTGGCAATGTACTGCTTAACCAAGCTTTTTGTGTTGTCGGTGGAAGCGTCATCTATGACTATAATCTCTAATTTTCGGTAAGTGTTAACCCGCACTGAGTCTAGGCAGCGGATAATCCCGATTGATTCGTTGTGAGCCGGTATCAAGACAGAAACTTTTGGCTGAAGCTTATGGTGGTTTCTCGAAGGGAAGCGAGCTCGGCGGCGATATTGCCATATGTCATAAAAGTTGGCTCCAACAAGGTATGCCCCAAGATGAATTATGTCGATAACGCTGATGGCGATAAAGAGATAAAAGAGGATCTGTAGCAGCATTTCTAGACGACTTTCTGCAGATCAAAAACGAATAGGCTGCGGTTTTGATACCAAAAACCTGAACAGGTCTGCAAAGTTAGGATTGGCGCGCCCTTGTAGTCAAAAAGCGAGCTGTCGGTTGGGCTAGTGTCATGTCGGCTGGCCATCACATAGGTGAACTTGTGTCCGTTAGTTGTTGTGACAACTGCCTGGTCACCCTTTTTGACATTTAGGAGCTTTGAGAAAACCTCTTTACGGTTATGACCATAGATAAATGTATTGCCGCTGGCGTTGTTGGGCGGGGGAGTCATAACAGCGTAGTGGGCTTTATTTAGGCTCAGCGTCCAGGTTTGCGACTTTTGATTGTAGTAGCCGGGTGCCACTTCAATGGAGATGCCTGCGGCCGGTATATCGATGTGGGATGGCTCACCAGAAATTGTTGCCTTCTCTTTAACGGCTGCTGTTTGCTGCTGCGATGCCGCAAAAACTGGTTGAGCGTTGGCAGTTTGCCAATGTTTAATAAAATGCTGTGAACTCATCAGTAAGCCAGCCAGTATAAAAAACAGGCCAACCAGTGTATAGAATCGAATCTTCTCTTTATTCATATAGTCCTTTAACAAAAAAGAGGGGATAGACTACGCCAATGACGTACCCGATCCCCTCCCTTTGTTTTGCAGACTGACGCGATTAAACCTTGTAGGTTCGCTGCGCGACAAGTCGTGCTACTGTTGAAAGCAAAATGACCCCACCGACGATAATGCTAACTAGTGATACAACCATTAATAGTTGGTTGCCACCTGTGTTTGGTAGAACTACTGCACCGGCAACAGTTGTTGCTGCTGATGCTGCTCCACCGCCTTTGCCTCCGTACATAGTACGTCCTCCCTGTTAATTTAGAGAATTTGGGTACACGAACCACATCTGCTCACGTGTGACAGATGTACCCTCGTGGAGATCCCAAGCTCTCTTAGCGATTAATTATACATAATGCTGACAAGATGTAAAGCATATTATTTAATATGCTTATGGTAAGGGAGATATTAGTTTTGATACCAGCGAACGTCGTCGAAATATGCGGTAATGCTTGAGTTTCCGACCACGATTACTTGTAGGCTGGCGGATTTAACATTTACAGATGACGGTGTATAGGAAATAGTAACGTCGCCGTTTCTAACTACGCGTACGCCGGTTTTATATTGTCCTGATATCCAATTACCATTTAGGTCGTATTCATCGATGTAAAAGCCGACTTCACCACCGCTGATTGTTTTAAGATTCAAGTATGAATTAATTGTGTAGCTTTTAGTTGAATCAGCGGCTACACGGGGGGAGAACAAATGCTTGTTGCTGGCTGCAGTCGTTACATAGACTGAATTTGTAGGATTATTTGGGCTACCGTTGCCGGCTGAATTCAGAGCTATTGTCGCAGGGCTATCTGTTGACCAGCCTGTAAACCCACCTTCAAACGTGCCATTAGAGATTAGTGTTGGTGTTACTGCTGGAGGTGTCGAATCAATCTGGACTGCAAACATTTGGGTGTTGTCCACGTAGGCGTTTATACCAGCTCCTGTCGCCCCGATCTGGAGGCTGGCTGATGCTACCGCAGCCGATGTAGGCTTGTAGGCGTAATTCATGTTTTCTGCAAATGCGCGACGGTCTCCACCTAGATATTTACCGGATATCCAGTTGCCATTTAGATCATATTCATCGACGTAAAAAGAAACTTCACCAGATGTAAATGATTGCATATAGACATAATTTTTAAAAGCGTACGTGGTGCTGGAGTTTACGGCAACTTTAGGGGAGAACAGGTAAGCTCCACCACTTGCGGGGCTTTTTATATTGAGCGATTTAGTCGGATCAGGATAGCTGCCATTACCAGCTGAGTCAGACTTAACTAGAGTGGCATTATTCGTTGTCCAGCCATCTGCCAGACCATTATTAAAGCTGCTATTTGGCAAAAGGTTAGTTGTGCTTGTTAGCTGACCTTTAGTGATATTAGTCTGAGCTAAAACACCGGCCGCTATTTTGGTTTTGGCATAAGCGGCTACTGCAGTCAGATTAGCAGTACTCCATTCATAATCGTCTGCGTTATTGCTGGCGCGGGTCTTGATATCGTGAAAGGTCAAAACAAGCCAACGCTTGTTAGCAATGGCATCGTCAATTTTTGCCTTAACTTGAGCGACAGTTGTTTTACCTTCGACGTGGTAATCATTAATTATGTAGTCGTTGTATGGCCAGTCATTGTTGTTTTGGTCAGCGAAACCACGTTGAGAGGAGTAATATTTAGCAATTTGTGCTAAGACGGCGCCGTTATAATCCCCATATGGGCTAGAAAAGGCCGTAGCATTAATGCCTTGAGCAGCCAGGTCGGCTTTGCTTTTTGTTAGCTCGGTAGTGACTTGTGCAGCAGTTAATACATTGGGCTGTCCGTCTGTCGCGTCGCTTGTAGCAAGATAGGGGTGGGTGACGCTGTGAGAACCAATTTCCCAGCCGGCGGTCTGGAGCGCTTTAACTTGTGTCCAGCTCATATACGGCGTTGAGTCATTGGCACGGCATGTGTTCGTTGCAGTTGTCATGCCAACACAGCCGGTGATAACGTAATCCGTTCCGGTCAGGCCATTAGCCTTAAGCGCTGGGAAGGCCTGAGTGTAGGTACTAGCTAGCCCATCATCAAAAGTGAATGAAATTTTGGCGGCAGGTAGAGGGTTAGTTACGGTGCTTGGCGTTGTAGTCGCTGCCAAAACGTTTAGAGGAGTTAGACTAACAATTGTAACAGCTGCGAGAGCTATAATTGTGCGAATTCGATTAAAGGATTTCGTGTTAATTAGTGGCATTTATGCGCTCCTGTAGTTATATAGCGTGCGGACTACCACCTTAACCGTACTTTGGGTATTTAGTATACAATTAAATCACATAAAAGCAATAGTTTTAGCGATTTTATGATAGTATAAATTCTCGCATATGGTATTTTCACAAAAGCAAATCATTTATTTCTCAGTCGGAGCAGTGTTGCTAATTGTCGTGGCGCTGGTAATGCTTCTGGGTAGCAAGCCGCCTCAAACAATTGATCTTATAGGAGGCCATGACTGGTCACACTTTGCTGGCGCATCGGCAAGTGGTGACGGCATTAATATATTGCCACTTAATCGAACCATTGTAGACCAGGACGGAACTAACCGGCCAAATCCTCCGGTTAATCTGGCGGGCCCATCACTGACATACAAGGGTGATTTTAAGATAGAATTATCGACTAATGGTTTTGTGAGCGGTGCTGCTTTTAGGCTTTATGAGGGCGTGCCAATAGTTTATGACGAATGGAGATACGAGCCGGCAAGTTTAGAAATAAAAAATGAGGGAAATATAACAAAGATTAGTTTGTGGAATGGCAAAGATTCTAGCCCTGTTACGGTACGTAAATATCCAAGTCTAGCAGCCCCAAAAAAATTATCAATTGAAAAACATAACAATCAGGTTACTCTGTATGCTGATGGCAAATTGATTTTTGAATTTAATGCCGCTCCTGTTTTTGAGTCCGGCAGGCTGTGGATCGGATTATCTGCCGAAGGCAACCAAAGCTTTCATGTTGCCTCGATGAAGCTACAGGCTGAATCTGACACAGTAAAGCTGACTGATGGCTTAACCGATTCAGTTTCAAAACAAGTCACCAGCGGGCGTATTAAATTTGGTGCAGCGGTAGCCTTGAGCCCACTTTTAACAGATGCAAAATACAGAAACTTGGCTCTTAACAAATTCAACATTTGGACACCAGAAAACGAGTTAAAAGCTCAGTTCATTCACCCGCAACAAAAAGTTTATTCATTCAATGAAGCCGACTTTTTGGTCAACACGGCCATTAAAAATAACATTGCAATTCATGGTCATGCTTTAGTTTTCGGCGAAGCCAATCCAAGGTGGATACGCAACGCACCTGCAGATAAGCTGCAGGCAATCATGACCGACCATATTACGACTGTTATGTCCCATTTCAAAGGCCGTGTTAACGAATGGGATGTCATTAACGAGCCACTTTCGGACGAAGACGCAGATTATCAAGCCAGTGGCAATGGACTACGCCGACATATTTGGTATAACGCTATGGGGCAAGGATATATCACGACAGCACTAAGGGCTGCGCATTCAGCCGATAGCAATGCAAAGTTGTATATAAATGACTATGGCCTTGAAGCTGATGGGCCCCGCTGGGAGGCAATGCTGCGATTGGTTGATAGCCTGCAATCAGCCAACGTTCCACTAGACGGTGTAGGATTTGAAGCGCACATTCATGAGGCGGGTGATCGGATTGATCCTGAGGTATTGTCGTGGCATATGCAGGAGCTGGCTAATCGCGGTCTAATAGCCCGCATTTCTGAAATTGATGTCTTTGGCGAAGACGGCACATCCCAACAAGCCAAAGATTACACCATGGTATTAAATGTTTGTCTCAAGCAGCCAAATTGCGTTGCCTACAGTAGTTGGGGGATTACCGATAAGTATGGCTCAACGACCGAGTACGATACTTACCCACTAGAATTTGGTAATGATCTGATGTGGGACTCATCTTTTAAGCCTAAACTCGCTTATCTTCAGGTTAGAAAAATCCTAAACAGCAGCCGGTAGTTTTATAATGGCTACTATGGATCACAAAACAGTAGAGGATTACGTGTTGAGCATGCCAAATGCCCGTTTAGACTATCCTTTTGGCGAAGAAGTAGCTGTTTATAAAGTCGGTGATAAAATGTTTGCCCTGATTCCTGAAGGAAAACAACCAGTAAGGATAAGTCTGAAATGCGACCCCGAACTCAGTAAATTACTGCGCGACAAATACGAAGAAGTTATGCCGGGCTATCACTTAAATAAAAAGCACTGGAACACCATGATTTTAACCGGCCAGCTCGGCTGGGAAGAAGTACAAGGTCTAATCAAACACAGCTATGATTTGGTGTCGTCCAGCTGAATCAGCAGAAGTTTGGCTTGCTCGTATTGACTATTGAGTAGCGCCTGACCATTTGGGCCAGATGTCTCTTGAAAAGCCAACTTTAAGTCGTTCATATAGCTAGATATTTTAGTGTGCATCACGCTCTTGTAGGTTTCGTTGTAAGTGGCTGCCGAAGCGGCTGATACAAGCTGTGCGTCGGTTGTTTTGCTAATTTTTAAACCCAATTCTTTAGATTTTACTTTTGTGCCGTTTTTTGTCATATAAGTTATCAAGTCAGATTGAGAACTACTTAGACTTAGACTTGCCGTGGCCGAGAAGTTTTTGTTTGCATCTGAAAGATCAGTTTGCTGCTGTGCATTGTCGGTTAAGTGGATAATCGCCTCTTGGTCTTGCGCGACAGTTGTTAAAGCAACTGAAGACCCGCCACCGCCTAAAAAGCCCTTAATTACTACAAACGCGATCAGCAAAATGACAAGTCCACCTCCAAATATCGCGATCCGCATTGGCAATGAACTGTTACTAGGTAAAATTGATCGACTATTTTGGTCTTGCAGAGGCTCATTAATAAAATCGTAGGCTTGATCAGGGTTAAATGTGGCCGGGGGCTGATCGCCTACTGGTTCAGGTTCGGTCGGAGGACGGCTATCACCTTGATACTGCACGTAATGACTTTCACGGGGCAGGTGCGTAACTGGGTGATAGGTTGGCGGCGGCGCGCCATTTTGCATCGGGCGACCAGCTCTCGAATTCATACTAGGATCATAAACCTGCTGCTGCATGTACGCGCCGGCGTATTTTTGCAAATGAGGCGGCAAGTTTCGCTGCATTTGTTTATCCATGGCAGATTTCACACTATCAGGGATGTAAGTGCCACGGTTGGCTTGCTCCTGCTGAGGAGTGGGCCGAGGTGGTGGTTGAGGGGACATCCCTTAATTAAACCATAAGCGTCTGACCGAGGGGAAGAGCCGTCTGTTATGCTATGGACATGACTAAGCAGCAACGCTTGGTGCTGGTGGTAAGCATACTGGCGTCTTTCGTGGCGTTTTTGGATAGTGCCATTGTCAACGTAGCCCTCCCAGCCATTCAGCGTGATTTGGGCGGCGGCCTATCGGCTCAACAGTGGGTAGTGGATGCCTACATGCTGACACTCGGATCTTTTATTTTGATCGCTGGCTCTCTGTCCGATCTTTTTGGCAGAAAAAGGATTCTTAACATCGGGCTGCTTGGATTCGGAGCCACCTCAATCTTGTGTGCTGCCGCTCCAAATAGTGAATTCCTAATTTTTGCCAGGGCTCTGCAGGGTGTAGCAGGTGCGTTATTAGTTCCTAGCTCACTCGCGCTTATTATTGCCACTTTTTCAGGTAGGGCGCAGGGTAAGGCAATTGGTAGTTGGACGGCCTGGACGGGTATCGCTTTTATCATTGGTCCGCTATTGGGTGGAATTTTGGTGGATTCGGCCTCTTGGCGCTGGATTTTTGCTATAAATATCTTGCCGATTACTATCACGCTTTATCTGTTAAAGCATGTTTCCGTACCCAAAAGAGAGCAATCGGCTAAACCTTCAGTTGATATTTTTGGAACGGTGCTATGCGCGCTTGGTTTGGGTGGAACTGTTTTCGCGTTAATAGAGCAACCACATTATGGTTGGACCGAACCCTTAATATATTTGCCGTTAGTCTTAGGAATCATACTATTGGTCGGTTTTATACTGCACGAAAGACGCATCAAAAATCCAATGCTGCCGCTCGGTTTGTTTAGAAATCATAATTTCAGTGTTGGAAATGTCGCTACCTTGGCGATTTATGCTGGTCTGACCGCGGGCATGTTCCTTATCGTGGTGTTTTTACAGCAAGTATCAGGTTATTCGGCACTGGAAGCGGGTCTTTCGCTGCTACCCGTAACTTTAATACTTTTTCTGCTGTCTTCAAGGATCGGTGCCTTATCCGCCAAACTCGGGCCCAGACTATTTATGGGGTTTGGGCCGCTGATAGCCGGATCAGGTTTTCTTCTAATGATGGGTACTCCAGCAGATGTTAACTATTGGACTCAACTTTTCCCAGGGATCATTGTATTTGGATTAGGTCTGGCTCTAACGGTCGCACCTCTAACAGCCACTATTCTTGGTGATGTTGCTAAAGAACAGGCCGGTATTGCTTCGGCTGTCAACAATGCGGTTGCCAGAATAGCGGGACTGCTGGCGGTTGCCGCGGTTGGCGCGATAGTTGCCAGTCAATTCGGCAGTTCGCTCGATAAATTGGGCGATGGATACTATAATCCTACGCAAATAAATGAGCTTAAGCAGACGCCACTTGTTACCTATCCGCCAGGACTAGCCGAAAAGGGCTATATCGATTATGAAATTCTTAGTCAGGCTTCTGTGGAGGCCTTCCGTGCCGGCATTCTATCAGTCGCATTCCTAATAATGGCTGGCGGAGTTATTTCACTTATCGGAATTCGAAATCCTTCTAGAGTACAATAGGTTTACTTATGGACGCTGTTGAGGAAGTTAAAAGTCGATTATCAATTGAGGATGTGATCTCAGAATATGTTCAGCTGAAACGCGCCGGACGGAATTGGCGTGGCCTGAGTCCATTTAGCGCTGAGAAAACGCCTAGCTTTATGGTTAGTCCCGAGAAGCAGATTTGGCATGACTTCAGCTCAGGCAAGGGTGGCAACATGTTTAGCTTTATCATGGAAGTTGAGGGATTAGATTTTAAAGGCGCGCTTGAACTATTAGCACGTAAAGCCGGCATAGATATCGAACAATATCGTAGTTCGCCACGGTCTGGCGGGCCAAACAAAGAGAGAATTTACGAGCTGCTTGAACTGAGCAGCAAATTTTATCAAGTACAGTTTAGCAAACACAAAAAGGCTCTCGAATATATCTTTAAAAAACGGGCTTTTACAAAGGAAACTGCACTTGAATGGCGGCTGGGATATTCCCCAAATAATGGCACGGCTCTGATAGATTTCGCTAAGTCAAAAGGCTTCAATGAAACGGAAATGAAGCAGGCGGGTATTAGTGCTCAGGCCTACCGTGGCGGCATACAAGACATGTTCCGTGGTCGTATTATGATTCCGCTGCAAGATCCACAGGGCAGGGTGATTGGCTTTACTGCGCGACTCTTAGAAGACGATGCCAACGCGCCAAAATATATCAATACACCGCAAACAGTTTTATATGATAAAAGCCGACACATTTATGGTCTACATCTGGCCAAAGAGACGATCCGCAAGTCAAAATTCGTCGTCATGGTCGAAGGCAATCTTGATGTTATCGCCAGCCACCAGGCCGGCGTCAGGCAAGTGGTAGCTACTGCTGGCACGGCTTTAACCGAGCCAAATCTAAAAGCTCTGTCGAGATTCACCGGAGATATTAGACTGGCATTTGATGCAGATAAGGCCGGTGTGGCTGCGACCGAGCGCGCCATCCCAATCGCTAGCCGAGTAAAAGTTTCGCTAAGTGTAATTGAAATTCCTGGCCATAAGGACCCCGATGAATTGATTCGAAAAGATCCAAAATTATGGCAAGCAGCCATTTCAAACAATGAATATGCCTTGGATTGGCTAATGAAACGCTATTTAAAGGAACTAGATACGACTTCAGCTCAGGGTAAACGCCAATACAGCGACATTTTATTGCCAGTCGTACGTGGCTTAACAGATGACGTCGAGCGCGATCATTATATAAATGCCATTGCTAAGTCGATAGATATTAATCCCGAAGCTTTAGACCAAAAGCTCCAAAAGACACCTGCTACAACTCCAGAAACCAGACGTCGTCGAGTTAAAATCGAGCCTGCCAAGCTAGACAAAATCGCTGTCGAAAACAAAAAAACTCAAGATAATTTCTTAAGCCTAATGTTAATGCGGATTACATTGCGTGAATTCTTAGAGTTGATCGAGCCTCAAATGTTGTTTACCGATGAAGCCAAAGATCTGTTAAAGTTTTTAAAAACACATCCAGACTTCGGCGGCAAAGACAGCAAACAGGTGCAAAAACTTGCTGATTATGTTAAAATAGAGTCATTACTCTACGAGGAACTATACCAAGGCCTCGAGCTAAACGAGCTTCATTACGAAGCCGCTCGATTGCAGGCACGATTGGTAGAAACATTTATAAAAACTCAGAAAAATAAATTGGCCGACGAGTTGTCTGGTGCGGATGATAAAACAACGCGCGAAATACTCGAACAGGTCAAAAACTACGACGCATTATTAAACAACGTGAAAGGAGCCATGAGTGGCAAAGAAACCTAAGGAAAAGGCAGCTAAACCAGCCGACGATCAGCTACCGATAGATAAGCAGCGGGAAGAACTTTTTGAATTGGCCAAAAAAGAGGGTCACATCGATCAAAAAGAAATCTTTAAAGTATTCCCCGAAACCCCAGAAAATGCCGAGGCGCTGGACGCTCTATACACCGAATTGGCGGACTCTAACATTGAAATAACTACTGCCGGCATTGACCCTGCACTAAACAGTGTATGGGAGGCTGAGGAGCCCGAAGAAGAGGAAGCCGCCGCGCCAGCCGCAGCCGTTTATCTTGATGATGATGTCGCTGATGACTCAGTTCGTTTATATCTGCG
This sequence comes from uncultured Candidatus Saccharibacteria bacterium, assembly GCA_964639505.1. GTDB lineage: Bacteria > Patescibacteriota > Saccharimonadia > Saccharimonadales > UBA4665 > CAZXDL01. Next base: position 59,607 of record CAZXDL010000003.1, on the reverse strand, counting down.
TGAAATTGGCAAAATCCCACTGCTCAGTGCCGAAGAGGAATTGGCTTTGGCTCAACGAGTCGTGGCTGGTGACAAAAAGGCCAAAGACGAAATGGCCGAGGCTAACATGCGTCTGGTTGTTTCGATTGCCAAACGCTACGTAGGCCGAGGTCTGGATCTTCTTGATCTAATTCAAGAAGGCAACACTGGTTTGCTTAGAGCGGTTGAGAAGTTTGACCCAGATAAGGGCTTTAAATTCTCTACTTACGCCACTTGGTGGATTCGACAGGCTATTACGCGTGCTATCGCTGACCAAGCCCGTACCATTCGCATCCCAGTACACATGGTCGAAACGATTAACAAGCTGCTTCGTACCCAACGTCGTCTGACTCAAGAGCTTAACCGCGAGCCAACCAACGAAGAAATAGCCAAAGAAATGGAAATCGATGTCGACAAGGTCGAGCACATCATGAAAATTAAGCAGGATATCAGTTCACTCGACGCCTCAATCCGCGACGACGAAGAGGATTCAGTTTTGGCTGACTTTATCGAAGACGAAGACACCGTTTCTCCAGAGGAATCCGCCACTGGCCAACTTCTCAAAGAGCAGGTTAAAGATATGCTGGGTGCTCTAACTGAGCGCGAACAAAAGATCCTCAAGCTTCGCTTTGGTCTCGAAGACGGCAAAAGCCACACTCTAGAAGAAGTCGGGCAGGAGTTCTCTGTTACCCGTGAGCGTATACGTCAGATTGAAGCCAAAGCACTGGCTAAGCTTCGCAAACACCGTGATGCCAAAAAGCTTCACGATTATATCAAGTAAGTTCGACGCCAATTTCTTTTAATAACTTTGATAAATCCGCTTCAAGCTCTTCGACGTTTTTGTCGTTGGCTAAGAAGTAATCCGCGTTGGCGATCGGGCCACCTTTTTCGAGGTTTTCGATTTCTGCGTAGTCTCGGCTGCGGGCTTCCTCCTCGGTGAGGGGTCTAATTCGGCGGGCAAATAGCCTCTGGTGTCGAATCTTTTCGGGCGAGACAACAGCGATAATTACCGCAGCTTCACCAAAGCTATCTTTAAAGATTTTGTATTCTGTCCAGCTATATAGGCCATCTACGACAACGTATTTGTGGCCTTTCTCAAACTCTTCCTCAACTTGCTTAATGATGCGGACGGCGTAGGCACCTTTGCCTTCTTTAGATCGAATGTCTTCTCTAATAAACTTTTCGCTGGCGGCGTTTAACTCCATGTTTCGCTTCTTTATTTCATCCAGCGTGATGCCGCCGAAGTAGGCGGAAGGTAGGCCCTTTGCTTTCAAAAAATCTACGCAAACACTCTTGCCGGCTCCAGCCATGCCAACAAATACTAAAACTTTTTTATCCTTCATTGCCACCATTGTACAAGAACAAGTTTGTTATAAAAATAAACTTGCATAAGGTACTCTAAAGTTATATAGTATATTTGCAATAGGAGAATGTATGACCAACGTAGCCGAACGCAATTTTAATACATTTCACTTCGGTGACAATGTATACCAATTAGCTAATGAATTAATTCCGCAAATTGCTGAGAGACTAGATTTTCCGCTAAGCCAAGAACCCAACAGCGCTGAGCTTTTCGATCTTGTGGGTAAAATTGGCAAAAATAAAGTTCTTCGTGATAATACGGAAATTACTGCAATCGATCGCGATACGCAGGTCGGCTTCGTAGAACAATCAGGCATACAGGCTCCAATGAACCGAAGCTTAATTGATCCTGATGAGAGAGTCGATTCCCTGAGCGTAGATGCTTTTGTCCTAACTGGTGGTGTGGCGAACTGGCAGGACAGAGGTGGTGTACTTGTTCGAGACTTTCCATTATTTAAGCCCGTATATTTCGCAGTCGGACAGCGCCTTATGGATACCGCTACAGAAGTAGTTAACCCAAATGTAATAGGATTAAAAGACAAACTAGGTAGATATCCTACTGAAGCAGAGTATGCTCAGTTAGTAGTCGGAAGCGAATTGTTAGGTAGCAGTGAGCCTGTCACTTTGACTGTTTCTTCATCTACTGACGGGGAAGAAATCGCGAGAAGTTTTTTTGAAGACAACACTGAACTTTTAGATCGATCTCTTGCGTTTGCAAGGGTTGCTAATGCCGGCATTCAGTTTGCAACGCAGATGCGCAAAGCTGCTCAACTTCTGGATCCTAGCTTTGATACTAGTCTAAATAGTCCTCAAGTTTACATACTTACTGATTCCTTGCCAGTTGCTCGAAACGAAGAGCAGGAGTCACAGCCTACTAAATATCAAAAGGCAGCGACGGCCATGAGACAGATTGCTCTGTCGGCCAAAGTATTGCACGAAGCCGCCGGAGGCGAATAAAATTTTTAGGAGCCTAGGATGCTGACTGAGCGAGCCAGCACGAGGGCGAGTGTAAAGACTGCTACCAACGATTGAGCGCCCATTAGGAATTTTGCCTGCAAAGTAAGTGGCCGAGCATCAGACGGGGCGAAATTCACTGCATTTGTAACGGATAGATATAAGTAATCGCCAAACTGAGGTTGCCAATCCGGAAACTCGTCTTTCAGTTCATATTGCGTAAATTCAAAATCCTTATCGTATTTCGACCAAACCGTGCGAGTAAGTCCTGGACTGTCAATTTCCCAATACCATAGGGCAAAAACTATAATATTAGTCATAAAAATTGCCAAAGCGGCCGCAAGCAGCTTTTCGCCGCTGATAACCCCATGCTCGACGATCAGCGAATGTAAGACGTAGATCAGACCGCTAATGTTGGCGGCTGAAATTAGGCCGAGCAACACAACAGCCATTGCATGGTGTATGTCGCGGGCTCGCTTGTGATGTAAGTTAACTGTAAAACCGAGCAAAATTGCTAGTATGATCTCTGTTAATATGATCATGTACTGAGAGCCAGGAAGAAGCTCGCTACCGATGTGCCGAGTGAAGATCTGCAGCCCGATCGCGACCAGCAATGCCACCTGAGCCTGCAAAAGTTCTGTTCGCGTAATGCGATGATGAAGCATAAGCATTAGTTTAGAATGAAAACATGCAATTATCCAAACCAGAGTTGAGGACGCAGCTCAAAGCTAGTCGGTTGGCATTAAGCCCAGAGGAGCGCACAGTAAAAAGCAGGGTAATCTTAGAAAAGCTTTATAAATCTATTAACTGGCGAGATGTGGAGTCAGTTCACATCTATGAACCACTGCTTAAGCTGGGCGAGGTGGATATCAGTGGGTTCGCTTTTGACGGCAAGCTCTTTACTTCTAGAAAGATCGCGGAGGAGTGGAGGATTGTTGCAATCGATGGCACATCTCCAATTCCCGAACAGTTCGATGTGATCATTGTGCCCATGCTTGGATTTGATTCCAGCTTGCATCGCATTGGTTACGGCGGCGGGTACTATGATAAATTCCTAACCACTCAGCCGAAAGCAAAAAAAATTGGCATCTGCTTTGAAATTGGCAGGTTAAAAAGCCTGCCGGTGGAGCCACACGACATTAGTCTGGACATGATCGTTACTGAGCAGCGGATATATTAGGGATAAGACTAGTTTTTGTTAACAAAAAAATCGACCGTACACATTCCATACAGAATATGTACTTTTTATGTACGGATTCAATATGAAATCTGTTTGGCCCCAAATCTTATGATGCAAAAGGTTAGCCTGCGAAGTTAGCGTATACTGTAAAAGATGGCGAAAGAGGTTAGCGAGCGCAAGAAGCTAGTGGTAATTGATGGTAAAAGCGTCTTTTATCGTGGCTATTACGCAATGCCAAATCTCAGTACAAAAGATGGCAAGCCAACGGGTGGTGTTTTCGGTTTCGCGACCATGGCCCTGGAGGTAATTAAGCGGCTAAAGCCAGATTATGTAGCTGTGGCATGGGATAAGCCTAAGACAAATATTCGTAAACGCTTAGCACTGTATCCAGAGTATAAAGCCGGCCGTAAGCCGGCTCCGGCTGATTTCTATGAGCAGGTACCGATCTTGCATGAATTGCTCGATGCCTTTGGTTGGCCGCTATACGAGCTTGATGACTACGAAGCCGACGATATTATGGGCGCGCTGGCAGTACAGGCCAAAGCAAAAGATATCGAAACGCTGCTGGTGACCTCTGATATGGACATGCTCCAGTTGGTTAATGGGCATGTGCATGTCTACGCTCTAAAAACCGGCTTGAGTAACATTGAACTGTATAATCCAAAGAGTTTTGAGACTAAATACGGTATAAAAGTTGAACAATTTTTAGATCTAAAATCTATCAAAGGTGACTCGTCTGATAACATTCCGGGGGTACCGGGAATTGGCGAAAAAGGCGGAGTAGAACTGCTCAAAACCTATAAAACGCTTGATGGTGTTTACGAAAATCTCGACCTAATTAAAGAAACCACCCGCAAAAAACTCGAGGCCGGTAAAGAATTAGCCTATTTGAGCAAAGAGTTAGCCAGAATTTGGACCGACGCGCCAATAAAGCTTGATTTAAAAGAAGTAGATGGCAGCAAAAGCCATCCAGAAAAGATCTTGCAGCTGCTTCAGGACTTAGAATTCCGCACGCTAGCACGTCAGCTGCCGGAAATCATGCAGGTTGCAATCGAAGACCATCACCAGGCCAGCGGCACAAGCAACCCACTCAAAGCCGGGAAGCACACAATTATTGATTCTGAGCTGTCATTGAAGGCCTTAAATTTAAAAGGCGAATACTTAATTATCAACACCCGCTGTGCCGGTAAGCATGGCCGCAAGCCAGAACTAATCACGCTGGGCGACGGCAAGCAAACCTATACCCTCGATTTAAAAAAACTGGATCCCGCATCTGTAAAAGAGGCAATAGAAGATTTGCCGCCGTTGGTCGGCTACGATATAAAATCCAGCCTAAAGGTTTTTTTGGAACTCGGTCTAAAGATGCCGCCGGTACATCACGACGTGCTTATTGGCGCTTTTTTGCTCAACAGTCTAAGACGCGAACAAACTTTAACTGAGCTAGCCGAAACCGATCTAAGTTATGGCGGTTCGGCGTTTGAGGATCTGGACAAAACCGAATATTTAACCCGAGCGCCCGAATTCACGGCGGTTATCAACCAGCTTTATCAGCAGCAGGTAGTTGAAATTAAAAAGATTCCTAAATTTCCAAGCCTAGCAAAAGACATCGAGTGGCCCGTTATACCGGTGTTGGCCGATATGGAATACGTCGGCATCGACCTTAATACCAACTATTTAAAAAAGTTCTCTGATGAAGTCGGTGACTTAATATCTGATTATGAGCAGCAAATTTACGGACACGCTGATCAAGAATTTAACATTAGTTCGCCCAGTCAGCTGGCCGACATTCTATTTGAAAAACTTCAACTGCCCACTAAAGGCATCAAGAAAGGTAAAACTGGCTATAGCACAGCTGCTAGTGAGCTCGACAAACTGCGTGCCGAGCACCCAATTATTGATTTAATTACCCAGTACCGTGAAGTGACTAAGCTCAAAAACACCTATATCGACACATTACCAGAGCAGGTTGATGATAATTCGCGTCTGCATACCACATACAGCCTGACTCAGGCTCAAACTGGTCGCTTAAGCAGCCACGATCCAAATCTACAAAATATCCCGATTAGGACCGATTTAGGACGCCGGATTCGCACTGCTTTTGAAGCCGACAAAAACCATAAATTAATTAGCGCCGATTATTCGCAGTTTGAATTGCGTCTGGCCGCAGCGATTGCGGATGAGACGGAGCTTATCGAAATGTTTAACAATGACATTGACGTGCATATGATGACTGCCGCGCAAGTCTACGACCGAACTCCCGAAGATGTCACCAAACAGATGCGCCGAGCGGCCAAAGCCGTTAATTTTGGGATTATGTATGGTCAGGGTCCGCACGCTCTAAGCCAGAGCACGGGCATGGATTTCAAAGCAGCTAAACATTTCATCGATCGTTATTTTGAAATCCGCCCAAGGCTCAAAGAATTCATTAAAGACACGCGCGAGCTGGCCGAAAAACAGGGTTATGTCGAAACAATGCTCGGACGTCGCCGTCCAACACCTGATGCGAAATCTTCAAACTTCATGGTTCGCGAAGGCGCCTTGCGTGCCGCAGTAAACATGCCTATCCAGGGTACGGCTGCCGACATAATGAAACTGGCCATGATTGACGTTCATCAAAAGCTAAAAGAGCAGCACAACGAGTGTCAGCTCTTGCTTCAGATCCATGACTCCATCTTAGTTGAATGTCCGGCACCGGTCGCTGATCGCGTCGCCAAATTGATCAAAGAAACGATGGAGGCTGCCTACAAACTTCCAGTAAAACTCACCATCGACACCGCGATTGGCGACAATTGGGGCGAACTCTAATGGATAATGCTAAAACCCTACAATCCTACAATGACCACATTGACGACTACATCGCAGGCACGCCACAGCAGATAGAACTAGATTTTAAAGATTGGGTAGATGCTGCGCTTACAGTAATTCCCCCAGGCGCCACAGTACTTGAAATAGGCTCTGGGTTCGGTCGTGATGCAGACTATATTGAGTCAAAAGGCTTCAAAGTCATTCGTACTGATGCAGCCAAGGGCTTCGTTGATTTATTAATAAATAAAGGTCATGAAGCACGGCTACTGGACGCTTTAAAAGATAGTTTCGGCACTAATCTGGATATGATTTTCGCGCATGCAGTACTGCTTCATTTTGATCCTGATCAAGTGTTAATGGTTATTAACAAAGCCCACGACTGCTTAAAAAGTGGCGGTGTTTTCGCTTTCTCGCTGAAAGAAGGTACAGGTTCCGAGTGGTCGGAAGCGAAGTTGAATTCGCCCCGATATTTCAAATATTGGTCTGAAGCAGATTTAAAAAGCTTACTTAATAACTCGGCATTTAAAAATTTTGAGGTTTCCAAAAGAGATTCAGGACGAGACATGTGGCTGCAGGTGATTGCTAAGAAGTAGTTTTGCGGCGTTTGCGGGTGCGGGTTTTTGCGGTCACGACGCGACCGGTGCCGGCCCTCATTAAACGAAAGGCGAGGCTAATTATCCAGATAGCTAGGATTAGATCGGCGATGCTGGTAAACAGGCTCAGCAGGCCGTTGTGGGCGTTGAGATTGAGTTTAATGTTGATAAATGCCACAAAGGCTATCAGGAGTTCGGCTAGAATAAGCAGCTGAGCCAACCGACGACTGCGTTTTTGCTCGGCGGCGTAGCCAATCACGCAGACTATTCCAAACCAAGTGATAATCAGTACGTAAAAAACAAAAGACGTAAACACGTTTTCTAAACAATTCGGGCTATCATGCCGACAGGTCTGCACAACTGAATCCAAGCCTGTAAAGATATTAAGAATGCCAAGTACGATGAATTGAATCAAGGTTGCGGTGCCGGTTTCATATGTCAGCTTCATGCCATAAGCATTATAGGCGACAAAACAACCACTGAACATATTGCAAAATAAGCGTAAACGTGGTAGTATATACATAATCCACCTCGAGTGGGGTTTTATTTCTATGAAATACTTCATTGGCTACATGATTACAATTGGGCTTCTAATACTGCTGATTTTGTTTCTGATTCGCGGCGGTAACAATCCAGGTGCTCCCCATACAACCAAATCTTTGGCAAGCTATGCCACGACGGACGCCGAAGTCAGCTTTTTAAACGAGGGCCCAATAGTAGCGGCGTCAGAGCATCGCCAAATACTTATAACCGTAAGTCGAGACACTGTCACCTATCAAGAAATCGCTGGTTACAATGGACACGTAATAGTTACGAGGAACTTTTCTAATTCACAAAACGCCTACAGCCAGTTTTTGAGCGCGCTTGGCCACGCCGGATTTACCAAAATTGATAATGCCGAAGCGCTACAAAACGAAAAGGGGCTTTGTCCAACCGGTCACCGCTACATATTTGAGCTGAATCAGGGCACCAAGCAGCTTGAGCGGGGCTGGTCAACCAACTGCGGTGGAGCGAGATCATATTTGGGTAACACTGATCTTACAATTACGTTGTTTCAAGCCCAGGTGCCAGACTATAGCACGCTGAGCCAATCCGTATTTTAAGCGGCTATGCGACAATGTATGTATGGTGAAAGCGATTATATTTGATTGTTTTGGAGTTTTGGTTACAGAGGCCTGGCTGCCATTTAAACGGAAATATTTCAGCAATAACGCCGAGCTTTTTGAAAAAGCCAGCGATGCGGCTAAAAAAGCTAATCTCGGTCTGATTAATCACGACGACTTTATCAAAGAAGCTGCTAACCTAGCTGGAATATCACCTGATGAAGCTTGGGCCTATATTTCACGAAATGTGCCAGATGAAGAGTTATTTGAGTATATTGTTGAGCTCAAAAAAGACTATAAAATCGGCTTCTTAAGCAACATTGCCGGCGATTATCTAAACCGCATGTTTTCGCCAGAGCAGATTGCCTTGTTTGATGTTATCGAGCTGTCTTATGAGAGCGGCTTTATCAAGCCCGAGCCGCGGGCATACTTAAATATCGCAAAAAAGATGGATTTCGCCACCAAAGAAATGGTCATGGTGGATGATCAGCCGCGCAATATTTACGGCGCCGAAGAGGCTGGCATGCAAGCAATTTTATATGATAATTTGGAGCAGTTTAAAACTGATCTAAAGGCGTTAATTAGAGCTTAGCCGATCTGAAATGTTAGTCGCTTGTCGAGCTGGCAGCGGCGTTTTATCTCTGGGCTGCGCATTCTTAGCGTGCCGGCCACCGCGGCGCTAGGTACTTTAATAATAATGTCTTTATCACGGATCTGGACACCGACTTCGATGTTGAATTCGTCTTTGACATATTTCTTGATGCTGGCCATTTCGGATGGCTCGTCAAAATCCTTTTTGCTGAGTATGTTGAAGAGGGAGTCCATGGCTTTATTATAAGATATTTGTATGCCCGAGTTGCCGGAAGTTGAAACAATTAGAGTTGGTTTAGCCAAACTACTGCCGAATAAACTAATAAAGTCGGTTGATTTTGACTGGCCAAAATCTTTTCCGAATGCGCCAGCTGATGTGCAAAAATTTATGCTTGGCGCCAAAATAACAGATGTAAAGCGGCGTGCTAAAGTGCTGCTAATCGAATTGTCATCAAACTATACTTTGGTAATTCATCTAAAAATGACGGGCCAGTTGGTTTTTTTGGGCAGCGGCGTAAAGTTTGGTGCCGGCCATCCAAACGATTCTTTAATTTCTGATCTGCCCGACAAGTCTACCCGAGTGACTTTGAAATTTAAGGATGATTCAAAGCTCTATTTTAACGATCAGCGTAAATTTGGCTGGGTGCGACTGATGCCAACGGCCGAGGTAATGAACCTAGACTTCTTTAAAAAAGTCGGACCAGAGCCGTTAAGCGGCGATTTTAATGGAAGGCGACTTTACGAGCGCCTAATGCGGCGCAAAAACTCCTCGATAAAAGCCGCTTTACTTGATCAGACGATAGTGGCGGGTATTGGAAATATTTATGCCGATGAATCGTTGTGGGGGGCAAAAATTCACCCTGCGACTCTGGTAAAAGACGTGCCGGTAGCCAAGCTAAAAAAGCTGTATGAGGAAATTGTTTTCGTTTTGAAGCTGGCGATCGAAAAAGGCGGCTCAACAGATAAGAATTATGTTAGCGCCGAAGGGAAAAGAGGTAGTTATCTGAGCTTCGCGCGGGTGTTTCGGCGCGAGGGTGAAGCTTGTCCTAGGCATCCGGGTATAATTATCGAAAAATCCCGTGTGGCGGGGCGGGGCACGCACACCTGCTCAGTCTGCCAGCCTAAGCCGACTTAGCCAGCTGCCTGAGGAGCGCGTTGACTTCTTTGTGCGAATGCAGCCGATACGGGGCATGGGTGCGGCCCCGGCCCACTTTTATGCCATAGGCGGCGTCTGGGACGGCTTCAAACAGCTCTTCGTCGGTGGTATCATCGCCAATCGTGAGCATAAAATCGTAACTTTTTGAGAGCCAACGTTCGGCCGCCTTTGCTTTGCTGATCTGCGGATTTTTTATTTCTAAAACCTTATTGCCCTGCATCAGCTCTAAACCATACTGTTTCAAAATAGGCTTGAGCACCCGCTTGATAGTTACGGCATATTTCTGAGCGTAGTAAGGTGGCGATGCACGGTAGTGCCAAGCTAGGTTATGGGGCTTTACTTCAACGCGGGCGCCCGGAGTTTGTGCCGTATAGCGCTCAAGGACTGGCAAAACTGAATATTTCCAGGCTGTATCTGGTTCTTCAATAATTTGCCATTTTTTATGTCCGGCGACCTTTAGCGAGGCGCCGTGCTCTGCCACCAGACTTATCGGCAAATTACCAAACCACTTCTCAAGATCGTTCGGGCTGCGGCCGCTAATCATGACAACCGTATTGCGGGGATCATTACCGAGCTTAGTTAGCAGGTGGATCAATGCTTTTGGCGGTTTAGCATCTAGATAAACATCATGAAATGGGATCAGACTGCCATCATAATCAAGGAATAGCAGCCGCTTTTTTGCCTGTTTGTATTCAGCGGCCATCCTAGTTTGGAGTCTTGCTCGGAGCGGCCTTGTGATCGTAGGAGTACCAGGCAAAGGCTGATTTAAGACGGCTACGAAATCCTTGGCCCAATCCTGCACGGTGTTGGCGGCAAGTTGGCGGCGCATTCGTTTTAGTCGGCGGCGCAGTTCGCGTCGCCTCATGCTCAAAGCTTTGTTGAGCGCATCTGCCAATTCTTCTGGCTTGCGGGGGTTCACGATTAAAGCGTCTTCGAGCTCTTTTGATGCGCCAGCGGTTTCACTGAGTATTAAAACGCCGTTTTTGTTTGCACTGGCGACAAATTCCTTAGCAACTAGATTCATGCCGTCGCGGAGTGGCGTAATAAAGGCAACATCGGCAATTTGAAACAGGGCGGTAACTTCTTCGAATGGTATGGATTTATTGATATAGTCGATGGGTTGCCAGTTAGGCGTACCCCATTGCATATTTATGTCTTCTGCGGTTTGTCTCAACTTTTTTGCAAGGCGTTGGTAGGCTGGCACGTCAGCCCGAGACGGCGCCGCTACCATGGCGAAGACGACCTTGCCGCGAGCTTTGGGATACTTTTGCAAAAACACGCCGTAAGCTTGCAGGCGCTCGACTAATCCTTTAGATGGATCGAGCCGGTCGACCGCTAAGATAACCTTCATTTTGTTGTATCGCTTTGAATAATGTTTGATGGCGGCTTTGACTGCTTCGGATTTGTTGGCTGAAGAATATTTCTGATAGTCAATCCCCATCGGAAAGTCGCCAATTCTGACCAGTCTATCTTGGTAAACCAGCTGATTATTGTCGACTTCGGCAAGGCCGTCGGCTTGGGCCATATCCAAAAAATTTGTCACGTAATCTGGCGTGTGGAAACCGATCACATCGGCGCCGAGCATGCCGGCTATTAGTTTTTTATGCTCTGGCAAACGGCTGAATGTTTTTACTTGTGGGAACGGGATATGCAGAAAAAAACCAATACTTATATCAGGGCGCCCAGCTCTGACCAGCTCCGGCAACAAGAGCAGCTGGTAGTCGTGTATCCATATTTTACTGCCCGTTTCTGAAACGTTTAAAACCGCCTCGGCGTACTCGTGATTTACGCCACGATAAGCCTGCCACCAACGTTTGTGGTTTGGATTGGATTTGCGGGTGCGATCTATCGAGTGGAAAGCTTGCCAAAGCACGCTGTTGCTATAGCCGCTGTAGAAATCATCGATTTGCCTCTGTGATAACCAAACTGGCCGGCATTTATGCTTGGCAAGTTCGGCGACGATTTCTTGTCTATCTTCGTCCGTCAGGTTGTCGCTAGCGATACCGGGCCAGCCAATCCAGACGCGCTTTTTATCTTCGGCATAAGAAGAAATCCCCGTAAGGCCACCGACACTTTGAGAAAAACTTAATTTACCGTCTACTTTTTTAACACTGACCGGCAAGCGGTTGGATACAATAATAACCTGTGGCATAACTCCTCAACTGACTACCAGCATAACAGATTGCCGTATCTGTTGCTGTGGGTATTGATACAATAGCAGCATGATTGTGACGTTAACGGGAGCAAATAGTTTTGGGTTGCAGGCGAAATTGCATGAATATACCGAGGATTTTGTAGGCAAATACAGTGACTTAGCGCTGGAGCGAATCGACGGGCAGGAGACCAGTTTTGAATCAATTTCTGAAGCGCTAAATGGACTGCCGTTCTTGTCTTCTAAGAAACTAGTTGTTCTGCGCGATGGCAGCGCAAACAAGCAATTTGCCGAGCAGGCTGAACAAATTCTTAATAATATTCCCGAAAGCACCGATGTTATTTTGGTTGAGCCAAAACTCGACAAGCGGCTGGCTTATTATAAGTTTCTTAAGAAAAAAACCGACTTTCAAGAATTTCCGGAGTTAGATCAAAACGGCTTGACGCGCTATTTAGTCGAAGCAGCGAACCAGCAGGGTGGTGATATCAGCACAAGCGACGCTCGCTACTTAGTTGAGCGAGTTGGTGCCAATCAGCTGTTGTTATCTAATGAACTAAACAAGCTTTTGCTTTATGACAAAAAAATAACTAGATCAACTATCGATATTATGACTGAACCGACGCCACAGAGCACAATATTTCAGCTGCTTGAAGCCGCCTTTGCCGGTCATACTAAAAAAGCGCTTGATTTATATTCTGAACAGAGAGCGTTAAAGGTCGAACCGCAGCAAATTATCGCCATGTTAGCCTGGCAGCTGCACATTTTAGCTGTCTTAAAGACCGCAGGTGATCGGCAAACTGGTCAAATTGCCAGCGAAGCTAAGATTAACCCATACGTTTTGGGCAAAAGTCAGGGAATTGCCCGAGATCTAAGCCTTCAGGAAGTAAAAAGGATGGTGTCCGACTTATTAGAAATCGACACCGATTCAAAATCGACCAATATCGACGTCGACGAAGCGCTACAAAACTATTTGCTATCAATATCACTGAATCAGCATTAAGCCGATAGAGCGGTTATTTTTTCTTGGCAGGGGCTTTTTTGGCGGCAGGTTTCTTAGCAGGTGCTTTAGTGGCAGTGACTGGCTTCTTGGCGGCAGCTTTTACTGGTTTAACACCGGCAGCTTTGGCCTTTTTAGCGGCTTGGCTCTTGAGTCGAGCAGCTTTGTTTTTGTGAATAACGCCTTTTTTGGTAGCTTTATCAAGATTACTCTGAGCGGTGCTGTGTGATTTGGCAGAAGGGCTTCGTCCGAAAGACTTGAGGGCTTCGCGCAGGCTTCGCTTAGTTTTAGAGTTGCGTATGGCGGCCTTATTGGCTGTGCGCACACGCTTCTTAGCTGACTTGATTATGGGCATTAATTCTTCTTTCTCGTACTAAAGTTTATAAAAGACTTAGCTACAAACTATAACAGATAAGGGCCGGTGTTGTAAAGCGGCAGCGTTTATGCTAACGTGAGAGGAGAAATTATCCAAACAAAAAGCCTAAGCAATCAATATATGGAAGACGCCCAAAAACAGCTCGTCGACAAGCTTAAAACCGCCAATAATATTTTGGTGACTGTTAGCCGCGACCCTTCGGTAGATCAGTTGGCGGCCTTGATTGGATTAACACTTTTGCTGACTAAACAAGAGAAGCATGCCGCGGCGGTTTTTAGTGGTAGCGTGCCTTCGACGATCGAATTCCTCCAACCTGAAGAAACCATCGAAAAAGACACCAACTCTTTACGTGATTTCATAATCGCGCTCGACAAAAATAAGGCCGATAAGCTGCGCTATAAAGTCGAAGATAATTTAGTTAGAATTTTTATTACTCCTTACAAGACATCGATTACGCAGGATGATTTTGAATTTACTCAGGGCGACCTGAATGTTGATCTTATCATTGCTCTTGGCGTCAAAAAGCAAGAAGACCTTGATGAAGCGATCATGGCCCATGGTCAAATTTTGCACGATGCCACCATTGCTTCGATCAATGTAGACGCTGAAGGCGGCTTAGGCACGATAAACTGGCACCAGCCAGATGCCAGCAGCTTAAGTGAATTAGTAACACGGTTGGGGCAAGCGATTGATGATAAATTATTTGACGCTCAGATCTCAACCGCTCTGATGACCGGTATCGTAGCCGAAACTGACCGCTTTAGTAACGAAAAAACTACCCCGCAGACCATGAGTGCCAGCGCGATTCTGATGACCGGCGGCGCCAATCAGCAGCTGGTGGCCAGCAAGTTGATGGATGCTGGGCAGCTGGCGACGCTTAATCTTAGACAGGAAACACCTGAAACTCCTCCGCTAGAGACAAACGCTGTTGAGATAGAACACAATGCCGACACACCACCAGAACCTGCCTCCGAAGCACCAGTGGAAATCGTCGCAGATGCGCCAGCCGAACCAGCCGTCGAAACGCCACAAGAGCCAGCTGCGGAGCCGCAAGAACCTCAAGTGCCGTCGCCAGTTCCTGATGTCCCGCCAGCACCGGATCTACCTGTATTTGAGCTGCCAACTCCAGATGTCGAAAGTCTGCCTTCTGAGACCGGCAGCGCACCCGCTCCAAATGAACCACCGGCCGTGCCACCTGCATCAGCCCCAGAGCCTGAAGTGGTTGCTCCGCCCGAGCCAATTGATGTGACTCCACCAAGCCCTCCAGTGCCAGAACCAGTGCCAACGCCAACTACTCAACCAGGTCCCGGTAGCACAACAACTGCGCCTACCTTGCCGGAAGGCATGGCTCTTGGCCCTGATCCGACCCAGTCAACTGAAGAGGTCCACACCCACGAGACGTTAACCGAATTAGAGGAAGCTGTTGCCAGCCCACATCTAAAAGATGATCCGACTCTCAATACGGCCCGCGACGAAGTTAACAAGGCGATCAATGAGACCAATGTCGAGCCGACTGCAGCCGAAAACCCTGAGCAGCCACAACCTGGCGGGGCAGTACAATTTGGCAAAGAGCTAAATCCATCTGATCTACCGAGTGATCCGACTGTGCCAACGCCGAGCCCACCGACTTCAAGCGACTCAGTTGATTCAGATACTGCTACACCCGCCGAAGATAACCAGAGTGATGACCAATCAAAAAACGACCCGAACTCGCCTCCGCCAGTGCCACCGCCGATACCCTTCCAGTTTGGAAATCCTTCGCCACCACAGTAATCTTAGTTAATGCAAGGACTGCTATTAGTCGATAAACCAGCCGACTGGACGAGTTTTGACGTCGTCAATTATGTGCGGAGGATTATCGCGACCGCCGAAGGCAAGAAGCCAAAAAATGTCAAAGTCGGCCACACTGGCACCTTAGACCCCTTTGCCACAGGGTTACTAATTCTTTTAATTGGTAAGGAATACACAAAAAAGGCCGGCGAATTCTCAAAACTAGACAAAACCTATGAAGTAACTATGAAACTTGGCATTTCCAGCACTACCGGTGACCCCGAAGGCAAGCTAGAAGCCGTATCTGACACTATTCCATCTCCAGAAGCTGTCCAAGAGGCTGTAGAGAGGTTCAGAGGCCAAATTGAGCAGGTACCGCCGGCGTTTTCAGCAATCAAAATGGGTGGACAAAGGGCCTACAAGCTGGCCAGAGCCGGCAAAGAAGTTAAAATCGAGTCTCGCAAGGTCACAATTAACAGATTAGAAATCGTCTCCTACACCTATCCAGAGGTTAAACTGGTCGCGGATGTCTCATCCGGCACATATATTCGCACACTAGTCGAAGACATCGGCAATGTACTTAGTACTGGAGCTTTCACCACAAGTCTGAGGCGTACAAAAATCGGAGAGTTTTCGCTTCAAAATGCTCAAGCAAAAGACTCGCTAACAGCAGAATTCATTACTGAGAACCTAGTTGAATTGTAGTACTCATCTTTTAGTACAGACACGTTGACCCCCCAATGGGGATGCGTTGTGTATGTGTTGGCCAATCCTACATAGGAAAAATACAAAAAACATTGACAAATCGACACAGGGCTGCTATAATATCATTATTAATGGCTGATCCAAACTTTAATATTGATCCTGAAGTTAGCGGCAGTACTGCTGGAGCAGCTAGTTTTTATACTCGAGTAGGCGTAGGTGTGGTAACTGACTATCTAGCCATCGGTCAGATTAAATTAGCTTTATTAGCACCAGATGCAAGTATGTTAGAATCTGCTCGCCACCTCGCGTCAGGCGTAGGACTTACGGCAATAACCGCAGTACTATTCACTAGCGCTCGGCAAATAGGCAAGCGAAGCTAATTGAATACATTTTGTATTTTCCGGGGTTGCGGCAAGAGCTCTGATCTGTTAAAATGATTGCACAATGATAACAAGTGAGAAAAAGACCGCAGCTATCAAAAGCGCGCAGGTACACAAGGACGACACGGGCGGTGCGAGTGCCCAGGTCGCCGTTCTGACCGAACGGATCAAGGAAATCACCGAGCATCTACAAGTCAACAAACACGACTTCATGGCTCGGCGTGGACTGCTGCAAATGGTTGGTAAGCGTCGACGTTTGCTTCGTTACATTGCAAAAAGAGACAGTGATACTTATTTGGCACTCATCAAAAAACTCGGCATCCGCCGTTAATTGATGCGCAGACAAAATATCTCGATCACTCGAGGTTCCAAGCTTGCGCATTAAACATCTTATAAGGAGTATTCCGTAATGGCTCAGAATCCATTGGGTAAAGACATCATCAAAGTTGAGACCGATTTTTGTGGTCGCAAATTAAGCCTAGAAGTAGGTCGGGTTGGTTTTAGGACTAGCGCGTCGGTTTTGGCACGCTATGGCGACACAGTCGTACTTGGTACCGCTATGGTTGGCAACAAGCCAGTCAGTATGGACTATTTCCCACTGAGTATTGATTACGAAGAAAAAATGTACGCTGCTGGCAAAGTCAGCGGTTCTAGATTTATTAAAAGGGAAGGACGTCCATCAGATGACGCCATCTTACTTAGTCGCCTAATCGACCGACCAATCCGCCCGTTGTGGCCTAAAGGTTATCGTCACGAAGTACAGGGTGTGGCTAGTGTGTTAAGTATGGATCCTGATTTTCGACCGGACATGATAGCCATGATCGCCTTGAGTGCGGCCTTTATTTTGAGTGGCGCGCCTTTTGAAGGCCCTGTCGCCGGACTCCGAGTCGGCCTCAAAGATGGCAAGTATGACGCCTTTATGACCCTTGATGAGCTAGAAGATGGTGAGCTTGACCTAGTTGTGGCTGGTACCAAAGAAGGTGTCATGATGGTTGAAGCTGGTGCTAGCGAAGTTACCGAAAAACAGATTGCCGACGCGATTGAGTTCGCCTTCAAAGAGATGCAACCAGCCATTAAACTACAAGAGGAATTAGCTGCTAAAGTTGGCGTTACCAAGCAAGAATACACGTTGAGTCTACCAGAAGCTTCTATTCAAGAAACCGTTAATAATTGGCTAGAAGGCAAATTAGGCGAAGACCTACGTAAGCCATACCCAGAGCGCAACGTACTAGTTCAGCAACTAAAAGAAGAAATGCACACCGAGTTAGCCGAAAAACTTGGCGATGAGCACGCCGAGCAACTTGGGGAATATGAAGAAGCATTTCAGTCGGCGCTGCACAAAGATGTGCGTAAGGGCATTGTCGAAGAAAATGTCAGGCCAGATGGTCGTAAATTAACTGAGGTAAGAGAGCTAAATAGCGAAATCGGCTTATTGCCGCGGGCCCATGGTTCAAGCGTGTTTACGCGTGGCCTAACTCAGGCTATGAACATCGTGACATTGGCGCCACTCAGCATGGTGCAGCTGGTAGACACAATGGAGCGCGAGAGTGAACGCCGCTATCTGCATCACTACAATGCGCCCGGTTACACAGTTGGTGAAGTTCGTCGACTAGGTAGCCCTGGGCGCCGCGAAATCGGTCACGGCTATCTTGCCGAGCGCGCATTGACTGCTGTTTTGCCTAGCGAGGCCGAATTCCCATACATGATCAGGTCAGTTACCGAAATTATGTCTCAAAATGGTTCGACATCGATGGCTGCGACATGTTCAAGCGTGTTAGCACTACTTGATGCTGGGGTTCCCCTGAAATCAATGGTTAGTGGTATCGCCATGGGCTTGATGATGGAAGGTGACAAGCCATACATTTTGAGCGACATTGCCGATGCCGAGGATTTCGCAGGTGACATGGACTTTAAAGTTACTGGGACCGAAAAGGGCATTACTGCCTTACAGATGGACATGAAAGTCCATGGCCTCCCCGTTTCGATACTTCAAAAAGCTCTCGAACAGGGTAAAGATGGCCGTTTGTACATCCTAGAGCACATGAAAACGACTATCTCTACACCTAAAGAAATGAGTCCGTTTGCTCCTCGCGTCGAATCGATTCAGATTAATCCCGACAAAATCCGCGAAGTTATCGGTAAAGGTGGTGAAACCATTCAACGTATTACAGCCGAAACCGGTGCTGACATCGACATCAAGGACGATGGCACGATAATGATTGCTAGCCCAGATGGCGCCAGCATTGCAGCTGCCAAGCAAGCGATTAACGACATTGTTGCCGAGCCTGAGGTCGGTACAATTTACTATGACAAACCTGTCATGAGCGTTATGGACTTTGGCGCTTTCGTTCAAATTATGCCGGGCAAAGATGGCTTGGTACATATCTCAGAACTCAGTGACGAGCGCGTAGCTAAGACTAGCGATGTTGTCAAAGAAGGTGATAAAGTCACCGTCAAACTAGTCGCCATCGATGATCGGGGCCGTCTGCAACTCAGCATGCGAGCCGCTCAGCGCGAATTGGCCGACAAAGACAAGAAGTAGACATGATTGATAAATTCGATAAATGGCACAAGACCAAACTAGGTTTACTCATTTTTGGATTGCTTGAACTGGCGATAGCCTACGGTTTCGCGAGTCTATCGATTGATCGTGGAAATTTCTTTTGGTATCTGTTGACCTTACTATTTTTATTCGGCTCGATTCAAAATTTCTTTAAGTTTGTAAAGGCACTATTCAACAAGTGAACTTAACAAATATGTCATATGACATTTATGTTAAGTAGCGGAAAACTATGACAAAGCAGCAGCAGCTCGATGATCTCAAGCAAAAAATCCTGGACGATAAAGTCACGCCAGAATTGGCAAAAACAGCTACGCAGATGGTTTTTGGTGACGGCAACCCAGACTCCGAACTGGTGTTTATAGGCGAAGCCCCTGGCAAGCAAGAAGACTTGCAGGGCATCCCATTTGTCGGCGCGGCCGGTAGGTTTTTAAACGAAATGCTGGCGATGATTGACCTAAAGCGGGAGGACATTTATATTACTAATATCGTCAAATACCGTCCGCCTAATAATCGCGATCCATTGCCCGACGAAAAATTATCTTTCCTTCCGTATCTCGAGTCCCAATTAGAGGTAATTCAGCCTAAATTAGTCGTGACGCTTGGCCGCCACAGCCTGAATTGCTTCTTGCCGGACTTGTCAATCAGCCAGGTACACGGTCAGCCTAAACGGTATAAGCGCAGGGTGTATTTACCTCTTTTTCATCCGGCGGCAGCGCTTTATAACGGCGGAATGCGTCAGACTTTGATCGACGATTTCGCGCTCATCCCATCAATTATTAAGAAAATTAAATCATCTTAAATTGCTATAGAAAGGAATCTATGCAACCAAACAATAACAACTCTAAACCTAAAGGACCGCCGAGAAATAACGGTGGGCAGGGTAAATCAAAAGGGCGTTCTGGTGGCAAACCAAACGCGCCGATTAACAGTAGTCTAAATACTTCGCGCGGCCAAGCTGTACGAGCTCAGCGCCGCAGCCAACAGGATGCTCAGCGCATCGCGAACCAGTATTTAACAGCTGAAAACAAGCCCGGCGGTGCGCCTCAACGTGCTAACGTCATCGACGAAAGCCCTAGGCTAAAAATAATCGGTCTTGGCGGAATGGATGGCGGCGGATCTAAAAATATGATCCTTGTCGAATACATGAATGACGCTGTCATTATGGATTGTGGCAACGACCTCGGCGTCGACTTGCCCGGCATCAACTACGGCATCGCCGACACGGCCTATCTTGAGCAGATAAAAGGCAAGTTGAGGGCGTATATAATCACCCATGGCCACCTAGATCACATCGGTGGTTTGCCGCATATTGCGCCGAAGTTTCCAGCACCGATTTATGGCTCGAAATTCACGATTGGGCGTGTTGAAGAAATTTTTGAGAATTTCGGATTGCCAATGCCTGAAGGATTTGAGCTGAAGACTGTCACAATGAACGAAAATACCCACGAGCGTCTCAAAATTGGCGCCTTTTTTGTCGAATTGATCCGGGTAACACACTCGATTCCGGGCAGCACGGTCGTTGTGCTCGACACACCTGTCGGACGCTTGATTAACACTGGTGACTTCCGCCTTGACCCAAACCCACTCGATCATGAGCGTACCGATGTTGAACGATTGACTGAGCTGGGAAACGAAGGCGTCTTGGCCCTGCTGAGCGAATCGACTACAACCGAAAGAATGGGTCGCACTCCCAGTGAATCTACTATCGAACAGACTTTTAAAGACATCATGGATAACGCGCCGGGGCGCATTTTTGTCGGATTATTCTCCACTAATATGAACCGCGTCCAGATGATCATCAATGCCGCTGTCCACCATAACAAAAAGGTAGCGATGGATGGCCGCAGTATGGTTTCTACCTTAGAGATGGCTGTCCGTCACGGTTTCGTGCGCATTCCCAAAGGTACCTTCGTGCCGATCGCCTCGGCCGCCACTATGAAAGATACCGACCTCGTGGTCGTTTGTACTGGTTCACAAGGTGAGCCAAGCTCCGCTTTGCAACGCATGAGCAACGGCGAACACCGCCACGTTAAGCTAAAAGAGCAGGACACGGTAATTCTATCGAGTACGCCGATTCCTTACTCCGGTAATGACGACAAGATCCGCGTTATGGTCGATGAACTTCTTAAAAAGGGCGTTCATGTGTACCGGCATGAGACTCGCGAGGTCGACGGAATTGGCCCGCTGCACGTTTCAGGCCATGCTTCACGCGACGAATACGCCGACATGATAAAAATGACTAAACCGAAATTTTTTGTACCGATTTATGGTGACTTCACGGCCAAGAAATACCACGTCGATTTAGCCGTCGAAAACGGCATTCCGCGAGCTAACACTCTCAATGTTGGTAATGGCGAAATCATAGCCTTTACTCCTGACAAAATGGAAGTAATTGGCGAAGTGCCGCACGGCACGGTCTTGGTCGACCAGACTGGTGCAATCGTCAGCAATGTAGTAGTAAAAGACCGCGTTTTGCTAAGTGAAGAGGGCCTTGTAGCGATCATCCTGACTGTCGATAAAAAGACTGGCTCGCTCATGACCAGCCCTGACATCATTAGCCGCGGCTTCATATATATGCGCGACAACGAAGAAATCATGAATGGCTTGCGTATTGAGTTGAAACGGGCCGTGCAACAACGCTTCAAGCGAGTTGATCTCGATCGATTTAAGCTGGAGCTCAAGGAGCATGTCATGCACTATCTATTTGAACACACTCAGCGTAGCCCGATTGTCATACCCGTGATTAATGTAATCAGTGGCGGCGGAGCACCAAAGCCCGCGCCTAGCAGCGACAAGAAGCAAGGAAATACTAATCAAGGCGCTCAGCAAAAGCCTGAACCAGCCCCAAAGACCCCTGAGGAAATCGCAGCCGAGCAGCAAAAACGCTTCCAAGAAATGCGCGCTCGCTTACTGACCCAAGATCCCCGCGTCGACTAGATGCAAGCGTGAGCGGAATTGACAAAGGTTGTAATTTTTGCTATAATAACTTTGTTACTGTATTCCATATAGCTTAAACGGTATAATAAGTCGAATGGCAAAAAAGAAAAAACCAGTTAAAAAGAAGCAGAAAGCTGAAGCGGTAAAAACCGAGCAAACTTCCTTTTGGGCTTTGACGGGCGCAATCGGGCTAATGATACTTGGCTTCCTACTGCTACTGGGCGGCTTTGGCATAGGCGGGCCGCTCCCAGTTAAATTATTTGAAGGCGCCTATTGGGCTCTTGGCTGGGCGGCATATATTACTCCTTTGGCGGCTGTCTATTGGGGTGTATATAAGTTTAGAGCTGAAGATCACCAGATTCCTCTCAACAAGTTAGTAGCTATGCTGGCAGTCTTGTTCTTTGCTAGCTCGTGGTTTTATGTAAGCTTCGCTTCTAAAAATGATGTTGGCGATTGGACTGGCGGCCACGGCGGCCAGCTCGGACACGGTGTCGGTAATGTTACTCTGACGCTACTGAGTCAAATTCCGGCATCGATTGTTTTCTTAGTTTTGACGGTGTTATCAGTCTTTTTTGCGTTTGGAATTTCGCCAAAAGTTATTACCAGTCTCGCGGATTTGTTCAAAAAGAAGGAAACTGACGAAGACAACGATTTAGCTGCTCTAAAAGCTAAGGCGGCCGAGCAGCCAGGCTTCAAATTAAATGAAGGAGTGCCGACCGTTCATCATACGCCGGGTGAGCAACCACGCATGTCTTCGTTAAAAAATACTGCCGCGAAGTTGACGGGCGCCGAAATCCACGAAGCATTAACCACGACCAGCGATCCGGATTGGCAATTCCCAAGCATTGATCTGTTAAATCAAAAACAAGACAAGGCTGATGCCGGTGATGTGAATGGCAATGCTCAGATTATCCGCGATACTTTTGCTAATTTTAATATCGATGTCGAAATGGAAGGGGCCAACATCGGCCCGCGTGTTACTCAATACACGATGAAGCCGCCAGCTGGTGCTAAGCTAACCAAAATAACGGCTTTGGCAGATAACTTGGCACTAGATCTAGCGGCGACTTCTATCCGCATGGAAGCGCCAATTCCTGGTAAGAGAGCTGTTGGTATCGAAGTGCCAAATGTTAAATCAGCGACTGTACGCACCAGCTCTGTATTGTTGTCACGCGAATGGCAGGATCAAAAGAGCCCACTGTGCTTCGCAATAGGTAAGGATATATCCGGTACAGCCATCGTGGCTGATCTAGTAAAAATGCCACATGTCTTGGTGGCAGGTCAGACTGGATCGGGTAAATCCGTCATGATTAATACTATATTGACGAGTCTTTTGTACCGGAATTCACCATCAGATTTGAAGTTGGTGCTGGTGGATCCAAAGCGGGTTGAGCTAAAGCCTTACGATGACATTCCGCACCTGCTAACACCAGTAATTACCGAGCCTGAAAAATGTATTAGCGCACTCAAATGGGCGGTTGCTGAGATGGAACGCCGTTACCACGCCTTGTCTGAGGTAAAGAAGCGCAACATCGAGGAATACAACGAGCTCAAGCAAGGCGAGGGTATGCCTTATATCGTTATCGTAATCGACGAGCTCGCCGACCTGATGATGATGGCTGCGCGCGATGTAGAAGCCTTGATTGTGCGCATTGCCCAAAAAGCCCGCGCGGTTGGCATTCACCTAGTTTTGGCAACGCAGAGACCGTCAGTCGACGTGATTACCGGTCTGATTAAAGCCAATGTGCCTGGCCGCATTGCTTTTACAACTCAGTCGCAAGTTGATAGCCGCACAATTATCGATATGGCAGGCGCAGAGAAGTTGCTTGGTCAAGGTGACATGTTGCTGCTAACTTCTGATATGCCAAAACCTAAGCGCGTCCAGGCGGCTTTGATTAGTGAAGGTGAAACCAATAAGGTAATGGACTTTCTGCGGATGCAGCGGCCGCCACAATACGACGACGAGGTTGTTTCTCAACCCGTGCAGCTTAATGGCAAAGGCGGCATTGTGGCTGATGTCGGCGGCGCGGCAGATGATGACATGTTCCGCGATGCTGTACATGTTGTCGTTGAAAATCGCAAAGCTAGTACTTCGTTATTACAGCGCAAACTTCGTATCGGTTATGGCCGCGCCGCCCGCCTGATCGAGCAAATGGAAGAGCAGGGCATTATCGGCCAAGCCGACGGATCTCGCCCCCGCGAAGTACTAGTTTCATCCGTAGAAAGCGTTTTTGGCGGTAACACCGAAGCCGACGACGCCCTTGACGAAAACTTTCCCGACGACGAATCCGCTTAAGTCAAAAAAGTTGCATAATATTTATTCTGGGAGTATTCTAACCCATAGTTTTACTAAAAGGGGAGAAAAATCATGGCAGATGTTGAATTAGGCGGTTGTTTGAGTGGTTCTGGCGGACCGGAAGTAAGTCCGGTAGAAATAGACGAATTATGGCGCCCAATAGATACCAAAGCGCTCGAACAAGAAGCAATTGCTGCAAGTTACGATGCGCTTGATGGTTCTGACCCATCTGATCCTCTACCCGTTGCAGGAGAGGAAGTTGAAGCATGGCAGAAACGAAGATTTGATCGCATACGCGAGGCTGGTGTTCGTGCAACATGGGAAGGTCGTCGTGGTCTACGTGAGCGTTCTTTTGCTGACAGAGATGCGGTTGGTCCTGACGGAGAGCGGATTTTTAAAGGCCGTCATACCAAGTGCAAAATTCCTGAAGGCGTAATCGTAAGAGAGTACGGTGATATAAGTGCTGAGGCTGAACCTGTTGACGAACAGGGGTAGTTAAGGTATAATCCTAGTTAATATCAAACTTCAGCTCGTGGCCTCTAGTGCACGCGGGCTTTAACCGAAGGAAGGTTGCATGAATCAGTACGAAATTGCTGTGTTGTACCACCCAGACCTCGAAGTCGACCTAAGCAAGGCCGAAGAGCGGGTTACCAAGATTGTTACAGACAATGGCGGTAAGATCACCGCTACAGACAACTGGGGCAAGCGCAAGCTGGCTTACAACATAAAAGGTAATGAGCATGCTGTTTATGTCTTCTACACCGCGGAAATCCCGCCACAAGGTGTCCAGAAGATCGAGAGCACGCTCAACATCACTGACGAAGTCATCCGTTTCCTCATTACCAAGCCGGATCTTAAGGCTATTGCCAAGGCTGAAGCCTTGAAAGCTTTGAAGGCCGAGCAGGCTGCCAAGCGTGGCGACCGCGGTGATGACGATGCAAAAGATGACGCCGACGAAAACGAATCTTAAATAATTGTTAAATTGTGTGTAATCCGCTTGACGAGTCTTTGATTCGGGAGTTAGGGTAAACGTACAAATTAATCCAAGACATATGTCTTATAAATATGAAGGAGCCACCATGGCACGAAGTTTAAATCAAGTAACACTAATGGGTAATCTAACTCGCGATCCTGAGTTGCGACAAACTCCAACCGGGCAAAACGTCACCAGCTTTAGTCTGGCGCTTAACCGATCTTACAAAGACGCCAGCGGTGAGTGGCAAGAGGCAACCGACTATATTGATATCGTTTGTTGGGGCCCTTTAGCAGAACGCGTTGCTCAATATCTTAGCAAAGGTCGTCGCTGTCTTGTACAGGGTCGTTTGCAGTCTCGCTCATGGGAGCAAGATGGCAATAAGCGTTCTAAGGTTGAAGTACTTGCCAACGATGTTACATTTTTAGATAGTCGTGGCGGTGGCGACAACGAGGGCGGAAGCTATGATGCAGATTCAGCACAAGGCTCAAGTGATTCCAAAGCCGAAAAGCCAAAACCATCTAAAAAAGGCAAAAAAGATGACGTTGTTATCGAAGATATAGGCGACGAACCAATTAATTTAGACGATATACCATTTTAAGGGAGCGGCGACCCAGAGGGCGCCAAGAAAGAGAGTAATATGGCAAAAATTTTTAAACACCGCACAGACGTTCCGTATTTTGACTACAAAGACTTCAAAACTTTGCAGCGCTACGTTAACGTATACGGACAGATCGAAACTCGCAAAAAAACTGGTTTGACTGAGAGCCAGCAGCGACGACTCAGCGTAGCAATTAAGCGCGCAAGGCACATCGCTTTGATGCCTTTCATCGCTAGCAACTAGGATTTTAATGGCACTTAGCATCACAAATCTCAAAAAGGGCACGCTTTTCCAGTGGGAAGGCGAGCCTTTTCGTGTGGTTGAATATAACCAAAAAGTTATGGGACGCGGCGGCTCGATTGTTAACGTACGCATAAAAAGTTTGCTCGACGGCAAGGTGCTTGAGAAAACTTTTAAGGGTAACGAAACACTCGATACTGCCGATGTTACGACACAACCTGTCCAGTATTTATACAGTGATGGGAATACATTTTTCTTTATGAACGAAGCCACCTTTAACCAGTTTGAAGTGTCAGCTGATTTGGTGGCAGATAATGCTGGTTATATGAAGGAAGGTGATCAAGTTCAGCTGCAATTTTTTAATGATCGACCAATCAACGTTGAATTACCTAAAAATGTACCACTCAAAGTGACCTACACCGAAAGTGCCGTCAAAGGCGACACCAGCTCAGCTATTTCTAAAGACGCAACACTAGAAACCGGCCTGACAATTAAAGTCCCAGCTTTTATCAAGCAGGGTGACTTAATCTCTGTCGACACAACCAGTGGTGCTTATCGCGAACGCGTCAAAGACTAATCGCTCACTCCTCCAAATTTAAGTCCTTGGCAATTTTATTCAGCTCAGCTTTGGCTTTGCGTTGTTGCAGAGCTTTGATTATGACCTCGGGATTTGCCTGGTCAAGGTCTCGACCCTGTGGCCTCAGATACCAGAGCAGAGATTGACGGATTAAATCACTTCGGTTTGTATAATCTTGCCGCGCAGCCTCGTCAACCCGTTTAAGTAAAGATTTTGAAATAGTCAGGGTAATTCGAATCGTACCGGCTGAAGCTGTTGACTTACTAAGTTTATCTTTACTCTTTCGGTTGCCAGTGCTTTTATTTTGCATGTATAAAGTATAGCAATTAGGCGTACTTTATACAGCAAATCTTAATGTCGCGGGTTTGTGATATTGATGGTCACAAGGTACAAACCTAAAAAGAGCGTGATAGACTTGGGAAATGAAAATACGGCTGGACCAGACAGTAATCGACTTGGGCCTGACCAATAGCAGGAGCCAAGCTGAGAGCTATATCAAACTCGGAGAAGTTAAAGTTGATGGCGAAGTGGTAACTAAGCCAGGTTTTTTGGTAGCAAGAGGCCAAAAAGTCGAAATATCGCCGGTTCAGCAGTATGTTAGTCGAGCGGCGTTGAAGTTGGCATCAGTGGCCAAGACCTTGAATCTAAATTTTCAAGGCAAAGTAGTACTTGATGTCGGCAGTAGTACTGGCGGATTTACCGACTTTGCATTAAGGCAGGGAGCGAAGCAGGTGATCTCAGTCGAAGTTGGTACCAATCAGCTGCACCATAGCCTACGTGGTCACCCAAAAATCGAATTGCACGAACAAACAGACATCCGTGATGTTAAAAAACTTAGCTCAACGCCGGATATTGTCGTGGCTGACGTGTCATTTATCAGTCTGCGACAGATTTTGCCGCATGTAGCCGGCCTGATTAGCATGCAAACACAGATTGTCGCCATGGTTAAGCCGCAATTCGAAGCTGGCGCGAGCTCACTCAAGCATAAGGGAGTGATCAAAAATGACAAGATGCGAAGAGAGATTCTAAAAGACTTCGAGGCTTGGGCCGGCCAGCAGTTTATTATCGTTGATAAGGCCGATTCAGCTGTGAGTGGGGCCAAAGGAAACCAAGAGCGATTCTACCTCTTACGAAAAACACAAGCGTAATGCTAAAATCAAGATATGTATTTCGCATCCAGGATGCAGGCCGGCCGCATGCTGGCAGCGAAGCTAACACCAAAATATCTCAACACTAAGTCGGTTGTGATGGTGCTGGATGACGGTGGGGCAATGGTGGGTGCACAGGTGGCTAAAGAGCTTCATTGCCCACTGATGTTTTTGTCGAGTGCTGAAATTATGTTGCCGCGTGAGCCGCAAGCCATCGCCGGCATTACTGACAGCGGTACCTTTGTATATAACCACGGCTATAGCGAGGGAGAAATTGATGAAATGGTCAGCGAATACTTCAGTCTAATCGAGCAGGAGAAGCTAACTGAAATGCATGTACTAAACCATATGCAAGGGCTAAATCACACCACAAAAAAAGAGCTTATCAAAGATCGTAATGTGATTTTGGTGTCGGATGGCTTAAGAACTGGGTTCAAAGTTGATCTGGCAGCAGAATTCCTTAAGCCAATCGCTATGGACAAGCTTGTTGTAGCCGTGCCTTTTGCTAGCCTGAAAGCAGTTGATCGGATGCACATTTTAGCCGATGATCTCTATTGCTTGAGCGTAATTACAGACTATATTGATACAGATCATTACTATGATGTGCAGGATGTGCCTGATCACGACACAGTGCTAAAAACTATTGAAACCGTAGTTGAGAAGTGGAAATAATCAGCTGCTAGGCTAAGTACTTTTTGAGAGCCTCGACGTCTTTTAACAGGGTAAATGACTGCTTGTTTTCGAGCAAGCCTTTGCGCTCAAGGGCTGATAACTCACGGCTGGTAGTTTCACGCGTAGCGTTGACCGAACTGGCGATGTCTTGATGTCTTAGCGGAACTTCGATCAACAAACCGGCATCGGTTTGCTTGCCAAAACGCTGACTCATCGTCAGCAAAAATGAAATAATGCGCTCGCGCACAGTGCGATATTCAAGGTTGAGTATACGCTCGCCATGCAGGCGATACATCTCTAGAGTCATATCCAGCATAGGGAACATAGCATCAGCACTGCCTTTTATATAATCTAAAAAGGCTTTGCGGCTGATTTGAAATGTGACAGTTGGAGCTAATGCCTGATAGATAATATTGTGTTCATGACCGGTAAATGCCCAAATTAGAGGAAAGATTTCATCTTGTTTGCGTATAATCAGCAGGTTTTCTTCGTTGTATTTGGTAATATCATAGGCCTTGACCAAGCCGCTATATATAAAAAAGACCCCGCTGGGGGAATCGCCTGGGCGAATGATAAAATCATTTTTCTTAAATGTTTGTTTAACTCCGTGAACTCTGAAGAATTCCACCAGCTCGGCCGTCTGCTTCAGCGTAGCCAACATGCCTTTATTATGATAAATACTGCGCAAAAAGTCAATTTGTGATCAAAGTCGCATTAATTGAGTGAGTATTTTCACGCCATGATTTGCACAGCCGAGTTAGTATAAGATGACCCCCTCGGGTAGAAGGAGGCTGCAATGGTAAGCCAGCAGTCAGTAAAAGATCAGCTAGCAAAAATCGGTTTTAATAATAACGGTTGGGGCAGGACCGAAATTGGCGAATTACATAAACTACTTCTCCCTGATGAAGAGCTTTTTGAAGTGGTTAACGGGTTTTATGAGGGTGGCTTCGCAATGTTGGTTGCTACCGATGTTAGGGTTTTGCTAATCGATAAGAAGCCACTGAACTATCTCACGGTTGAAGATCTGCGGTTCGATATGATCAACGAAATTGACTTAAATCACCGTGTAATCGGGGCAAATATAAGTATCGCCACCGGCAACAAAACGTTGAAGTTCACCAGTTTAAATCAGGCGAGGCTGCGCAAGCTGATAGGCCATGTCCAGCACTGTATGGCCCAGACTAAGCGGCAACAAAACAACCATGCGGAGGATCAAAAATCTCACCTTGAGCAGATTAACCAGCAGCTGCAAGCCTATCTTGTAGCCCAGCATCAAAATCAACTGCAGATGCAGCAAATTCAGGCGGCCCGACAGGCGGGCACCACACCGCCACCCGCGCCAGAGCCGGTAAAGCCAAGCCCAGAGCTATCTGACTTTTTGTATGCCCAGAGTTTGTTAGCGCAATACCAAGCGCAAACGGGTAAACTCGGCGAAATAGCAGCGCTACCTGAAGAGCTGCGCCAACAGGTCACCATAACACCAGCCGCAACAGCTAGCCAGCCCGTGGCACAAACTGCAGATCTGTATAACGAAGCTGTAAAAGAAGTATTTGGCAATAAAAACAGCGGAGTAATACATATGCCGACAATCCCCAAGCCACTCGAAATAAACCCCTTGAAGGTCGCCTATTCAAAGTTACCTATGGCATTGCGTAATCGGAAGTTTGGTCGACCATCTTTCCATGCGCACAGCGGACAAGACGAGCAACAGGCTGCTCAGCTACCGCCACAGCCCGTCGAAATATAAGTGTTATTTACTGACGTTAAACCTGAATTCGACTACATCATCAGGCTGCATCACGTAGGTCTTGCCTTCGGTGCGGACTTTGCCGGCCGATTTGGCATTTACAAGGCTTCCAGCCTCAACAAGATCTTTATAATCAACAACTTCCGCGGCGATAAAACCTCGCTCAAAATCACCATGAATCACGCCGGCTGCTTGAGGCGCCGTAGAGCCTTTAGTGATCGTCCAAGCGCGGACTTCTTTTTGACCGGCAGTTAAATAACTCTGTAACCCAAGCCGATCATAGGCGGCGTGGATCAGCTTAACTAGACCAGATTCGGTCTGGCCGTAGCTCGCCAGCATTTCGGCTGCATCATCTTCATCTAAATCTTTTAATTCGCTCTCAAGCTTAGCGCAAACAAACAGAGCTTGAGCCGGCGCGACTAATTCAGCCAGAGCATTTTGTTTGGCGATGTCATCGAGTCCAGCTTCGTCAAGATTGAACAAATAAATGACTGGCTTCATAGTCAACAAATGCAAATCTGCGACCAATTCATGATCAATTTCTGGGTGGTTCCAGAGAGGCTCGCCATCATTCAGAATTTTATTAACTTGCTCGTAAACTTTGAGTTGAGGCATTAATTTAGGGTCAGCCCGTGCCTCTTTAGCAAATTTTGGTAGGCGATTAGTGATAGTTTGTAAGTCTGCCAGAACTAACTCAGTGTTGATAACATCGATATCTTTTTTTGGATTATGCTCGTCATCAACATGAGTTACGTTTGCGTCATCAAAGGCTCGCACCACCTGCACGATAGCATTAGTTGTACGGATATGCGCCAAGAACTGATTTCCAAGTCCTTCGCCTTCGCTAGCGCCTGCCACCAAGCCAGCAATATCTACAAAAGTCACGGTCGCCGGCACGATTTTATCTGTTTGATACATCTCAGCCAGCTTGCCGAGACGAGGATCAGGTACTGGCACGATACCAGTGTTAGGTTCAATCGTGGCAAAAGGATAGTTGGCGGCTAGAATCTTACTACCTGTCAGGGCGTTAAACAGAGTAGACTTGCCGACATTGGGCAAGCCAACAATTCCAATCGAAAGAGAACTCATTGGTACAGTGTAACAGATTAGAAGGATTGACAAAACTACCAAAATTTGCTATTATAGTTTAGTCATGTCAGAAACAAAAAGTTCGCAACCGTACGATGTCGCTGCTGCCGAAGTTGAAGCTCTTTTATCCGATGTTCCATTTCGTCAGCCGATCGTAGATGACTATATTCCTGCAGTACACGATGCTGTTCAAGGTGAACCGATTGAGGATAGACTCAATCGCATGTCAGACAATTCAGCCAAAGTACTGAATAGAGATGCTGGGATTGACAGAGAATGGCTCATTCTAACCGAGTCTGCTAGACAATCCATACTCGACAATCCAGCTGCCCGTTCGGCTATTACAGGATTCGCGGGTGCTGCTCTCAATGAGAAATTACCTGAGGAGGCAGTCATCCGGTTGGCGCAGGAAGATCAGAAGGTTGCTCAAATATTCCCGGCTAAAACACAAGCCGTGGCTAGTGTGCTCAGCCTTGATGAAGTTCCAGATAAGCTAATAAAACCAGATATTATGCATGCGCCGGCTTTGATTCGAAAACAAGACGAATTAAAGCCTTTGGCGAGATCGAAGCAAAAAGACGATCCCGAAATATTTGCTTCATATCTTGAGCAGACAGTCGAACGTATAAACAACGCACCAGGCTTAACAAAGGCCGAAAAAGAACTAATCGCACGGCGCTATCGTTTCGCGAGAGACATTAAATTACTTACACTCATGGCTGAGCTTCATGATGACCCAGTAAAAGACACTGAACCTGATAGTCCGATTATTGAACATACGCTCCCAAGTGGCACAAAAATGGCTATGACAAGAGAGGCGTTCAAAAATGACCCCAGCCTATTAGACCCACGCAAGTGGCAAAGTCGCCGGCAGCTTAAAGATAGAGTGTTTACCGTGCGCATTGATGATAAAGATTATGTTTTAAAAGAACGGAAAACATCTCGTCACACTGACGTTAAGCGAGGTGGCCACCGCGACGGGCTGACTTCACAACAGGAGTTCGAAGTTGCTAGTAAATTTGCGGCTCTTGGAACTATACAAGAAGGAGACGTAAAAGTCCGTTGGGAAAAACCACTTGGCTATGTTGAATTTCCAGATGGCTATCAGTTTAGTCTATTTGAACACGAGAGGGCGCTGAGCACCACTGCACCAGTAGGTGAGCTAGCAAATAGCATTTTAAATGATCCGAAAGAGTTCACAGATGAATTTGCACAGATTAGTGAAGAAGCAAAACAGATTTATCACCAGCGTGATGATCTAATTGATAAATTCGACCCGTTCGCACAGGAGGACGAGGCACCAGATGAGCTTAAAGTTTACGAATTCGCAGAATTAAAGGCCAACGCGTTGATTAACCAAGCGACTGAATTACTTTCGGCTCAGATGCGAGAACTGGGCTTTACAAATAGTGATACAGATGGATTTGGTTATGTAGTTCATCAGGGTAAAAGGCCAACATTGGAAATTATAGGTTTTGATTTCGAGTATTACTCTTACTCTCCGAAGCATGCAGAAGGTGTTTCGGCTAGAATTAAGAAACTAAACGAAAGTGGAGAATGGGCAAAAATGCTTAGTCGCCCAGTTGCTGATCGTCGTGCCATAACTACAGCCGCGTCCTACGCGATGTTCCGACAGATGGGCTACAATCTCCCGCCTATAAGTAATTAATCGTCTCTATTTTGGTTTGTGCTAATGGTAAATAGTGGTATCATTACCTCGAGTACCTTTGACAATCTAAAAAACAAAAATGTTACAAAAACAAAACGGCAAACGTTCTATTTCTGTTGCTGGTCGTCTTTTTATGGCGAGCTGTCTCTTTTTGATGGGCTCTATTATTTACGCGCATTATGCAGAACCGAAACCACAAGACCTCGTCTATGCAGCCAGCGAGCCGCAAATAGCATCTGTTGAATCAGCTCAGCCGGCAGTTCCAGCGACGCCTGCTGTAACTCCGCCAGTCGTGGATAATACGGCACAGTATAACCAGGAACTAAACGGCTTGATAAGTCAGTGGGTTCAATCCCAGCCGAGCACCAATCTGTGGGGTGTCGCCGTAAAAGGCCTCGGCAACACGACGATCGAAGCTGGATACGCCGGTGACACTACTTATGAAGCAGCCAGCATATTTAAGCTCTACTTGGTTTATGCCTTGAGCCAAAAGATTCCAGAAGACCAGTGGTCAACGACCAAAGTCGAAGGCGAACGCACACTTAGTGAATGTGTTAAAGCCATGCTGGAGCGATCAGATAATGCCTGTGGAATTGCCGTCGGCGATAAGCTAGGTTGGGGCCGGTCTCAGCAGGTAACCAAGGCAGCTGGCTACACGCATACCAACCTGAATGGTTTGCCAATAACGACAACGCCAAATGATACATTAATATTTTTGGAAGATTTGTATGTCGGCAAGACATTTACGCCGCAGCTTAAGGATGAAATTTTAGGGTATATGCGTAATTCTATTTTTCGACAGGGAATTGTAGCTGGCTGCGCGGGCTGTGTGGTGGCCAACAAAACTGGAGCTAACAACGGCTACCAGCACGACGTTGCAATCGTCGGAGTTGACGGCAAGGTGTTTGCGTTAAGCATATTTTCTAAAGGCGGAACTTTTAAGCAAACGGCTGCATTAACTAATTTAATCCAGCAATACATTCGCAGCCACTAGGATTTTTTGCGCGGTAGGCTAAAGACAAAAGTACTGCCTTTGTCGACTTCGGAGCTTTGGAGACCAATTCGACCGCCAGACAGTTCAACTATTAGCTTTGATATATATAGCCCCAATCCGGTGCCCTTGGTGGTGTCACGAGTTAGCAGGCTGCTGCCGGCTTGCTGAAACTTGCGAAATAGCAGGCGTTGGTTTTCGACCGACATACCACGCCCGGTGTCAGTAACATAGGTGTAAACGTAGTGATCATCGCTCTGCAGACTTATGGTGATGCTGCCGTGCTCGGTGAATTTGGTAGCGTTGCCAACCAAATTGTAAATTACTTGCTTGATACGCTGTTTGTCAGCTGTAACAATCGGTGCGTTCACGACGCTAGGGTCTTTGATTAATTTTATTCCTTTGGAATCACAAAGCTGCTGCAGTTCGCGCACAACAGCGCTAACCACATCATCCATCTGTAGATCCTCAGGATTGATACGGATTTTGCCTTGCTCGAGGGCTGAGACGTCTAGGAAGTCGTTGACTATATCAATTAAGCGAATGGCAGATTCATGGATATCGCCGACCATTTCGACCATGTCTTTATCTGGCATTTTAGCAGCGTAATATTTTTGCAACAGAGCTGAATTGCCTCTGATGGCGGTCAGGGGGGTGCGTAGCTCGTGCGAAGCAATTGATAAGAATTCATCTTTGGATCGTTCAAGTACTTTTTGCTCGGTGATGTCTTCAAGTAGGATGACGATACCAATTTGCTGCTTGTTACCCGGCGTTGTTTCATTAATCATCGGTGCGATTGAAATATGCAACACTCTTTTGCCGTAGTTAACTTCTTCAAATTCCGCCGATTGATTGGTCGAGAGGCTTTGCAGTAGCTGCTTTTTGAGCTCTAGCTCAGGCTGCATCAGTCCGTCAATAGTATCGAGGCTGAGTTCTTGATCCGGAGTTGGTAGAGCAGGGTGATTATCGTTGCCGACCATCTTGGCCGCAAAAATAGCCTTGGCCGCCGTGTTAACCAGCACTACCTGGGCGTTAACATCACACATGATGAAGCCCATGTTTAAGCTGTCTAGGAAAGAATAGGCATTAGAAGTCGACCCAATTAACTGATCTGTCCGCAGCTTAACCTGATCCTCAAGCTGTTTAATTTTAGCAAGCAGCGCCTCGTTAGAGTCCGTCGGCTGCATTCCCAACCCCCTGATTGATTATTGGTTTTGCGGTTCTTCTGCCGGTGTTTCCGGTTCGTCTGAGTCGGAACTATCTGTTGAGGCATCACTATCAGCAGGTTTGTCGTCTGCGGCAGCAGGCGCGTCAGCCGGGGCACCGTTTCGTGCCATAACCGAACGAATCCAGTTGATGACAGTTTCAGGCTCGGTTTCGCTTTTAACAATCGAAAGCTCGGCGCCCTTTGCGAAGATTTCGTTGGCTACACCAAGATCAGAAACGTTTGTCAGGACGGCGACTGGGATGTTTTTGGTAGCTTCGTCAGCCTTTAGCTTATCGAGCATTTCAAGACCGTTCATGGTCGGCATCATTATGTCCAGCAGGATAACATCTGGTTTAAAAGTTGCCAGTTTGTCGAGACCGATTTGGCCGTTTTCGGCGGTTTCGGTTTCGAATCCCTCTAAAGTAAACAGTTTTTGGTACATCCGATAAACTAGCGGATCATCTTCGACTAGCAATATTTTTGCCATAAGTGTTACCTCGCTTTCTTATGCCAAGTATAGCCTTCGCTTGTTATAACTTCAAGAATCATCTTGGCGTATAGTGTTAACAGAGGATTTGATATGAGCAGTGTGGCCGACAAAGTGCACCAAGAGTTTTCTAAATATCCCAAGCGGACGTATCCAAAAGGACAGATCTTGGTTTTTGCCGACGAGAATCCCGAGCACATTTTTTATATAGTTGAAGGTCGAGTACGTAAATACGATGTTTCTTACAGAGGTGACGAGATAATAGTAAATATATTCAAGCCACCGGCATTCTTCCCGATGTCGTGGGCAATTAATAAATCACCAAATAAATATTTTTATAAAACCGAAACAAAGGCTGTACTGCATATAGTGCCGACAAGCGTCGCATTGGATTTCGTCAAGTCAAATCCGGATATTATGTTTGATTTGTTAAGTCGTATTTACCGCGGTATGGACGGGTTGTTGGGCCGTGTCGTGCACCTTATGTCCGGCACCGCCAAGAGCCGCTTAATTTACGAGCTGATAATGGAATGTCGCCGCTTTGGCGAGCTAGATAAGCAGGGCAATTACAGCCTAACTACAAACGAAGTTGATCTAGCTGCCCGATCTGGTCTATCGAGAGAAACAGTCAGTCGTGAGATGCAAAAACTCAAAGACCTTAAAATCGTCAGCATTAAAGGCAAGATAATTTTAGTTGAGGATCTTTCGGCACTCGAAAAAATCTTGGGCGGCGAAATCTAGCTCGCATTTAGCTCGAAGCTCTCGATCGTTTCAAACAGCTCGGAATAGTCGCCTGGATCAGGTCGGCCGAAGACTGCCATTTTAATCTGAGTTGGTTTAACTCTGAAGCCGACAAAATCACCGGCACTAAGCTTTGAAATCGGCGGTATTCCGCCTTCGCTTGTCTTTAGGCTAGCCGCTAATATTGCGCCTGCAATCGAGTTAATATCGTAGCTATCTTTTACCTCAACTGCCTCACCGGTAATTTCCGCAGTTGTTTGCGAGGTTGGCTCGAAAACCGTCAAAGTCACTTGATTTTGATGGCTTAAATTTTGATATTTGCGAGTCTCGTTTTTTGTAATAAATGAAATCGTGAAATCTGGATCGATCGTGAAGTAGATAACCGCGCCGTGCGGTTGTCCATCGGCCGTAACTGTTGAAAGTACGCCGATTGGGCTGGATTTCAAAAAATTATAAATTCTCTCTTGTCGATCCGAAAAGCTGCTATCGCTATGATTTTTTCTTCCGAGCATAATATTCTCCTTAGCCTAATAGTTTGAGCTAAAGGATGCTGCAATGCCGTGTATTTCTGCACATCTAAGCTGTGATTCGAATCACAGACCCATTGATCACATATTAATATGCTTAAGCTATAACTCAATAACAAAGGAATAGTCATGGCTAAATCAGATAGAAAAACAATCGATAAAGTATTTATTTTACTTGGCCTAGTAATGATGGTCACCCTAGTTGTAATCGGCGGTTTGGCGCTTTATGCGTCTAATTTCGCCAAGGACTCGGTTAAGAACGAACTTGTGGCTCAAAAGATATTTTTCCCGCCAAAGGGTAGCCCGGCCCTAGACCCCGCTGAGTTTCCTGGCTTGCAGCAATATGCCGGCCAGCAAGTTGACAACGGCGTAAAAGCCAAGGCTTATGCCAACGAATTCATCGGTGCACATCTTGAAAAGATCGCTGGCGGCAAGACTTACTCAGAGGTCAGCGCTTTGGCGATGCAGGATCCAACTAATGCCACTTTGGCAGGTCAGAAGGCTGCGCTATTTCAAGGTGAAACACTTCGCGGGCTTTTACTCGGAGACGGCTATGCTTACTGGACATTCGGTGTGATTGCTTATTACGCCGCTCTGGCTGCCTTTGCTGGTGCCGCCATCATGGGTTTGCTGGTTTTGCTCGGCTTAGGGCATCTGTCTCGCACAAAGTAGCTCATACTCGTACAAAATAGCTCACAATTTGCACATAGGTTTTGTGCAGATGGCCACTGGGTGGCCATCTGGTGGCCCACCCTAGCAGCACCAAGTCAGCCATAAAATGTCGGATGATTCAGATTTCCATTATGTACGTCCGCGTGTATACTCTATATAAAGTATAGTAATGGGAATCTCTGGAGGGGTTTATGGTAAAAGCAAAAAAAGGTGAGACTAACCACTGGTTTATTTTGATACTGGTAGCGTTGGCCCAGTTTATGGTGGTGCTCGACGTATCAATTGTAAATGTGGCTTTGCCATCGATTCAACACACTTTTCACATGTCGCAGACTAGCCTGCAATGGATTGTTACAGCCTACACTCTGACATTTGGTGGTTTCTTGTTGCTCGGCGGTCGCGCTTCTGACCTATTTGGACGCCGCAAAGTCTTTCTATCTGGAGTTTTTGTATTTACTACTGCATCTTTGATAGCCGGCCTGTCGCAATCGGGCGGTATGTTGATAATTATGAGAGGTATACAGGGTCTGGCCGGTGCGTTTATGTCGCCAGCCGCTCTCTCGATCGTATTAGTAACCTATAAGGAAGGTCACGAGAGAAACGTGGCGCTTTCAGTGTGGGGTGCAGTAGCGGCTGGTGGTGCTGCGGTTGGTGTTCTGCTTGGCGGAATTCTTACTCAGTACTTAGATTGGCGATGGAACTTCTTTGTAAATGTTCCAGTCGGTATCGCCGTAACTTATTTCTCACTTCGTTTATTGCCTGAGCACGAATCTGAAGCAGAGCACAGCAACCTCGATCTGCCAGGGGCAATACTGGGTACTGGCGGACTGATGATGCTGGTGTATGCTCTAGTAAAAGCGCCAAATATGGGTTGGACAGACGCCACAACACTGACCTTTTTTGCCATAAGTTTCATCGCGCTAGCAGCATTTATATACAACGAGGCCAAAACCAAATATCCGCTGATGCCACTACACCTATTTAAGATTAGAAACCTCGTTGGCGCAGATTCAATGATGCTGTTTCTAACTGCCGGCATGTTCTCGATCTTTTTCTTTACGACTCTATACTTACAAGAAGTACTGGGCTACACACCAATTAAAACCGGTGTCAGCTTCCTCATCATCCCAATTGTAATAGCGATTGTCGCGACCAACGTGCCTCGAGTAATCCAAAAGATTGGCTACAAACCAATCCTAATTGTGGCGCCATTGTTTGTATCGGCCGGCCTATTTTATCTGTCGCACATCCCAGTTAATGGAACGTTTTGGGGTAATGTGGCACCTGGAATGGTAATCATGGCACTAGGCATGGGTGCGACCTTTGTGAGCGTAACTATCGCCGCGACTTCAGGTGTGCCACACGATGAATCGGGCGTAGCATCAGGCCTTTTAAACACTTCGCAGCAAGTTGGCGGAGCCATAGGCTTAGCGGTCCTGACCGGGATAGCTACCTCCGCCAGCGCCGAATACCTTAAGAACCTCAGCTTGCAGGCTAAGCCTACCGGCGAGCAACTCGCTGCCGCAACAGTGCATGGCTTCCACGAGGGCTACTTAATCGCCTCAACATTCGGGATCGTCGCTTCGTTAATCGCGATCTTTGTGATCAAGCAGGGCAAAGTCAGCAAAGAAGACTTCTCCCCCGAAAAAATGGTCGCTGGCTAGTTTAGCTGAGCTTCGCTAAGAATATTTATTGCTTGGTTCGAATTAGGCGAAAGGGTAATTGCAAGCTTAGATTTTCCGCTGGTAAGCTGGTTGAGCTTAATTGTATCGAGTGGTGCGCCGTTATTGTTATAAAAGATCGTAACTGGGGTGACTTTGACCTCAACAATACTACTATTGTTTGATTTGACTTTTAGCGTGCCAGCGCAAGTATTGACGGTTTCGGGTGTACTTGGATTTGGTTGGACTTGTTTGCACGTTACATCTGAGCTATGGTATGTATAGGTATATTTAGGTGGGCTTAAATCACTTGGTTTCTTAGTCTTGCTTGATTCATCATCACCGCCATAGATTATCAGTACAACTATCAAGAAGATAGCCAGCAACGCTACACAGATCACTAAACCCAGGATTTTATGTCGTTTGATATATTCCAAAGACTTATTAATCATTAGCGTATTTAATTACATTTTCACAAAAAACCCAAAAGTTTTTGATATTTATCACATTATAAGCGTAAGCAATTGCTATTTTTAAATTTTGAGTGTTTAATGTGAGTAGATATTGACGAAGGATGGATAATATGACACTAAATCAAGCAGCAGTAGAAGTTGGTCCAGAGCAATTTAGCCGTGTACCGAATGAAATTGAAGGTACCTCAGCATTGAGCCGACTCGCAGATTTTGGGCGCTCAGCGTTTGAATCAACAGTAAGTAAACTTGCTGCGCCACTAGATTCTTTACCAGTTGTAAACAAAAAGTGGGCGATTCTTAGCTCTGCTGGAGCATTCGCTGCTGCGGGT
This sequence comes from uncultured Candidatus Saccharibacteria bacterium, assembly GCA_964639505.1. Taxonomy (GTDB): domain Bacteria; phylum Patescibacteriota; class Saccharimonadia; order Saccharimonadales; family UBA4665; genus CAZXDL01. The sequence goes on along the minus strand of CAZXDL010000003.1, from coordinate 19,865 downwards.
GCAGTTAATGCTGAAGCAACCAGTGCGCACCCCGCTGACGGCAAAGTCCCGCCGGTAGTCAGAAAATATGACCAAGCCAGTACACTTAAACAATCGACAGAAATAGCTACGACAGCATCAGTTAAGTCAAGGTATAAATATTATCAGCCTGGTGATAGAAGTATGGTTAGAGAGCTAAAGCGTGAAATCAAAGCCCGAAACTGTGATGTTGATAGTTCTATGATGAGTGATCCGTATGGCAGCAAAGATAACCCAACAGGTAAAACACCTCGTATCAAAAGGAAGTATGGACACGCGTCATTTAACTTCTTAGATGATGGCGATAAGCAGGAAATACTAATAGTCCCTAGGCCAGCTTATAAGGTGTGTGTTATGCAAGCCACGACTTTAGGGTATGAAACGTATTTTCCTCAGCCTAGCGATCTGGTCAAAACCAAAACTGGCTACAAGTTGAAAGATCGAATTAGATTATCGGATCCAAGTGATCGAGCCATTAGGGCTCTAGGAATACTGTTTGCTCACAAGTAGCCTTTAGTACTTTCGTCAAATCTTTTCTCTTTACCAAATTGTAATTTAACGCTATTCTAACAACGTAAGCATTATGAGTGGTAATTATCGACGAATATTTTTTGCGGTTGCATTATTGGTTTTCGCCATTCTGTGTATGGGCCATCCCAATCAAGCATCTGCTGCAAGAAGTCAGATTAATGGTTTTTGCAATACAGATGATAACACCCTCTTTCCTTATGGGTACATGTGCGGGACTTATCCGACAAACTATACGCCAATGCAAATTAGTGTTGACAATGTAACTGATGGTTTTCCGGTAAACAATGGTGCAACTGTTCACAACGGAAGCGTACTAAGCGTTACTATTAGTTGGAATGGCGTAAGCGGGCCCCCAAAAAGAGACGCAACAGACAATGATCCAACGCACCCAAACGCATACAAAACAGCTCAGCCGGCTGACAAAGGTGCCCTCTTTTTTGCTACTATAAATGCTGAAAATTCGCCTCCATCAGACTCAAGTAAATCCGATCAAGTTTTTCCTTCCGGTGCCAGCCCGGCAGGAGCATTATACGAGCCGTGCCCAGGTGATGGTGGAGCTGGTCATGGAAAAATATGGGGGGACAGAGATATTCCGGACCACGATTATGATAATAATGCTGCTGTTAACAATAATAACCAAAGCCCGTATGCATACCACCAAGGCGATTCCAACGGTGTAATAAATTGCCAAAATCATGGCAAAATGGTGTATTGGAGGGATGATGCTAAAACTACTAAATCCTACTCGTTTAATTTAAGGCTTGGCGATGAACTGACGAGCGATAGTATATGTATCCGAGGAAATCTTGCAATACGTTTCGGTAATGACATTAAATGGTTCCCTGATTCAAGTCCAGCTAATTCATCTGCGCCATATATTGGACCGGGTTCACCCCTGACTCCTGCGGAAAACAGCAGAATTACAGCAACTCACCTAGTTAAGCAATCTGACCGAATTTGTTTTGCCGTAGATTTAAGGCCAGTTGGGAGAAATTATAGGGCGACATTTCTAGCTGAATGTAATCGTAACACTGGCACAGGAAGGATTTACGGCCATGTATCAGAATATAATTCTGGTGGGAACTATGTTGGAAGAGCCTCAAATGTATTTGTATCTCTACAAGAGCTAAACCTAGGCCTCCCTGTAAATCCAGACGATCTTGGGTCTGATACCACCGATGGTAACGGAGATTTTTCTATAAACTTACCGTTTAACACAAATTCAAATGTGCCTGGTCAAACTTGGAATGCTGCAACTGTTTTTAATCCAGAACACGTTGACAGGTCATTTCAGCTAATAATATCCAGGGGAAGCCCTACCATACCCCAGCAGCCCCTACCAGATACAGGTCAATACTATCGGGTTGGTGCTAATTTAGATTGTAGGCGGCACCCCCCGATTGTTGATGCTACGCCTGTATGTGAGGATGGCAAATTAAACATTCACGCGTATGATCCTGATGATTTGGGTAAAAATTTGGAGATGCATGTTTGGGCAACTGATTCAAACGGTAATATTACTGAACTTACACCCCCAAGCGGCACAAACACAGATGATTTGAAGAATCTCGCACTTGATATCTCATCTTTGCAGAATGGTTTTGACTACACGTTTGATATACGTGCAGTGGATAATGACGGAGATGCAAGTCTAAATACCAGAATTTTACGATCGATGCAGGGTTGTGGGCATTTTGAACTTGAGCCAGGGGCAAGCGGGAGTCTGCAGCCAAGTGACGAGGACCCCAATAGTTTCCTAGCGTTAAATACCATTAGGCCAGCCTATCCAGGTTGGAATGGCACACTAACGAAACCTGCCGTTACAGCAAACGCCCAGAACTCGCTTACTAAAGACGGTAATCCCATTACTGGTAGTGGCTTTGCTTCGTACACAACATTTATTAGCAGAGATTATAACGCTTCTTACGCCATCCCAGCAGGCAGCTATGTCGCTGGCAATGAATTCTGTACCAACATATCGATAACTCCTTATAGCGGAATCATAAGAAATGACGGTGTGATAATTAAAGAGGATGTACATACAAAGTCGGCAAATAAGTGCGACACGGTGCAGAATGAACCGTTCTTTAAGGTGTATGGTGGGTCAGTGTCGGCTGGAGGGAACTTCGTTGGCACAGGTAGCTGTAGTACGCCAGGCGTTTTGTCTGGATTTTACAGGAATGATTCGGTTTTGCCAGAGTTTAAATATGGTCAAGGTTCAAGCACAGATCTTGCAGCACTAAGCATTAATCAGGTAACAGGCTTTGCCAGTCATCAGATTGATCCAACCAAATCTCCGCTCGAGCTGACATTTGCTAACCAGGGTGTAGCTTGGCCCATTAGCTCAGATCCTAAGCTGGGTGGGCTGTATGGCGGTGATCATTGTATAGATAATGCTGACCCCCCAAGCAAGACAGGTGCAACAACGACTACATTGCCGGGTGGCTCGACAATACACGCAACAACGTTAGCTTACACGCCAACTCCCGAAAATAAATCAATCTTTGTAAACGGTGATGTTTATATTGATGGGGACATTAAGTACGACGGGGCAGGTGGCGGCTGGACGCCTGACAAAGTTCCATCCATGGTCGTAAAGGCAATTGGTGGCAACATATATATCAGCAATAATGTGCATACTTTGGATGGACTGTATATCGCCGAAGCAACCAGTGCGGCAACCAACAAAGGCCAGATTTATACTTGTGCAACTGGGCCGGGTGCCCAAGTGGCACAAAACAGTCTGTACGACAACTGCTATAACCAGTTGACTGTGCATGGCAACTTCGTGGCGCGAAAGGTAAATTTGATGCGAACTTATGGCTCGCTAAGGGATGAAAAACCAACTCCCGGCACCTCAGCTATACCAGCAGGGCCTGACAGCCCTGGAGTTAAAAACCGGCCTGTATGGTCGCCAAGTTTTGTGCCCTCAGGCTATACAGCTGCAGATTGCGTAAATGTTGATGAGCCAGCTGAACCGGCCTCGTCATACTGGTATGATAACTATCTTTGCTTAAAGGCTGCCGATCGTGCCAGCGTGGAGGTTAAATGGGATCATGCTGGCGCCATTCCTAATGATTCAACCGGTAAGCCAATGATTTGCGCGACATTTGGCGATAACCCAAGCACAAATGGGATGTTGAAGTTTTTGCAAAACCTTGGTGAGCCGGCATCGAGTACTTGGAATGACAATAACCTCTGTAGTAACTTAGGCACTGATGCGGACCCTGGTCTTGTGATCGGAACGGCCTACAATTTAACAGAGGCAGAAAATCAAGCGGGCGGTCCTTGGCTTTGCGATCAAATGTACGAAAATAGCGATGTGCATGTGCCGTATTGGACACAGACAAACAATATAAAAGTATATATATGCATCAAGAAGTTTATTGCAGGTGGCGGGGGAGCGGCAGCGGTACTACCTGCGGCAAATCCTGTGAGCTGTAGTAATGCTCGAGCCGGCGCTAAAAGCTACTTCCCAACCGCCGGCCGTCCGAATACTTGCGCGGCTGAGGTGTTTGACTTTAGTCCAGAATTTTACTTGGCACAGCCATCAATTAATCCACCAAACGGCGGGGCGATAATTTACGACTCGATAACTAGTTTGCCACCGGTATTGTGATAGAATTAGATTAGCCATTAGAGGAAACAAAAGGAAAACAAAATTTATGCGGTGGGGCAAGATAAATACAACCCAGACACGACAGAGAGCTTTCTCTGATAGTGCTTATGCTATAATCGGAGCTGTATTATGAGCTCGCTTCTCGGTGGCACTAGTAACTTCTTTGGCCTAGATATAGGCAGCACCGCAATTAGATTGGTTGAATTAAGAGGTAACGCCGGTGCAAAAGCCTTGGTGAAATACGCCTATCTGCCAATCGAAGGCAATATCGCAATCAGTGAATCAAAAGCCGACCAGCAAAAGTTAGGTCAGGCGATCGCTCAGCTTGTCAGTCAGGCGAGAGTATCGACTAGTAATGTGGCGGTTGGAATTCCATCAAGCCGTGTGTTTACGACTGTGGCTGAGGTAGACCGGCTTTCACCGAGCGAACTCGCCAAATCCATACCTTTGCAGGCCGATGCTCTTATACCAACACCGCTTGGTGAATCAAAAATTGACTGGGCTTTGATGGGTGATTCTCCTACCGACAAGACTAAAGTTGAGATCTTGCTTACCAGTGTACCCAATCAATACGTCGAGGATCGCCTCGATATGTTGGAGGCGATCGGGCTAAACGTGATTGCTTTTGAGCCAGACAACTTGGCTATGTCGCGCGCCTTGGCGGTGCCAGACAATACACCACAGCTTATCCTTGATGTTGGTCGCCATTCGACTGATTTAGTAGTTTTGATGGGCGGCTTGCCGCACCTGACGCGCAGTATCCCGACCGGAGTAGAAGCTATTACCAAAGCCGCAACACAAAACCTAAATGTTGATCCAAAACAGGCCGAGCAATTCGTCTTTAAGTTTGGTCTCAGCAAAGACAAGCTCGAAGGCCAAGTATTTCAGGCGATTGGCGGCACGGTTGATATTTTAACCGTCGAGATCGAGAAATCGATTAAATTCTTTGAAACTCGCTATGCGGGCATGAAAATTGCTCGCATCATCGTAACCGGTGGCGCTTCTGTTATACCTGAATTTCCTCTGTATTTAGCTAACAAGTTTGCTACCAACGTCGAGATTGGCAATGCTTGGCGCAACGTGTCGTTTAGCGCGGCCAGACAAAACGAGCTTTTAGCGATTTCTAATCAATTTGGCGTTGCGGTCGGATTGGCGGAGCGTAACTGATGCTGCAATTAAACCTCCTACCAGACGTAAAGCAAGAGTACATTAAGGCTGAAAATCAGCGCCGTTTGGTTATTTCTGTTTCGGTAATCGTTACGGCCGCTTCAATCGGTCTGCTGGTGCTTTTGTTGAGCATGGGGGCCCTGCAAAAGAAGCACATTAGCGACCTAAACGATGACATCGACACTTACTCAAAAGAGCTGAAAGGCAAGCGCGAAATCAGCAAAATATTAACCGTCCAGAATCAGCTTGATAGTTTGACTGCACTGCACGCATCTAAGCCGGCTGTGGCGCGCGCATTCGATTATCTAAACCAAGTTACCCCAGCACAAATTGACATAACAAGCATGACGATTGATTTTAACGCTAAAACGATTAGCATAACCGGTACCACCAAAGCGCTTAGTGATGTTAACAAGTACGTCGACACACTTAAATTCACTAAGTACAAATCAGATGCTAAAAATGCCCCTGATTATGCCTTCAGCAATGTGGTGATGAGCAGCTTCGCAATAGGCACAGCGGGCTCAGCAGCTAATAAAGATAAACCGGCGACTTATACGATTACTCTGGTATACAATCCTGATATCTTTGATATAACTCAAGAGGTAAACTTGACTGTACCTAAGACAACAACGACTCGATCCAACTCCGATAGCCCAACCGACTTATTTAACGGCAACCCCGCGCCAGCGGCAGGAGCAAACTAATGGCAAAAGAAGATAATTCAACCAAACGAGTAGCAATTAGCCGCGCTAATGCCCAGATGGTGGCCGTGCTCGGTGTAGCCTCATTTGTCTCAGTATTTTGCTTGTTTGCTGCTAAAGCTGTCTGGAGTCAAAACAGCTATCAATCACGGATTATTTCAGCTAAGGAGCTCGCCAACAGCACCCTTAAGAAAAACATTGATACCTACAACAAATTAGCCGTTTCGTACAATACTTTTAATAAAGCGACGCCGAATGTTATCGGCGGGGTGCCGGGCGCGGCAGGTGAAAAAGACGGCAGTAACGCCAAGATTATATTAGATGCATTGCCTAGCTCATACGACTTCCCAGCATTAACTTCGAGCATTGAGAAACTAGTCAACGCCAGCAATCTGAAGCTGTCGAGCATCACTGGCACGGACGACGAAGTTAATCAGCAAAAAACCAAAGCACAAGCCACTCCAAAAGCTGTGCCGATACCTTTTGCGTTCGCAGTTAAAGATGCTAACTATACCAGCGTAAAAGCTTTGATCAGCAGTCTGGAGCGTTCAATTAGGCCAATTCAAATCGACACGATAGAAGTTAGCGGTGGTGGCAATAGCATGACTGTAACGGTCAATGCTCACACCTATTTCCAGCCGGCTAAGGATGTAAGTATAACCAAGAAGGTAATCAAATGAAGCAAAAAGATATCGCCCTAATCATCCTGATTGTGTTTTTTGGAGTTATCACGTCAGTAATAGTTTCAAAATACCTGATCGTGCCGCCTAAAAACCGGCAGCAAGAAGTCGAACAGGTGCAAGAAATCTCCGCGACATTTAAATTACCGCCTGACCCACACTACTTCAACAGCAATTCAATCAATCCGACACAGCAAATTCAGATTGGCGTAGATGCTAACCCGGATCCATTTAAAGACAATAAACAATGAGTGTCTTATCGGCTAAAACCGAGCAAAAGGTTGAAGAAACCCTTGTTGCTGGAGGCATGCTGACCGAGGAAAAGTTAGCCGAAGCCAAAAAATTGGCCGAAGAAAAAAAAGAACCGCTAATAGGTTTCTTGGTCAAAAATAAATATATTACCGATGAGCAGCTGACCAAAGCCAACGCGACTATCACTAAGGTGCCATATGTAAACCTGACAGCCGCTAAGGTTGACCCTGATGTCTTGAAATTACTGCCCCGAGACATCGCCGAGCGCTATATGGCAGTGCCGCTTGGAGAAATGCAACATCGTTTGGTAGTTGCCATGCTCGATGCTGACAATGTGCAGGCGGTTGACTTCCTAAGCAATCGCATTGGCCGCCCTCTTAAAGTCTATGCGGCTAGCGAAGCCGGTATAAGACAGATTTTAAAGCAGTACAGTGCTCAGCTGGGCACTCAGATGGACGAGGCCTTTAAAAAGGATCTGACACAAGTTGGTAATGAGACACCTGAAGACATAGAAAAGGCCGCCAAAGCCAACAAGGGCAAGGCTGATAAAGCCGAAAAAGCCGGTATCACCATTGTGCAAGACTCGCCGATCAGCAAAGCTTTGTCGGCTGTGTTGGAGTTCGCTGCCCATAACCGCGCCAGCGATGTCCATATCGAACCGCTCGAAAAAGAAGTAAAGATTCGCTGCCGAGTCGACGGCGTCCTGCGAGAAATAATGCGTCTGCCTAAAAACACCGAGCCAGCACTCATCTCACGCATTAAAATCCTTGCTAATTTAAAAATTGACGAACATCGTACGCCACAAGATGGCGGCTTCACCGTAATGGTAGACGGCAAGGGCATTGACCTGCGTATCGCGATCGCGCCGGTGGTGTGGGGCGAGCAGGTTGTCATACGTCTACTCGATAAGACGGGCACGTCATTTAAGCTCGAAGATATGGGCTATACTGGCCGAGCCTTGCGCACTATCCGAAAGGGCGTTCAGCGACCTAACGGCATGATACTGACTAGTGGACCAACCGGTTCAGGTAAATCGACCTCGCTTTATGCCTTAATCCAAGAAATTAAAGACGATTCGATCAATATCGTGACGCTCGAAGACCCCGTTGAGTACAAAATGGACGGCATTAATCAGATACAGGTTAATTCTGAAGTCGGTCTGACCTTTGCGACTGGTTTAAGAAGTATCTTACGTCAAGATCCTGACGTCGTTATGGTCGGTGAGATTCGCGACAAAGAAACAGCCCAGCTGGCCGTGCAGGCTGCTCTAACCGGCCACCTAGTGTTTAGCACGCTGCACACCAACAGTGCGGCCGGTATCTTGCCCCGTCTGCTTGATATGGGCGTAGAGCCGTTTTTGATCGCCAGCACGGTACATACGGTGATTGGCCAGAGACTGGTGCGTCGGATAGCCGATGATACCAAACAGCCCTATAAGTCCTCAGCGCCCGAGACAGAGGCTATTAAAGCGACCTTAGGCAAATATCTGCCGCCTTCAGCCGACAAAATGCCGGCGTATGCCAAAGATCTGGGTTATAAAAGCTTGCCCCTGAGCACCGAAAGCGCTTATACTTTATTTAAAGGCACGGACAGCCCGGAAACACCCGGCGGATTTAAGGGGCGAATGGGGCTGTACGAGGTCTTTGAAATATCGGAAGCTATCCAAGCGCTAATCATGAAGCGGGCAACCAGCACGCAAATCGAGCAGGCTGCTGAAGCCGAAGGCATGATAAACATGCGGATGGATGGCTATCTAAAAGCTTTAGATGGAAAGACTACATTAGCAGAAGTAAATCGCGTGGCGGCCGAAGATAATGCGTAAACAGAAAAGGGTGGAAACATGAGCACGTCGGGACAACCAAGAATTGAAGTACTACTCGATGAAGTCGTAAAAAAGAAAGCCTCTGACCTTCACTTACAAGTGACTTTGCCGCCAATGCTCCGTGTTGACGGTGCGTTAGTTCCAGTAACCGGCACGGACGCGCTGACACCTCAATCTATTGAAGCTCTGATATTTGCGATTTTAGACGAAGACCAGAAGCAGATTCTACTTAAAGATAAAGAATTTGACTTCAGTTTTGCCTACGGCGACCTAGGTCGTTTTCGCGTTAACGCCTTTCATGAGCGTGGCAATATGGCAGCCGCACTTCGACTTATCCCAAATGAAATTTTGACTATCGAGCAGCTTGGTCTGCCTGATATCGTTAACAAATTCTCGCAATTCCCGCGCGGTTTGGTGCTGGTGACTGGCCCAACTGGCTCTGGTAAATCGACTTCATTGGCTTCAATGGTCCACAAGATTAACCAAGAAGAAGCCAAGCACATCATTACCATCGAAGACCCGATCGAGTACACCCATAAATCGCAAAAATCGGTCGTGGTACAGCGCGAAGTCCACTATGATACGTATTCATTTAGTGCAGCGCTGAGAAGTGCGCTCCGTGAAGACCCTGATGTCGTGTTGATTGGTGAGATGCGCGATCTTGAAACCATTGCCAGCGCGATCACCATTGCAGAAACCGGCCACTTGGTTTTCGCAACGCTGCATACCAACAGCGCAGCTCAATCGGTAGATCGTATGATCGACGTTTTCCCGCCGCACCAACAGCCCCAGATTCGTGCTCAGTTATCAAACATATTGATGGCTATTGTTTCGCAACGCCTTATACCAACAATTGGTGGTGGGCGAGTTGCAGCAGCCGAAATATTGGTGGCAACTCCAGCTGTCCGCAACATCATCCGCGAAGGCAAAAGCCACCAGCTCGAAGCAGTCATCCAGACTGGCGCCGAGTTTGGCATGCAGTCTATGGACAAAACACTAGTCAAATTAATCCACGCTGGCACGATAACCTACGACGAGGCCCGAAATTATGCGGTTGACCTCGATGAGTTAGACAGGCTAATGAGAGGTTAACACTCCAAAATGCTCAGCTATAGCTACACGGCAAAAAACGCAAAAACCGGCCAAAAAACCAAAGGTATTGTTGAAGCCGACAATCAACAGGCCGCCTCCAAGCTAATTAAGGCACAAGGCCTGACTCCCCTGGATATTAAAGCCGAAAGAGGTGGCAGACGCTTTGGCTTTCACCGCGTAAAAAGCAAAGATAAGATTCTATTTAGCCGTCAACTATCCACATTGATCAATGCTGGCTTGCCTCTGGTGCAGGCACTTCGAAGCGTCGCTGCTCAAACCTCAAACAAGGCCTTTAAGGTAATGATAAGTCAGGTGATTAGTGATGTTGAGGCTGGCTCATCGTTTAGTGACGCCTTAGCTAAGCATCCAGATGTGTTTAATCGAGTTTATATAAGCCTAGTTGCGGCTGGAGAAGCCTCTGGTACGCTTGATGCTGGTCTAGAGCGCCTCGCCGTGCAGCAAGAAAAAGACGCTGATATCATTGCCAAAGTCCGTGGTGCGATGATTTATCCGCTAATCGTCTTGGTGGTCATGCTCTGCGTTGGTACATTTATGATAGTAAAAGTTCTGCCTCAGGTGCAGAGTATCTATGCCGGTTTGCCGGGTGGTGTTGAGCTGCCAATTCTTACTCGAGTGTTGTTGGCGGTATCAAAGTTCCTAACTCACTTCTACTGGATCGTTATCATATTAATTGTTGTCGGAGCTTTCGCATCAACGAGATGGGCGCGGACCCTCGGTGGTCGCTCGGTCATCGATAGCGCAAAGATGCATGCTTGGCCGATCGGTAAGCTTTATATGAAAATGTACATGGCTCGTTTTGCTCGCACCGGTACAACTTTAGTAGCCAGCGGTGTGCCGCTGCTACAGGTGCTAGATATCACTGGAGAAGCGGTTGATAACGTGCATATCCAACACTCACTGCAAAAAGCAGCAGAAAAAGTTAAAGGTGGCAAGTCTCTATCTGAGTCCATCAAAGATGACCCTAACTTCTTAGAATTAGTACCAAATATGCTGAGCATCGGTGAACAATCCGGCGCAATGGAAACCATGATGGCCAAAGTCGCTGACTATTATGAAAAAGAAGTCGACAATGAAATCAAAAACATCAGCACGATTATCGAGCCAGTCATGATGGTTGTCATGGGTATTATGGCGATCACAATCGTAGCCGCTATATTGTTGCCAATTTACGGCCTTGTTAATCAGACCGGCTTCACCGGTTCGGGTTAGGCGCATGTCTAATAACTCTCGCAGATCATACAAAAACGGCTTCACCATCATCGAAGTGCTTATAGTTCTTGCAATCGCGAGTTTAATAATGTCTGTCGTTTTACTGGCAATCCCATCACTATTAAGAAACAGCCGCAACAACCAGCGCAAACAAGATGTTAGCAATGTCCTTGATGCCGTATCGTCGTTCGCACTCAACAACTCAGGTAGATTTCCTGCAGCAAGTGATGGTGCTTTCTTGACATCGCAACGAGTCAAACTGGCATATTACGAGCCTAACTTATCTTTTGGTTCGGCACCTGGAGGGCCTGGTATAGGTATACTCCCCCAAACTTCCGGCGGAGGTGGTGGGGGAGAATCAAACACTGATACCGAGACCATGCTTATCTATAACTATAGGAAATGCGATCCAACTACACCCGGCACAACAACGACGACAGGGGCTGGCTATAGAGACATTGTTGCCGTGTACGGAATTGAGACAGGCGGGGCAGTCAACGGATCGAAATGTCTACAACTCTAAGCTGTGGATAAGTTCGCTTTAACGGCTTGCTTTTTTAGTAGTCAAACCGTATGATCAAACCATAACCATTAATATAGTAATTCGCAAAGGGGCACTTGCAATGCTAAGCAAACTAAAAAAAGACAATAAAGGCTTCACTATTATCGAAGTCATGATCGTGTTGGCAATCGCCGGCTTGATCATTCTAATCGTACTGTTGGCCATCCCAGCCCTACAGCGCAACGGACGAAACACTCAAGTAAAGAATGATGCATCTGCAGTTTCAGCTGGTGTATCTGAGTACAAGTCAAACAACGATGGTCAACCGCCTAACAGCATTACTTCAACACTCGTTTCGGGTACTGGAGGATCAAACGTGACTATTAAAGTGAGCGGTGGCGTAACTGTTAGCGCAACTAACAACCCGAATCCCGGCGATGTAGGTTATGCACTCGCTACGGCATGTACTGGATCAACATCAGGACCAAAAACAATCGCAATCTATTACAAAGTTGAGAATTCAAGTGGTACTAGCGTTAAGTGTATAGACGCTTAAGGTAATTCAAGCGAACTACTTAAAACGGGCCCGAAAGGGTCCGTTTTAATATGCTAAGATGTTGCTAATGATTATCGTGGCTTTGGTTGTGTTTGGTTTGGTGTTCGGTAGTTTTGTGAATGCATTAGTTTGGCGGGTGCATGAGCAGGATAAAAAGGGTAGCAAAGCTAGTAAGCTGGATCTGTCGATAGGCAAGGGTCGGTCGATGTGTCCGAACTGTCATCATCAACTGCAGGGCAAGGATTTGATCCCAGTTCTGAGCTGGCTGAGTTTAAGGGGTAAATGCAGATATTGTCACAAAGCGATCTCTGTCCAGTATCCGATGGTAGAATTGGCTACCGCCGGCTTGTTTGTCGGTTCCTATATCTGGTGGCCAGTGGCATTTAATGCTACTCAATCCTACCTGTTCGTAATATGGTTGCTGATAATAGTAGGATTAGTAGCTTTGACAGTTTATGACTTGCGGTGGTATCTGTTACCAAACAGGATTATGACTCCCATCGCATGGCTTGCCGCTCTTTATGCTGGCATCAGCATTGCCACGGCAAATAGGCCGGTTACAGCCCTTATAAACACTGCCTTGGCTGTATTGATAGGCGGAGGGATATTTTATGTGCTATTTCAGCTGTCGGGTGGCAAATGGATCGGTGGCGGGGACGTTAAGCTTGGCTGGCTTCTCGGATTAATTGCCGGCACACCTTCCAGAGCCTTATTATTTATATTTATAGCCTCGATCGCCGGCACTCTTGTAAGTTTGCCGTTATTGGCCACAAAACGCCTTAAAAAGTCGCAAGTTATACCGTTTGGGCCGTTTCTAATACTTGGATTAATCGTTACTCAGCTTTTTGGATCGGCAATTCTAGACTGGTACCAGCGGGTCTTTCTTAATATATAGATGTTTACCCCTTAGCGCTTATGCTATACTGAGGTCAATATGAAAGGTGGAACATCACCTCTGGGCTACACGATCATTGAGGTATTGATTGTATTGGCCGCCTCTGGAATGATGTTTGTAATCGCTGGTACATTTATTAATGGCAAACAGGCTAAAACCTCTTTTACTAGTGGTGTAAACGAATTCGCTTCACGGATACAAGACACCATTGATCAAGTAACAGATGGGCAATATAGCGACATCAAAGTTAATTGCAAGGCCGTATCGGGCGGTATCGACTTCCCATTGGGTACTCCGAATGAGGTGGGTACGAATGCCGAGTGCTTCTTTTTGGGTAAAGTAATGCATTTCTCTGTTTCTGGAAATAAAGATAAATATGACGTTATATCTGTGGCGGGGCGCAGGCTTCAGAGCGATAATTTAACACCTGTAGAAAATGATTTAAGTCAAATATCACCTAAAGCAATTCCTGGCCTGACAATTAACCAGTCCGTGCCCCAAGCTCTCGACGTAGGCAACATTACTCTTCACGGCTCAGCATTAGGCACGACAAGTTATGGTATTGCGTTTTATCAAAACGTTGTTGGCGGAGGAGATACATCGAGTGGCGCCCAAACGGCGCCAGAAGTTTATGCTATTCATAGCATTACTGGTAATAAAAACACAGTGCAGGGCGAACAGCAGGTATCAAACGTGGCCCAGACTCGACTGGTAGACAATGTTACGATTTGCGTAACAGATGGCGCTAGGTCGGCAAACGTGATAATCGGGGTGGGTAATAGTCAGCACAATGTAACAGTACGTATGCTTGGAGAGGTGCCATGTCCTTAAGGCGACTAAGACAAAATATGGCTGGCGACACTATTATTGAGGTTATGATTGTCTTAGCTGTGCTCGGGCTGGCAATTAGCATTTCGTATGCAACAGCCAATCGTAGTTTGTTGAACACTCGACAGGCTCAGGAGAACTCTGAAGCCACAAAGGTGCTTCAAACCCAGATTGAGCAGCTGAGAATCCTAGCTGCCAACGGGCCAAATGATCCCGCTAGCACCGCGCTCAACCCATTTACTCATGGCTCGCCTTTTTGTGTTACGGGCGGAGCAAGCCCGGTATTAACTGACGAGACTGATGCTCTTTGTACCTCAAACAGCGGTCGCTATACCGTAAAAATATACTACTGTCCCGGCAGCGGCGATCTTGAATGTGCAGGCAGCGAGCTCCAAGCGGATGGTACTTTTCTTATTACAGCAAAGTGGGACAATGTTCGGGGTATCGGTAAAGACAGTATTAATTATGTATATAGGTATTACGGCAAATGGGATTAAGTATAAAGAAAAATCAAGAGGGCTTTACCATCATCGAAATGTTGATTGCTACCGCTGTGCTTTCGACAATTTTGGTTTTGATTACAGTAATGATGGTCAATATTGGTTCACTCTATTACAAAGGAATTAATCAATCTAAGATTCAAGGCGCTACCAGAAGTGTGACTGATGAGGTATCACAACAATTACAGGCGCTTGATACAACATATCGAACAGCAACACCCCTCACAGCGGGGGGACAAACCTATCAGGCTTATTGTATTGGCACAACAAGATATGTTTACGTTTTGGATGTAGGAATTGGCAGTACTCAACAACATGTATTGTGGCGTGATGATAATGGCGGCGGTGCCTGTACTGCCATTAACTTGAATGTTGCCACTCCGTCTGCCGGTGGCGTTGAATTGATGCCGCCAAGTTCGAGACTAACAGTCTTTTCAATAACCAGCGCTACCCCTGGGGTTTCCCCTTACTCAATAACTGTTGGTACCGCCTATACATCTGAAGGAAAGGACGATTCACTTACTGGAGTTGGACTTGGTGTTGATACGAAGTGCAAAGGCGATAGAGATCGGCAATATTGCTCAACGGCGTATCTTAAAACATTTGTAGCGAAACGCTTAAACTAATAGTAGAATGAACTTAGCATGAAACATAAGGGAAATAAGGCAGGGGATCAATCGGGTTTTGCATCTATCGTGATTGCGTTGATCTTAGTTTTAGTCATGTCGCTTCTGACAGTAGCTTTTTCGCAACTCGCACGCCGCGAGCAGCGCAGCGCTTTAGACAAGCAGCTGTCTACTCAAGCTTATTATGCAGCTGAAAGTGGCATTAACGATGTTATCAAAAATCTCGATGCGGTTAATGCGTTGGACCCGCCTCCAAACCAGTGCCTCACTCAGACACAACTCACAACTACTGGTATAACTACGTCTTCAAACTATCGAAATGGTGGCGTCTCCGTTAGCCCGGCTAATAATGCAGTTTCATACGCGTGTGTATTGGTTAACGCAAAACCAGACAGCCTGTTGTTTAAAGGTGTGAGCCCAGAAGAACAAAAATCATCTAAATTCTCAGTCTCTGGCGGACTCGACGATTTGACTATTAGTTGGGCAAGCGCCGATCCAGCTAGAACTACGCCACGTACGGCTGCCGAGACAGCAAAGTTTTCTCCTAAGGCTAGCTGGAACTCCCCAGGTGTACTCCAAGTTAGTATAACGCCCCTAAATAACATGACTCGAGACGGTTTGATTGCAAACACTGCCACTGTTTTTCTTTATCCTGGTCCGGGCGGGGCAGGTACCGGTACAGTTCTCTACTCAGATATCAAAGGCGCTCTTAAAGGCAGTATTGTAAACGGCTACTGTGGTAATCCAGGCGATTTTCCTTGCAAAGCTACTATACAAACAATTGGAGGCGGTGGGTCTACTGATCAGTACCTAGTGCGGATTCTTAACTATTACACCGCATCTGACATAACAGTTGACGCAAAAGATCTATCTAACACCAAACTCCAATTCTTAAACGCTCAGGCCAAAATTGATGTGACTGGTCGATCACGTGATGTACTAAAGCGTGTTCAAGTGCGATCGCCAATCAAGCAGCCAATCGAAGAAAGCCCAGGCTTCACGCTTGAGGGGCAGAG
>CAZXDL010000003.1:0-3727 GCA_964639505.1 uncultured Candidatus Saccharibacteria bacterium | reverse complement strand
CGCTTGGCTAAATATTGTTCAATCCATGCCGCGGCGTCTGGGCTGATAAAAATTGGGCGGTCTTTTTGGCCCTTACCGCGCACCATGAATTCTCGTCGTTTCAGATTGATATGATCTCGATCAAGCCCGACTAGTTCACTTACGCGGAGGCCGGAGCTAAACAATAGTTCAAGGATGGCTCTATCGCGCAAACCATTTATGCTGGTGGTGTCGGGTTGTTCAAATATTCTTCCTAATTCCTCTGGTGTTAAGAACGTGACCTGTTTACGCTTGGTGCGAGCCAGCTCGATCTTGTCTGGAGCTAGGGCGGGGATGTTGCGCTTGGCACAAAACTTCAAAAAGCTTCGTAGGGCTATCAGGTGGTAATTTTGGGTGGCTTTGCCAAGTTCATCAGAGGTATTAGTGCCCAGTCGGTTGAGCCAAAGTCGCCATTTACGAATTAATTCGGCGTCGATATCGCTAACTTTTATCTCGCCGGCGAAGTCGATTAGGCGAGTGAGATAGTGGTCATAATTTTGAATTGTTTTTTGCGAACGGTTCTGTTCGATTTCGAGGTATTCTAGGAAGTCAGTTTTAGCTTTAGCAAATAGCATAAGTACATTGTACGACATCTTGGAAGGCGCCGGTATCTCTGTTATACTTTTTGGTAATGGAACGAACACTAATTATCGCCAAACCTGACGCGGTTCAGCGTGGCTTAATAGGTGAAATTGTCTCTCGCTTAGAGCAAAAGGGTCTCAAGCTAATTGGCCTCAAAATGGCTAGCTTAGATGAGGCCATGTTGCGTAGTCATTATGCTGAACATGTAGAAAAGGATTTCTACGCCGGCCTGGAGAAATTTATGAAAAGTTCGCCGGTCGTTTTGATGGCTTGGGAGGGCTTCCAATGTGTCGAATCAGTCCGCAACCTAGTTGGCGCGACTAATCCTCGCGAAGCCGTGCCTGGATCTATCAGGGGTGATCTCGCCATCGGTACTGGCCGAAACTTGATCCATGCCTCAGACAGCAAAGCCAGCGGCGAAGCCGAGGTACATAGCTTCTTTAGTGACGACGAATTGTTCGACTACGACAAGTCTGAATACATTCATATATACGAAGACCACGAACGCGCCTAAATCTGGTAGCAATTACAGATTATTTGCCTATAATAATCACGAAACATTAAATCTTTATTAATAAGTTGCAATAAATTGTTGGTGGGGTTGGCCCCTAGAGGGCCACTCATGGTACATTCAGTGGGTGTCCCTAGACCCCACTAATACGAAAATCCACCTAGTTATACCCAAGACATTTTTAACTGAAGTCGATCTTGCTGCAAGGGCTTGCTATATGTCGCGTAGTGATTATGTTCGGATTGCATTGATGGAAAAGATGGGCAAACAAAGCTTGGTGGAGTTTGAGTGGCCAGTCTGGCAGCCCCCAAAAGACGACGATGATTTGAGCAATATTGATGAGGACGATCTGAAAACCTAACACAGCAACACTCGATCTTGTACAATAGCCTCTAGCGTCCCTGTAGTTCAATGGATAGAATAACTCCGTCCTAAGGAGCAGATAGCGGTTCGAATCCGTTCAGGGATACCAGGTTTCACTAACGACGCTTCGCTCGCGTCTACAAAATATGCCACTGGCATATTTTGGGTTCGAATCCGTTCAGGGATACCACGCCGATGACATGATATACTGCTTATTAAGAATAAGCGGAATCACTCATGCAGCCACAAGAAAATCAATCTGCTGGCCCCAGTGTGCCAGAGCCACAAACCAAGCCGACAACTAATCCGGTAACCGGCGAAAAGATAATACAACCGCTTCAGGCAACCGATAAAACTGAACCGGTCGTGCCACTGACTCCAGGTGCGTCAATAACGCCTTCGCCTCAAGCTGAGCCTGCACCTACGCCACCTCAACCAACAGCGCCAGAACCAGCACAACCAGCGGCCGTATCGGCGCCTGTCCCAGCAACTCCAGCCATGCCAGCAACTCCTCCCAATGAGCCGCCTGCACCAGCGCCCACGGCTCCGATTGCGCCTGCAGCGCCCGTCACGCCCGCGCCAGTTCAGCCAAACCAGAATCCGGCGCAACCGCCTCAGACCCCTGGTCAAATTACTCCACTAACCCAAGCTGACTTTTTGGCAATGGCCAAAAAGAACAAAAGGCCAAAGCGCATCATATTAAGCATAGTTATCATCGCCGTTTTACTAGGTGTCGGCTATTTCGTATACGCTTCAGGTCTGCTGGGCGGCATGAAGACAGTCAAATACGATAACGGCAAAGGCAAGACTTTTAGCTTGAAATTCTATAGTCAAAACGAGATCAAACCTTTAAAGACCAGTTCACCTGATGATGGCTCTGACAGTGGCAAGGCGATCACCGCTAAAAAAGGTAAAGACGGCAAAGCGCCTTTATCGGTCTATATTTCCAGCGTTAAATTAGGCAGCAGTGATATAAGTGCCACCAGCCAGAATACGATTGATCAAAATAGTAAATGTCTAGGCAAATCACCGGTCGTAAAGGCGCAAAATGCGTGGGCAAACAAAGAAGTCTATGTGTGCGATCTAGATGATGGTTCTGGCCTGCATTACATATATTTCTCGACATTTAAAAATAGTGACACCTTGATATACGCGATGTTTACGCAAGATATTGACTATAACAGCATCGGTGATTCGCCCGAAAAAGCCAAAGCACTCTTAAAAACCGTTGGCCTCGAAGTCTACAACGACGACATTCAGCAAATTGTTGCCTCAATCAAGCCCGAATAGGCAAATTCAACAAGAGCAAACAAACGCCCGCATACTCCCCAAAGTGTTACAATAATGCTTATGGCAGAAAACGAACAAAAAGCCAACTCAGAAAAACCAAAATACTTCAAAGACCAGTTTGACGATGAAGAAGTCTTATATGTGTTTCACAAACACCCGATAGTTATGCGCAGGGGTCTGGTATTAGGCATGCTAGGGCCGCTGTTAGGCGTAATCCCGGCTGGCATTAATCCTGATCTTGGATTTGGCTGGTTTTTTGGAGGCTTGGCAATTGGCTGTTTGGTCGGTCTGGCGCTGTTTATGCCGAGTTGGATCAGCTGGCACTTCAGTATCTTTATTATCACTGACCAAAGATTCATCCAGATTACGCAAAGGGGACTATTCCATAGGGCGGTGGCTGATCTGGGGTTAGCACAGATTCAATCAGTTAATTATGAAGTCTCTGGCATACAGGAATCTCTGCTTGGATTTGGTACAATAAAGATGCAGACATACGTGGGTGATTTAACCATAAAAGATGTCCACCATCCTGCCAAGATCCAAAAAAAGGTCTTGAGTATACTGCGCAAAGAAGGAATAAATACTAGCCCGTATCCGACCGGAGGCAACAACGGTCAATCCAAAGATAATGAAGAAACCGAAGAGACCTAAAGCCAAAGTACCAAAATTTGTTAAGCGTCCGATCAAGGGTGCTCGTCAAAAGATTGCCGAAAAACGCGGCAAATCGGCCGAGCAAAAGATGACCGAGGCCATCAATACCGTGCCACGCATAACTAACGAAACCGTTGGCGAACACCGTGAAGAGGTGTTGTCGAGCGCACGAAAATACATCTACCCGCTGCAGCATTCGAAGCACAAAGTCGTGCGTGTTTCCTTAATACTATTAGCAACAGCCGTGGCGGCCTTTTTTGTTTTGACTACCCTCAGTCTTTATAAATTCCAAAGCACCAGCGCCTTTACCTA
>CAZXDL010000002.1:7898-150983 GCA_964639505.1 uncultured Candidatus Saccharibacteria bacterium | reverse complement strand
ATTGCTTTACTTTCCGTTTACGACAAGACGGGAATTGTGGATTTTGCAAAGGGTCTGCATGATTTAGGCTGGCAGCTCTATGCTTCAGGCGGCACTGCAAAATCCATCTCTGAAGCCGGCCTACAAGTTAAAGACGTCTCTGAGTTAGTCGGAGGATCTGCAATCTTGGGTCATCGAGTTGTAACTCTGTCTCGTGAAATTTCAGCGGGGTTATTAGCTGAAAAAAATAATCCAGCAGATATTGATGAGCTGGCGAAGTTAAACATTCCTGTGATTGATCTGGTATGCGTAGACATGTATCCCCTTGAGGAAGCAATTGCAGAATCTGGCAAGAAGTCTGATGTTATCCAAAAAACCGATATTGGTGGCCCTACCATGCTACGAAGTGCCGCCAAAGGACACCGCATAGTTTTGTCACACTCTGAGCAACGTGGACCAGTGCTTGAATGGCTCAAAGACGGCAAACCAGACGAAGATAAGTTCCTAGATGACCTGGCAGCTCGGGCCGAGTATGAAGTTGCACGTTATGTTTTAACATCTGCAAAATATCATGGCGGCAATGAGGTTACAGGCTTTGCTGCAAAAATATCTAGCCCCACCAAGTACGGCGAAAACCCTCAGCAAGGCGAAGCAGCTTTTTATTCTGACAATCGCGTTAATCCAGATCCGCTTGGGATTGATCAGTTTGAACATGTTCAAGGTATGGAGCGCAGCTTCATCAATATGACTGATATCGACAGACTTTTGCAGACTGTCACGCATGTAGCGGCCGGATTCGACACAAACTTCGGCAAAGTTCCATCAATTGCAGTTGGCGTTAAACACGGCAACGCCTGCGGTGCCGGTGCAGCGGAAAGCGCAGTCGAAGCGGTTCAAAAAATGCTTACTGGTGATACGCGCGCTATCTTTGGCGGTGTCGTGATGATCAACGGCCCGATTAATAAAGAGGTCGCAGAAACACTGATGCATCACGCAATGGACGGCGACAAACCTCGCTTGCTAGACGGCGTCATTGGCTCAAGTGTTGATAAAGAAGCTTTGGAATTACTAAGCCGCAACAAGCTCCGTGTCATTATTAACCCAGCACTTGAAAACCTTAGCACTAAGTCGCTTGATCCTACTCGTCGTTTGCGGCCTGTCCGCGGGGGTACATTAGAGCAACCAAATTACGATTTTGTGGTTGATCTTAAGGCTGACTACATAGAAAATTATGGTGAAGTTACCGAACAGCAAAAACAAGATTTAATTCTTGGCTGGGCGATTGGCTGCACTAGTAACAGCAACACAATAAGTCTTGTCAAAGACGGGCAGCTGATCGGAAATGGCGTCGGTCAGCAAGACCGTGTTGGCGCAGGTCAGTTAGCACTAACACGTACTACAAACGTTTTACCTGAGCTAGAAGAGCAAGGTGATAATATTATCTTAAAAGTTAAGCTCGATAAAAATAAACTAGCAGGCGCTTCGGCATACAGCGATAGCTTCTTCCCGTTCCCAGACGGTCCAGAACTTTTGGCAAAAGCGGGGATAAAAGCTTTTTTAACCAGCAGCGGTTCTGTTGGAGACGAAGCTGTTATCAGGACCCTTACCGACGCTGGCGCCAGCATTGTCATGCTCCCCGACAAAATTGGCCGCGGCTTTTACCTCCACTAAACTTTCGATTTCCAGAATTCAGCCACTTGTTTGGCCTTTTGAGATGCCAACCCAGTGTAATTGGTCTCGGGCGATTGTAGAATTTGCCTTTCGCTATCTGTTAACTTAACGAAATATTCGGAAATTGACTGATCTTGAGAAGCAACTTGATATAGAGATTGCTTTGCTTCAAGAGCTTGGTGAGCTATGGATTTCGATACTTCGTGAGCTGTAGTGTGACCGTATTTCTCTAACAATAAGTAAAGTGGTTCTGCTGCGATGGCGCCCTGGCTTAAATGAAGGTTCTTTTGCATGTTTTCTTCGTCTACTTCAATTTTGGCCATAGCCTTGTCGAGACGAGTTGCCATTGATGCAACTGTTGCAAATGCGACTCCGTAAAACCTAGCCGAGGCTGAGTCAGTGAGATCACGCTGATGCTCGCTCGAAAGATTTAGATTAGCGTTTATTAGTTGAGAAGTAACTTGCTTTGCTAGGCTAACGACGTTTTCAAAGCTAATTGGATTGCGTTTGTGAGCCATGGTCGAGGAGCCAGTTTGATTTGGATCAAATGATTCTCTAATCTCCGCTATTTCGCTACGCTGCAAATGACGCATGTCGTTGGCTAGATTAGCCATGACGCCCGCTGCAACAGACAATTCCGCCATCAATCTGACGTAGTATTCAGCGGGAATAATCTGTGTCGAATATGGAGCGGGTTCGATATTAAGCTTAGATAACACTGATCTCTCAAAGGCTTGCGGGTCTTCTACAAAAATGCTTAGCGCATTATAAGCACCAACTGCACCGGAAAATTTACCTGGCAATTTTGAGCTTAGTACAGTTAGTGAACTGATGCTTGCTCCTATCCGACTGACATATTCGGCCAGAGCGAAGCCAAATGTAATCGGTACGCCGTGCTGACCATGTGTGCGACCTATCTGTACGGTATCGGCATATTTTTCGGTGAGTCCAATCAAAGTTTTTTCTAAAACAACCAAGCGGGGAATTACTAGTTGTGTTGTGGCATCGCGCAATTGCAGCGATAAAGCAGTAGCCACAATGTCGTACGAAGTTGCGCCAAAATGCACGTAAGGTTTTGCTTCGTCCGATAGTTGACTCTTGATTGAGTCAACCAAAGCCTTAACATCATGCTTAGTGGTTTTTTCTGCATCAGCTACAGCCTCTGGAGTAACTTTGCTGGCAGCCTCTTCAATTTGCAGTGCGATTTCTTGGCTGCAGACACCTGACTCTGCAAGAGTGTGAGCCAGTGCTACCTCTACATAAGCCTGATAAGCAGTCCGGCTGGCCTCAGACAAATATTTTGCAATCTCTCGGTCGTAATATCTTCCGTCTAGTGGATCAATCGAACTATAGTTTGAACTGTCGCTGACGGCTGGTAATTTTATTGGCTTCATGACTCCACCTCTTTTAAATAATCATTTACATTTACTTCTATACGTTTTAGTGGATCGTTATCGTCGGCTTTTTGAAACGCCTTGCCGGTCATTTTTTCATATAACTCAATGTAACGTTCTGAGACTAAATCTATAAAATCATCGCTCATTTCTGGCACTGTTTGGTCGGACTGGCCAGTGAAGCCGTTTTCCATCAGCCATGAACGTACAAATTCTTTTGATAGTTGTTTGGGCGGCTTCGACTTATCACCATTTGCATATTTTTTATAGGCATCGGCATAAAAATAGCGAGACGAATCTGGAGTATGGATTTCGTCTATCAAAATTATCTTACCACCCAAACGACCAAATTCGTACTTTGTATCGACTAATATTAAGCCTTTTGCCAGCGCAAGTTGCTGACCACGGGCAAACAGTTTTTGGGCGTAATCTTTAAGTTGGTCCCACTCATCTGTCGTAACTAGCTTATTGTTTAGGATTTCGGATTCGGTGATGTCTTGATCGTGGCCGGTTTCAGCTTTACTTGTTGGAGTAATTATCGGGGAAGGGAAAGCATCATTTTCCTGCATGCCATCTGGCATAGGCTGCCCACATAATTGTCGCTCGCCAGCTTGGTACTCACGCCAAGCGTGTCCGACGAGGTAGCCTCTGATTACAATTTCAATAGGAATCGGCTCAGCTTTTGACCCGACACTTACTGCAGGATCCGGCACAGCATGCAACCAGTTCGGCACAATATCTGCGGTTTTTTCCAAGAAATTTGCAGCTAATTGATTTAAGACTTGTCCTTTAAACGGAATTGGACGCGGCAGCACTACGTCAAAAGCCGAGATCCGATCTGTCGCGACCATTACAATGGTGTCATCTTTTATGGTGTAGACGTCGCGGACTTTGCCGTGGTACAGCGCAGTTTGATTGGGAAATTTAAAATCTGTAGTAGAAATGGCTGTACCCATTACATCTATTATACGGTATTATTACGTTATGAACCAATCTGTTAAAGTGGGCGTCGTAGGTGGCGGCCAATTAGGTATGATGCTCACTCAAGCCGCTGACAAGCTCGGCATTGAAATAACCGTCGTTGATAAGACTCCAGATTGTCCAGCAGCACAAGCAGGTGCTAAGCAAATTGTGGCAGATTTACATGACCGCCAAGCCTTAAAAGAGCTGGCTGATGCTACGGATATCATTACCATAGAGATTGAGCATGTCGATACAGAATTTTTAGCCGAATTGAACAAACTAGGCAAACCTATTTACCCTGATCCTAAAGTAATCAAAACCATCCAAGATAAATTTACTCAAAAAGAGCACTTCTCAGAGCTCGGCTTGCCAGTGGCTAAATACGGACTGGTCGAAGATATAACTTCAGCCGAAAAATTGCTCGATAACTTCGGCGGCCAGATGATTATGAAGCGTCGTCTAGGCGGCTTTGACGGTCGAGGTAATATGGTCGTAAATTCAAAACAAGACATCGAACAGGCTTTCGAAGCTTTGGGCGTCAATGACCTATATGCAGAAAAAATGGTTAATTTCAAAAAAGAATTAGCTATCATGGCCGGTCGAGACATTAGTGGTAATGTGTCGATTTATCCCGTTGTTGAAACAGTGCAGGCTCGCAACATCTGCCAAGAAGTCTATGCGCCAGCCGCTGTAGATCAGGCTCTATCACATTCCATTGAGCAAATCGCTAAAACTATACTGGGCAGTTATCAAACGGCTGGCATGTTTGGCATAGAACTATTTCTTGATCATGATAATCAGATATTAATTAATGAAGTCGCGCCGCGAGTGCATAATTCTGGCCACTACACAATTGAAGGCTGCCAAACCTCACAATTTGAACAGCACCTCCGATGTATCACTGGGCAACCGCTTGGTGATACCAAATTGACTAGAAACGCAGTCGTGATGGTAAATATCTTGGGGGAAAATAATGGCACCGTCGATAAACAAATCACGGTAACCGAGCATCCGACCGACACGTACACACACTTTTATGGCAAAGCCGAGACCAAAATTGACCGCAAAATGGGACATATTACATCTCTAGCTGACGACTTCGAGACTGCTTTAAAAGCAGCAAGAGACGCTAGAGGCAAAATTAAGGTATAGTATAGGCATGTCAAATCCTCTCGTTGGAATTATTATGGGTTCGGATTCAGATCTCGATGTAATGCAGGCAGCCAAAGAAACACTTGCAGAATTCGGTGTTAGCAACGAAGTTCGCATTGTTTCAGCTCATCGTACCCCGAGCGAAATGGTCGAATATGCCCAATCTGCATCCGAACGCGGACTCAAAGTAATTATTGCCGGCGCTGGCGGTTCGGCGCATTTACCAGGCATGACTGCTTCCGAGACATCGTTACCGGTAATTGCGGTTCCCGTACAGAAGTCAGAAGGCAATCATGAAGCTCTCTGGTCCAACATAAAAATGCCACCCGGCATTCCACTGGCAACCATGCCCGAAAACGGCGCCAAAAATGCTGCTTTGTTGGCAGTAAGGATTCTAGCACTTAGCGACGGCGATTTAGCTGAAAAGTATGCAGCGTTTGTCGAACAGCAACGCGCCGAAGTCCTTGCCAAAGACGCCAAGCTTCAAAACGAAGGTTAACCAGCTTTCGCCATGGACTGGCAAATCTATTTAGCAATAAGCATCGTTTTCTCTTCGGTTGCTGTTTTACTTCAGCGTATCTTGCTGCACAAAGACAACACCGACCCAATTGCTTATGCAGTCTTATTCGAAGGGCTTGTTGGATTGATACTATTGGCAGCCGCCGTTATTAACGGCATTAAGCTGCCCGATTTTAGCCTTTATGCAGTGCCAATAATTGCAACTTTTCTGGCCTTCGCGTTTGGTAACATTGCCTATGCAAAATCACTTAAGGCAGTTGACGCCTCTATTTTTTCTGTACTATTCGCAACAAATGCAGTGTGGGTAATGATTGGGGGCGTACTGCTATTTAATGAAAAGGTGAGTGTAGCTCAGTTTTTCGGGGCCGCCCTGATATTGTTAAGTGTGATTTTGTTGGCTGATCGAACCGGAAAATTCAAGCTAGACCGAGGGATGCTATTAGGACTGCTGTGTGGTGTATTTTATGGCGTGGGCATCTTAGGATGGGTTTATATTAGCAAGCGATCTGATCTTTTTACTTGGAATGCGCTTACATTCTTAGTTCCGTCGCTGTTTATTTTTTTATTTATGCCTAAATCAGCATCTAAAATGAGGCCTTTTTTAAGGCAACCCGTACTGGGCCGAATTTTGCTGCTGTGTTTATTGGTCAGTACATCCTCAGCATTTTTGCTGAATGCATTCAACAACTATAATGCCTCAATCATTTCTCCACTAATTCAAACCGAGGTATTTCTAACAGTACTGTTAGCAATAGTATTCCTGCACGAACGTGATAATCTGCGTATGAAATTAATCGCGGCGGCTTTTTGCATGGGTGGAGTTGTGCTCATCGTTAGTTAGTGTCGTGTCTAGATACCCTGTATAACGGTAGGATTTTATCCTACTTTATCCCACTCTTAAGTTTGGGTTAATCGAAATCCAGGAATTATTTCTGAATATTACTTTGGGCGGCGGCCGATGTCAGTGCGGTATTGCATGCCGTCGAAATGAATCAGTTTAATCGCGTTGTAGGCTTTGTTTAAAGCCTCGTCGAGTGTCGCGGCGGTCGCGGTCACATTGAGTACTCGGCCGCCGTCAGTGACAAGCTGGCCATCTTTGATGGCCGTGCCGGCGTGAAACACAACTATATCATCGAGTTTTTCGGCTTCTTCGATTCCAGATATTGGTACACCTTTGGAATATTTGCCTGGGTAGCCTTCCGATGCTAGTACGACAGTCGCCGCATAGCAATGTTTCCAGCGCACAGTTTGGGGGTTTAGATTACCGTCCGCGCAGGCTTTTAAGATTTCAAACAGATCACCGTCAAGCAAGCTCATGTATACCTCTGCCTCTGGATCACCAAAGCGGGCATTGAATTCGAGCACTTTTATATCATGACCGTCTATCATCAGTCCTGGGTAGAGACAGCCTGTGAAAGTCGCATCCTTATTTTGGAGCCCAGAAAGGGCTGGCTGCACAACATTTGTGTTTACAAAGTTCAGTTGATCCTGCGTTACCCAATCGATTGGCGCGACAACTCCCATCCCGCCTGTATTAGGGCCCTTATCGCCATCAAATATTTGTTTATGGTCTTGAGAGGCAGGGAAAATCGCCGAGTTTTTTCCATCTGATAAGGCATGTAGCGAAACCTCTTGTCCTTTCAAAAAATCTTCGACAACAATTTGGTTTCCGGCGGCCCCAAATTCTTTTTTTACCATTATTTCTTCAACACCAGATTCAATCTCATCGATGGTGTTGCAGATTAACACGCCTTTACCACCAGCCAAGCCGTCGGCTTTTATTACCACAGGCAGGGGGCGGGATTTAGCATAGTCTGCTGCGGCTTTTGGATCTGTGAAATTTTTATATTCGGCTGTTGGAATGTTTTGCTCTGCCATTAAATCTTTTGAAAAGGCTTTGGAGGATTCTATGCGCACAGCCGCCCGTGTCGGACCAAATATAGTTAGGCCGGCGTTTTTAAACGCATCGACAACACCTGCTTCTGCCGAAGCTTCTTGTCCAATTACGCTTAGATCGATCTTTTTATCCTGTGCAAATTTAAGTAGACCGTCGACATCTAAAAAATCAATCTCTACGTTTGATATCTTACCTTTGCTACCGCCATTGCCGGGCGCCACAAAAACCTGCTCAACAGAGGGTGACTGTGCTAGCTTCCATGCTAAGGCTTGCTCACGGCCACCGCTACCTATTACTAATACGCTTGACATTGCCACCTCCGTTTCCTTGATTAAATGCCAGTCTTGCGTTGATAAAATTCTCTATGTCTCTCGGTAGAAATCTTTTTTCGGTGGCTTGAACTCTCGCGAACAAGGTCTCGGGCGTATCGTCCGGCCTTACAGGCACCTTGTGCTCGGCAATAATAGGTCCTTCGTCGTAACCTTCACTTACTAAATGTAGTGTTTGACCTGCATACGGCAGATTGTGATCGAGCACGTATCGCTGGATATTTTCACCGTAAAAAGCCTTGGTGTCAGGCAGCAAACCCGGATGTGTGTTGACCATCTTTGCCTGAAAGGCGCTTTGATATTCAGGTAGCCAACCAAAAGCCTCGACCAGATGCGGTCCGATTTTTTTCATATAGCCCAGCGAAGCAATTAAGTCATAATTGCCGCCCAATAAGATTGCCAGTATGGCGGCTTCTTCAGCTGATGTTTGTCCGCCAGCGGCGACATTTTCGCCTGATGCCGCCGGGTGTGTTTGGCTATTAATTAGTGTGGCCTGAATGCCTAGATTAAATTCTTTATTTAAATTATCTATGCGCTCAAAAACCCCAGCGTCTTTACGACTAACAATCACTAATCCGACATCAACTGCAATTTCTCCGGCCTGATTTGCGCGAATGAAAGCCTCAGCTGTCGTACCACCCCCAGAGGCTAAGATGGCGATGCGTGGCTTCATGTTGGGCGGGCTGTGGCTAATTCTGTATTATGCCGGCCGGATTTTGGTAGCGTTTCGCCGTCATTCAAAATAGTAATCTCATCAGCGCGCTTGCCAATAGGCACAGGATAAACGCCGTTAAAATGTGAGGTTGAGAAATTGGTGGCTGGCAGACCAGTGGCGCCAATCATGCCGTCGAATGATAAAAAGTGTAGTGATGTCGCGCCGACATGATCGCGCATTTCTTCTTCGGTCATGTAAGCAGCGAGCAATTCGGTCTGTTTTGGCGTGTTAATACCGTAAAAATCAGGGTAGCGGACTGGTGGAGAAGTAATCAGTAGATGAACTTCTTTGGCGCCGATCTCAAAAATCATCGAAACCAGATGACGCATGGTTGTACCGCGCACGATTGAGTCATCTACTAAAACAACCCGCTGATCTTTGAGAAGTTCGATCACCGGGTTGAGTTTCATCTTTAGGTCGCGTTCGCGGAGCTGAGCTGTGGGGCGGATGAAGGTGCGATGAATGTAACGGTTCTTAATCAGCGCCATCTCAAAAGGTATGTTACTGGCTTGGGCGTATCCAAGTGCCGCAGGAGTACCCGAATCAGGCACCGGTACAATTACGTCGGCGTCAATCGGGAATTCCTTAAACATCTCGCGGCCGAATTCTTGGCGCACTAAGTCAATCCGCTTACTGAGCAGCAGGCTGTCGGGGCGCGCGAAGTAGACCATTTCAAAAATATCCAGCTTTTGATTGCTCTTAGCAACCTGATGTGAAGTTAGACCATCTTTGTCGATCACAACTAATTCCCCGGGCTCAACATCACGGACATGTTCCGCGCCGATGGTATCGAAAGCGGCTGTTTCGGAAGCGATACTGTAGCCATTGCCGATCTTGCCAATTGAAAGTGGGCGCACACCACATTCGTCTCGGAAGGCGATTAATCGTTGGGTATCCATCATTACAATAGAGTAAACCCCAGTAAACAGTGGCCAGGCTTTTTTGATAGATTCAATAATATCTAAGCCATCATCCATATATGCCGCGATGGCTGCCACCATTAAGGCCGAGTCGTTTTTGTCTTTAAGCTCGATGCTACGCTCGGATAAAAATTCCTCAAGTTTTGTAGTGTCTGGTAAGTTGCCATTGTGGGCAAAGGCGAATTTGTGCTCATGATTAAGAAAAGGCTGGTTATAAAAATCATCTGAGCCGCCAGAGGTTGAGTAGCGGTTGTGCCCGATAGCGATGTGTCCGGGCAATTGCTCAAGATCTTCTTCGCGGTAAACTGTAGCAACTAGGCCGGCAGCCGAGTGGCTATATATATCTTTGCCATCACTGCTGGCAATGCCGGAGCTCTCCTGGCCGCGGTGCTGCAATGACCATAGCCCATAAAAAGCTAAACGGGCCGCTTCCAGGCCCGTATGATGTTTTTTTGATTCGAAGATGCCAAACACCGCGCACTTCTCGGTGAGTTGATCAGACATGCTGCTTGAAAGTGGCATTTCGTCTCCTATTTTCCCTTAAGAGTAAGAAAAGCGCATCAGATTTATAATTTCGCTGAGTGATTAGCAAAAAGGCCTGCATGCGCTCACAACTTACTTATCCTTATAATAAACCATATATTCACCTCTGGCAAGCCCTTAGTGCTTCTGTTATAATAAGTAAATAAGAGGAGCCAGCGTGGCAAACAAATTAGATTACCACCAGTCTGTTAACTATTCCCAAGCTGACCCCATGAAAATCCTCGCGCAAAAGGAGGGTTTATCAACTATAAAAAATTTGCCAAAAGGCTTTAGCGAGGTTGATGGCACTCGAGGCGAGTCCGCCTATGTTTTCGGTTTTGACAATGGCAAATGGGGCGCCTTCGTGCAGGAAGGGCTTGGCACAAAAAGCCTTATTGCTCAGAGTATTTACAAAAAAACCGGCGTTTCGCACTTTAAAGCCATAGCCCAAGACACTGTCGCATGCGTGATTAACGACCTAGTAAGTGTCGGGGCAACGCCAGTTGTTTTAAATGCCTATTGGTCAGCAAGTTCATACGAATGGCTAACTGACGAAAAATTAGCCGGCGATTTAATCACGGGCTGGCGTGAAGCCTGCGATATGGCCAATGTTGCATGGGGTGGTGGCGAAACTCAATCTCTATCAGGTGTAGTTTCACCAGGCGCACTCGAACTGGCAGGCTCGGCATTTGGAGTAATTAACAAAGCAGAGCATGTTATACAAGGCAAAAATCTTAAGGACGGCGACGCAATAGTTCTAATCGAATCTAGCGGCCCACACGCCAACGGTATCAGCCTTATTAGAGAAATTGCCGATCGATTACCCGACGGCTATCAGACAAAAATGAGCGACGGTATGGAATTTGGCACAGCTGCTTTAGCGCCATCGCACATATATTCCAAACTGGTAATCGAATTACAAAAAGCCGGCACAGAAATTCACTACTTATCAAACATCACTGGCCACGGGTGGCGTAAACTTATGCGCGCCGAAAACCCATTCACATTTATCATCAATGAGATACCACCAGCACAGGAAATTTTTAATTTTATTGCTGAGCAGGCAGGCAATGACGAGACCGATATGTATGGCAACTATAATATGGGCGCGGGTTATGCCGTTTATGTGCCGCATGATCAAGCGCCGACGGTTATTGAAACCGCCGCAAAGCAAAATTTAAAGGCCTGGATCGCCGGCGAAGTAAAGACTGGGCCAAAGCAAGTTGTTATAAAGCCAAAAAACATTACATTCGCAGCTGAATCTTTGGAGGTCCGCTAGTGCAGTTCTATAAAGGAATCGCCGCGCTATCAGACTTTCGACAAGCTAAACTCCTAACGCAACTAAAACAAGTTGATCCATCTATCACTGCTGTTTCTGCGGAATACGTCCACATTGCTCACATTGACGGCAAGTTGTCGGCTGCAGACGATAAAAAACTCGCCGAACTGACGAGTTATGGCACACCATTTAATGGCAGTGCAAAAGGAGATCTATATTTTGTGGTACCGAGACCGGGCACAATCTCACCTTGGTCAAGCAAAGCGACAGATATTGTTCATAATTCAGGCTTATCGGCTGTAAAGCGACTAGAGCGCGGGATTGCTTATTATATTGAAGGCGAAGCACAGACAAGCGAATTAATAGACGAGTTGCTGCATGATCGTATGACAGAAGCAGTTCTGACAGATTTTGATGCTGCAAAAGAGCTATTCGAAGATCATCAGCCAAAAAAATTAACACGCATAGACATTACATCCGGCAAGCACGCCCTAGTTGAGGCAAATCACAGTCTAGGCCTCGCTCTCGCACCTGACGAAATTGATTATCTTTATGAGGCTTATTCTGAATTAGGACGAAATCCAACCGATGTTGAACTGATGATGTTCGCACAAGTAAATAGCGAACACTGTCGTCACAAAATTTTTAATGCTGACTGGAAAATTGATGGCAAACCCCAGACAAAAAGTTTGTTTAAAATGATAAAAAACACCTACGAAAAAGGCGGAGAAGATGTCTTATCTGCCTACCACGACAACGCTGCGGTTTTAAAAGGCCCCGTCGCAGGGCGCTTTTTTGCCGACGACACAGGAAAATATACCTATCATAAAGAGCCAGTGCATTCTGTAATAAAAGTCGAAACTCACAACCACCCGACAGCGATCGCACCAATTCCAGGAGCCGCGACGGGTATTGGTGGCGAGATCCGCGACGAAGCTGCCACTGGGCGCGGTGCCAAATCAAAAATGGGCTTAACAGGATTTAGTGTTTCGAATTTAGAAATTCCTAATGCTAAACGCCCTTGGGAGCATCATTATGGCAAACCCGACCGGATTGTTTCAGCTTTAGATATAATGCTTGATGCGCCAATCGGCGGGGCGGGCTATGCCAACGAATTTGGCCGACCAAATTTGCTAGGCTATTTTCGTACCTATCAGCAAAAATCTGCCGAAACAGTCTGGGGTTATCACAAACCAATAATGATTGCTGGGGGGCTAGGCAACATCCGTGAGCAACACGTTCAAAAAAACAGATTGCCGGCAGGTGCCCTGATTATTGTCTTGGGTGGGCCTTCTATGCTGATCGGTTTGGGTGGTGGCGCGGCTTCAAGCATAAATATTGGCAGTAGCCTGGAGGATCTAGATTTTGCGTCAGTGCAACGCGGTAACGGTGAGATTGAGCGCCGTGCCCAAGAAGTAATAGATCGCTGCTGGAGCCAAGGCAAAAACAACCCGATTATTTCAATCCATGATGTTGGCGCAGGCGGTCTTTCCAACGCGTTGCCAGAACTAATACATGATTCAGATCGCGGCGCGCAGTTCGAATTACGTGACATACCAAGTGCCGAACTAGGTCTTTCGCCTCTAGAAATTTGGTGCAATGAATCTCAAGAACGCTACGTATTAGGAATTGACCCTAAAGACCTTAAGCGATTCACCGAAATTTGCGAGCGTGAGCGCTGTCCATTCGCTGTTGTTGGGAAAGCTAGCTCCGAGCAGCAGTTAGTCCTAAACGACCGTTTGTTTGATAATCAGCCTATAGATTTGCCGATGAATGTGCTGTTTGGTAAACCACCAAAAATGACCAGACAATTTAACAATTCACCGACCGAACAGCCGTCATTGGATCTAACAAAAGTTGATCTAGATGAGGCTGTAGACCGCATTTTGAAACTGCCAAGTGTTGGCAGTAAAAAATTTCTTATAACGATTGGCGACCGCACAGTCGGGGGGCTAGTAACTCGCGACCAGATGGTCGGACCATGGCAAGTGCCAGTTAGCGATGTGGCCGTCTCGGCTTCGACCTATGACAGCGAAGCCGGCGAAGCCATGGCAATAGGCGAACGCTCGCCGCTAGCCGTCATAAACGCGCCGGCCGCAGCGCGTATGGCCATATCAGAGGCAATTACCAACATCGCTGCAGCCGACATCAGCAAATTATCTGACATAAAATTGTCTGCCAACTGGATGGCCGCTGCTGGCTTTAAAAACGAAGATCAAAATCTATATGAAAGCGTTAAAACTGTTGGTGAAGAGTTTGCGCCTGCCCTAGGCATTACGATACCTGTGGGTAAGGATTCTATGAGTATGCGCACGGCTTGGGATGATAAAAGCGTAACAGCACCTGTTTCGCTAGTTATAACTGGCTTTAGCCCTGTCAAAAACGTTAACAATACACTCACGCCACTACTTAAGTTAGACGAGGAGACTGATTTAATATTAGTAAATCTGGGGCGTGATCGACCCAGCCTTGGCGGCTCCGCTTTGGCCCAAGTTTACAATCAAACCGGCGGCGATACACCTGACGTAAATGCTGAAACTATTAAAGAATTTTTCCATAAACTTACAGACTTAAAAGCCAACGATAAAATTTTAGCCTATCATGATCGGTCTGATGGAGGGCTGTTTACTACGCTTGCGGAAATGGCTTTTGCCAGTCGCTGTGGCCTAGACATCAACCTTAGCGATCTAGCCGGCTCAACTCTAGAAAAACTTTTTAATGAAGAAATAGGGGTCGTACTTCAAGTAAAATCCGTTGACTCAAAGGCAGTATTGGCCGCTTTTGGTAAAAACGCTCAACAGATTGGCAAACCCAAAACATATCAACATATTGACATAGTTGACGGTAATACCAAATTCAGTAAAAGTCGGGCCGAGCTTGAGTCTGCCTGGGCAGATACCAGTTATCAGATACAAAAATTGCGCGATAATCCTGCCTCTGCCGTGCAAGAATTGGCTACCATAAGTGACGAAAAAGACCCGGGGCTTTCGCCAAAACTAACTTTCAACTTAGATACAAAAGTTTACAAGGACGGCCCGCGAGTGGCCATCCTGAGAGAGCAGGGAGTCAACGGTCACATCGAAATGGCTGCAGCTTTCGACAAGGCAGGCTTCACAACCATTGACGTACACCTATACGACATTATATCTGGTAAACATGATCTCAATGATTTTGTTGGTTTGGCAGCCTGTGGCGGCTTCAGCTACGGCGATGTGCTTGGAGCAGGCGAAGGTTGGGCCAAGACCATATTATTTAGCCCAGACCTGCGTGATAAGTTTAAAAAATTCTTTGAACGGCCTGATACTTTCAGTTTAGGAGTTTGCAATGGGTGCCAAGCTTTGGCTGCGCTAAAGGAATTAATCCCTGGAGCCGATAACTGGCCAAGCTTCCAGCGCAATGAATCAGAGCAGTTTGAGGCCAGAGTTGTTTCGACAAAAATAACCGAGTCACCCTCAATTTTCTTTAAAGATATGACCGGATCAATTTTGCCAATTCCAGTCGCCCACGGCGAAGGCAGAGCACAGTTCGCAAGTAACAAACAAGCTATATCTGCGCTCGTGGCCATGCAGTATGTCGATAATCATGGCAAGCCAACTGAAAGCTACCCATCTAATCCTAATGGTTCGCCAGACGGAATAACTGCCCTCACGACGCCGGACGGTCGCGCCACAATACTGATGCCGCACCCAGAGCGCGCCTTTCAGACTCGCCAACTATCATGGCACCCAGCTGATTGGGGACCCGATTCTCCGTGGCTAAAAATCTTCCAAAACGCTCGCGACTGGGTCGAAAAAAGCTAACCCTTCAAAAACTTAGTGCACTTTTCAAAGTGTTCATCATCAATTTTGCCCTCGGCGTGCATTATCTCTACTAGCTCGTAGACAGTCATAAAAGCATGCAGCTCATACCCAGCGTCATTTAGTAGTTTACGGCCGCCTTTTTCGTAATCAAGCAGTACAACAGTATCTTTAACTACCAGCCCGTGTTCTTGAATAGCCGAACTAGCCTCAAGCAGCGAAGTGGCCCTATTTACGAGGTCTTCAATCATAACCACAGTATCGCCCTTATTAAACTCACCTTCGAGACTCTTGCCTAGACCATGAGCTTTAGCGAGTCCTTCTTTGCGCAAAAAGATCCACGGCTTTTCGAGCTCAAGGCTTATCGCCCCAGCAATAGGTAGGGCCGCATAAGCCACCCCTGCTAAACGGTCATACTCAAGGTCACGCAGCATTTCAGCGTAGAGCTTGATTACCTTTTTCATAATTTTTGGATGGCTAATAAAAAGCCGCAGATCCAAATACATTGGGCCAGTCGCGCCACTCTTATACGTGAATTCACCAAACTTAAGCGCGCCGATTTCATGTAGATCAAGAGCTAACTGCCGTTTTTGTTCGCCGGTGCTCATGCTGATACCCCTCTATATTTATTAATTTCGTCTCGTACTTGCGTCGCTCGATTTTTAGCAGCATCGGCAAAATCCTGCCCGTTAGAGGCATAGATAATATCGCGGGCTGAATTAACAATTATGCCTCGACCGTTTGAGTTAACACCCGATTTAACGGTGGATTCAACATCTCCACCTTGAGCACCGATACCGGGTACTAAGAAAACAATTTCATCGCCGACAGCTTGTCGAATCTCGGCTAGTTCTTGCGGATAAGTTGCTCCGACAACCATTAAACAGTTATTGTTGGAATTCCACTCTGTGATGATATTTTCAGCAAGCTGAAGGTAGAGTTTCTTGCCATTTGAATCAATATCCTGCAGTTCTCCCGACCCAGGATTAGATGTCCTCACCAAAATTATTATGCCCTTATCTTTACGGTCAAGAAAAGGACCAACCGCTTCGCGGCCCATATAAGGCTGAATCGTAATAGCATCGACACCCAAATAATCAAAAGCGAATTTTGAATATTGGTCGTTTGTGCTACCAATATCACCACGTTTAAAATCCAGAATTATGGGGATTTCTGGGTATTTCTCATTTATGTAATCACAGGTTTGTTTTAACTGCCTGATACCTTCGACGCCGCGAGATTCATAAAATGCCGAGTTTGGCTTAAAAGCACACACCAGATTAGCTGTAGCGTCGATGATCGCCTTATTAAACGTAAAGTAAGCATCCGAGTCATTTTTTAGATGATCAGGCAGCATTTCAATATTGGGGTCTAAACCGATGCAGAGCAGAGAGTTATTTTTTGTAACCATGGCGTCGAGTTTAGTCAAAAATTGCATGTACATCATCCCTGTTTTCAACTATTATACATGTAGTTACTTTAAGGAGCTATTGATGCCTGATCGGCCAGCCACATTGTTTGACCCAGTCAAGACTTTTGATGACAATTTTGATCACGGCCCGTTTTTAAGCCCCAAAGACCCATACAAAAATTCGGGCGACCCAAAATATAGTTTCTTAGGCCATAAACTGTACTCGCCCTTTGGAATTGGTGCCGGCTCTTTGCCGACCAGCAAACACGTCATAGGCGCTTTTAACAGGGGTTTTGATGTGATTTGCTATAAAACTCAGCGCAGTGTTGAGTTCAAAGTAAACGAATTTCCAAACGTGGTCTACGTAGATGTCGAAGGCGATTTAACCCTCGAGCAAGCCTCAAAACCGCTGATCGGACACGAGACTACTGATAAGCCGGTAGAGAAACTGACAATTACAAATTCTTTTGGTAACCCTTCACGCGGTCCAAATTTTTGGGTTGAAGACATGAAAAAGGCTATTGCCGGGCAGGGTGAGGGCCAATTAATGATAGCCAGTGTGGTAGGCACGATTCAGGATGGATTCAGCACAGAAGATTACCACAATGACTTCGGGGCTACCGCCAAACTCGCCGCTTCTGCTGGCGCAAAAGTCATAGAAATCAATCTGTCGTGCCCCAATGTCGCCAATGAGGGGATCCTTTGTTATACATACGAGGATGTAATTAGTGTCTGCAAAAAAGTTAAAGACGCGGTTGGCAACATCCCGCTCATCGCAAAAGTTGGCTATTTCTCACCACAGCAACAGGATTTATTAGAAAAAATAGTTGTCGACACAGCACAATATCTTGATGCATTTTCAGCGATTAACACAATCCCTGCATCAGTGGTTGACGAGCAGGGCAATCAGCTCCTAAAAGGTGAAGGGCGCCTAAAGGCAGGACTATGTGGCGCGGGTATAAAGTGGGCCGGCATTGATATGGTCAAGAGGCTTGTCTCACTGCGGGAAAAGCACGACCTTAAATTTGAAATTATCGGCGTCGGCGGCGTTATGACGCCAGCCGATTTCCACGACTACCTTGATGCTGGGGCGACAGTTGTCCAATCCGTTACAGCGGCAATGTGGAACGATAATCTCGCTCAAGAAGTAAAAGCCACATTAGATTAGTATAGACATTAGCATTATTTTAGTGTATAATACTGCTTTTAAGTATGTTGGAGTACTGAATTGATCACAGCAGAGATGCTAGAGCCAGAAATGCGTGGAAGAGCCATTGCTGATTTTGACAATTTTCTCGGAAAAGCTGGGCTGCTCCCTGGCGGTTACGACTACATGCTTTTAATCACAGCGGTAAATGACGAAATTTATGGACCTGTTGTTGCCAGCAATTTGGAGCACCTACGACTAAATGAATCGGCCGAAGTCGCAAATGAGGCAGCAGTTGCCCTAAGCTCGCTAGTACGCAGATCTTCAGCTCAATATTGGGCAAATTCACCGGGGACTCGGAATAAAGTTGAAGATGTCAGCGATCTAACCCCTGAGTTTCAAGCTGAAATAAGTGCTCTACAAACTCACGCAGCGCACGGTGATGCGCCATACTTGCTAGCTGAGCAATACGCAATGACGTTAGCAGAAGGACGCGAGCAAGTTATAGCTGCCGATGAAGTACTGGGTAGAACTAGTCCTAATGCTGTGCAGGCACTCTCCGATGCCAATTACAGCTTGTATTTCTCATCCAATGTTATGGCTACCGCGGCAGATATACCAGATGCAACTCTCGAAGAAGTTGTTGAGGCTGAAGGTGTCGAAAAAATGCCCCATCTTACTCGGACTAACCTAGCAATAGGCCAAATCGTCGGTCAAATCGCTCAGAGCACTAGGGGCAATCTTACAGTTGTTGATATAGGTTCAGGAACCGGCGCAACACTTGCAAGTATTTTTGGCGCATTAAACGGATCTCATGCTTTTGAAAAAACGAACATCGTGGCTGTCGAACCAAACCGTGACTTTACGAGAAGTCTACACAGTTTCGCAGTCAAGGCGGGCATGCAGGCGAGAGAAGCAAACCCAACATATGGGATTTCATACTCCAGCCAAAGCGACCTTGTTATCGCCCAGCCAGAGCTTCAAGTTGTCCGAAAGCCAATCTCAGATGTAAATCTTTCTGGCGAAGTTTTTCCCCAAGGCAATGACGATGTCGCTGTCATAACCGCAAACTATTCTTTGCATAGGCTTACCAGTCAAGCGACCGCGTCACTGGCCGAAACCCTTGGCGAATCAGCACCAAACGTGATCTGCTTATTCGCCGATCTAATGGCCAATGGCTCAGTGATTAATCGGCGCCACTTTAACTTCGGCAATAACGGACCGCTCAACTGCGGTAACCTAGAGCTGCAAAAAGCCCTCGAGGCAGCCGGATTTGTAGTCAGAAAAGTAGGTGAATCCGAGACACCTAAAGCCATCCATCCAGAACTTGCTACCAAGATAGCAGACGAAGCCGCCAATGATGGACATATGTGGATCGCTTATAAAGGCACCGAAGCCGAGCGATTGATCCGCGCAGCCTAACTTGTTAAGTTAATAGTCCCGATCGTAATACTTATTAATCCGGTCAAAATTATCACCGAAACGACAAGAGCTTCGTAAAGCTTAACTTTTACTCTCTTTCGCAACCTGTTGCCAATAGAATTACCTAAAAACACGACTGGTATTAAAAATATGATATTAATAAATACGTCCGAGCTGTAGGTTTCTGGTTTTTGGAAATGTATCGCGGTCAGGCTACAAAGATTTACGCACAAAAACATCGCGGCAATATTTTGAATAAGCTGCTCAGGGGTGATCTTGTGGGTCCTAAGCCACATTGCCATTGGTGGTGCACCATTAGCAGCAGTCGCATTTAGCAGCCCTGAGAAAAAACCACTGACTGTTATACCCCGTGTTACGCCAAATGCCCGCCTTGGCTTCGGCAGCAGAAACTCTTGAATAAGCGCTCCAATAATAACCAATGCGCCTACTATGATCTGAAGCGGAGCTTTATCAATTCTTGTAACGATATAGGCTCCAATTAACAACCCTGGGATCGCGCCAAGTAAAATTCTGGTGACAACTTTGATGTTTACCAAACTGTTTTTACGAGTTTGAAACAGAATTAGCCCACAAGATAGCGTTCCAACGAGGATGGTGGTTACGATTGCAACCGGTGGGGCAAAAAAGATTAGCGCTACTGGCGCGAGAAATGCTGCAATGCCGAAGCCAACAATCCGCTGAGTGATAACGCCCAACAAGGTAAAAAACATTATTATTAAAATTTCAGTCATGCTATGCCTATAAGAAAAGCGCTCGTCGACCGTTAGATGTGGCGATTTCGGTCAACGCGTCTAGGTCATAAATACGCTGGGCTTGAAGCAATATTCTAAGTTCGGTCCACATATCTCCATCCGTGAATGGAGTATATATGTCTTGAATTCCATCTGTGCCTATAGCTACATTCAATCCTGCATCAATCATTTCCTTAACCGGTGTGATAGAGTTATGAATCGGACCATTTATGTCTTCCGAGTGGCCGGCCACCCAACTATTATCAATCCAAGCACCCGGACAGCAAATTACCATCACACCTGCATCTTTCATCTTTTTATAAAGCTTTTGGCGATATGCTTTTGGCTGGGCACCGACTGAAATACAATGTACTGCCACAACTTTTCCCTGATATCCATGTTCGATTGTTTTGTCTACAAGTAGCTCTGTGTCTCGCTGATCGGGATGATTGAGTTGATCGACATGAACGTGAAGAGGCTTACCGCCATTCTTTTTGGCTGCCTCAAATAGTATGTCTAGATGTTCTGCTTCATGACCCGGGTCTTTTTCAGGTAGCCCACCAATAAAATCAACAAATTCAGCTCCGATCTCGAACCATTTGCGAGCTTCTGGTTCAATAACACCCTTAACCACTTGATTAATAAATTTGATTTCGATTTTGTCCTTATAGTCTTCACGAAGTTTCTTTGCAGCTTTTATGGCTTTGTCTTCAATAACAGGATCTGCATCTATGAAAGATCCGAGCGCTTGTGCTCCCTGTTTGATCATGTCATCAGTGACTCTGGCCATATGCTCATATATATCTTCAACGCTAGCCTGTTTTTTAAATTTGTCAGAATAATCCCACTTTTTTTTAAATGTATCATCAGTTAACATGAAGTTTTCTTCGTTGAGGATAAATGCCCGATCAATGTGCGCATGTGCGTTGACCCAACCACCGTTGGCTTTGATCTTGTCGAGCAGGATTTGTTTGGGGTTCATTTGTTGCCAAGTCATTATTTCTACTCTAACACGTTAATTAAGCAATGGATGCCGCCGCCGGCTTTTTTGAATTCACTAATATCGATCTCATGAATTTTCATGCCGATCTTTTTTAAATCTTTATGAAATTGTTTGGGGATTCCTTTAGAAATGATTATGTCTTTGCCACTGACAAATGAATTGGCTGCATAAGCACGGACGGATTCATCCGAAAGCTCATACAGATTGGATATGAGTCGCTTAAGCAGACTCTGTGAATTTTTTGAGAATGCTGCTGGGTAATAAAATGCAGTGTCTTTATCGATTGGCAAGAATGCCATATCTAAATGATAGAAGTATGGATCAACCAGTCTCAGTGGAATGACATCTATTTCAAGTTTACGTGCGAGCTCTTCGCAGCTAGATACACTGGCTCTGAAGCCCGTCCCGACAAACAGCATATCGCCGCAAAATAAGGTGTCGCCACCTTCAAACGGATAAATGTTTGAAAGTGAGCGTGTTTTAAAGCCGTGGTTTTTGAACCAGTCGCGGTAATACTGTCTCTCTTTTTGCCTTTGCGTAAAACGGAAATTAGCTAACAAGACCGCTCGGCCCTGGACAATGCCTTGATCCGTCGCGAAAACCATGTCTGGCACATCTTCGTGTTGATCGATAATATCAACGTTAATTTTTAATGACTTTAGGGTTTCGACTAGGGCCTCCCACTGTGCTAAAGCCTGGTCGGCCTTAACACTGTACGGTAGCATGTGGGGGTTGATTACATATTCAACATTAAAATGGGTCGGGCGGCAGAGCAGTACGCGTTTGACAGACTCTGAACCCATAGGCTATACCTTGGCTTTAGTAAGTTTGGCGACCATTTCTTGAGCAACGGAAACAGAGGTAATGAGCGGGGTGTTGGATTTGACTGCCTTCTCGCGGATGATCTGCCCGTCGGTCTTTTCCTTTGGTTTACCAGATGTTGTATCCTTGGTCGTTGGAATATTGATGATTACATCAAATCTACGGGCATCCAAGAGATCAGACAAATTTGGTTTAAGCTCAGGGCTACTAATCTTATTAACTAAGATAGCTTCGATACCGTGGGTTTTTAAGAACTTGTAGGTCTTGTAAGTTGCGTACATGCGATAACCAAGCTTGTCGAGAGCCTTCATTTGAGGTAGCATTTTTAGTTTTTGGGCCCGGCCGCCAACGGCAAGTAGAGCAGTACGCTGTCGGCGCTGGGCTAATTTCATCTGGAAAGTATAATGTTCGATGAAACCAGCCGAAGCGTTTTGGTTAAAGCTTGTGTCTTCCATAAATGTGGCCAGTTTCTCATCAAATACAGAATTAGGCGTCTCGACGGCAACCGCTTCAATGTGACCTCTAAATAATTTCACTGTTACTGTGCCGGTAATTTTTTCGTTAACTTTGTCTTCATAAGCATTGAGATCATCCATTAGTGGCTCATACCAAAGTGCTCCGTAGCATAGATAAGCCCATTTTTCGTCAACTATCGATTTGAACTCGTTTTCGAGCCGAGTCGA
Organism: uncultured Candidatus Saccharibacteria bacterium; assembly: GCA_964639505.1. Classification (GTDB taxonomy): domain Bacteria; phylum Patescibacteriota; class Saccharimonadia; order Saccharimonadales; family UBA4665; genus CAZXDL01. Next base: position 128,606 of record CAZXDL010000002.1, on the reverse strand, counting down.
GGTGTAGCGCTCAAGGGCTTTGTGAGCCGTTACGATTGTTTCGGCTGCCGGGGCTTCATATAAGCCACGGACTTTAAGGCCGATAATACGGTCTTCGAGTAAGTGTGTTATGCCAATCGCATGCTCGGCACCACGCTTGTTTAGTGATTCAATGATTTTAACTAGTGGCATCTGCACGCTGTCGACAGCTACAGGTAGTCCTTTTTCGAATTCGATCGTTATGTATTCAGGAGTAGATTTAGCTTGTTCGGGAGTTTTACAAATCTGCAAAATTTTATCAAGTGGCGGTATCAAGGCAGGGTTTTCGATTTCGCCACCTTCACCGGTAACACCCCACATATTGTCGTCATAAGAGTATGGCTTTTCTTTGGTTTGCTTGACTGGAATCCCATGCTGTTTGCAATATTCGATTTGCTCGTCGCGTCCCATACCCCATTCTCGGACAGGGGCGATAATTTTTATATCAGGATTTAAGGCTAGAGCAGAACCCTCCATGCGGATCTGATCGTTGCCCTTACCGGTGGCGCCGTGCGCGATAGCGTCGGCGCCTTCTTGAGCGGCAATTTTAACGGCCCACTTAGCTAGCAATGGCCGGCCGAGTGGAGTTGATAGGTAATAACGACCTTGGTACATGGCGTTGGCTTTGATGCCTCGTGCAATGTATTCTTCGGCAAATTCTTCACGCGCATCAATAACTACCGCTTTAACGGCGCCCAGTTTGAGGGCTTTTTGGCGAATTTCCTCGAGGTCGTCTGTTTGTTGACCTATATCGATTGTCAGGGCAATGACTTCGGCCTTGTATTCTTCTTGGATCCATTTGACCATAGTTGAGGTATCAAGTCCGCCAGAGTAAAGCAAAACCACTTTTTTGACCTCACCCTTAACTCCCTCGTGCGATGCTACCTTCAAATACTGATTTTTGCCCTTTATCGCCATATTTACCTCAAAATTTAAGTTATTTTGCTCAAAAATCGTTCATTTTGCCAAAATAATCGACTTTATTACATAAAAGTGTAAACATTGGCTTACCGAAAGTCAAGGGGGCTTTTCACCTTAGCGGATCATGTTACACTATAGGCATGAACCGGGTTGCTAACAGAGTAGGCAAAGGCAGGCGCATTCAGCTTCTAGCTGGACGTACCCACCCTAAACTCGCTGCCGATGTCTCTGATCGGCTTGGCATTCCTCTAAGCGACATTGTCGTGGAAAATTTCGCAAACGGTGAAATCCGCTTGCGAGTAAACGAGTCTTTGCGAGGCAACGACGTTTTTATAATCCAATCGCATGCCGGTCATATAAACGAAGCAATAATCGAACAGCTGCTGATGATAGATGCGGCTAAGCGCGCTTCAGCCCGAAGTATCACGGCGGTTTGTCCATTTTTAGGCTACGCTCGGCAAGACCGTAAATCCAGTGGCCGCGAGCCAATCGGCGCCCGTCTTGTAATAGACATGCTTACGACGGCCGGAGCAGACCGAATAATGAGTGTAGACTTGCACTCGGGACAAATCCAAGGCTTCTTTGATGGTCCTTTTGACCATCTTATCGCAATGCCAGTATTTAAGAACTACATCCGCGAACATTATGATGTTAGTGAAGTAGTGATGGTCGCTCCTGATGCCGGTCGCGTAAAAATGGCACAGCGCTACAGCACAACCCTTGGTACCGAGCTGGCAATCATCCACAAGCACCGCTCAAAAACGCAAAAAAATGTCGCCGAAGCGCGTTATCTGATTGGCGATGTCAAAGGCAAAGTTTGCCTAACTGTCGATGACATGATCGATACGGCCGGTACGATTTGTACCGCAGCTGATTTGCTATTGAAACAAGGCGCCAAAGAGGTTCACGGATTTTCTACCCACGGCGTCTTTTCTGATCCAGCACTCCAGAGACTCAAGGACTCATCTTTTTCAAAGATCGTCGTAACCGACACTTTGCCGGCACCGGCAGAAACGGCAGACGGCAAAATCGAAACCCTGACAATTGCCCCTCTTATAGCCGACGCAATCGCAGCTATCTATGCTGACGAGTCCGTTTCGGCTCTATTTGAAGGTGATAATCAAATCTAGGCTAGAATAGTCTTGCTTATTTAGCCCTGTCCGCGTATGCTCTACCTTGGTATGTCTTTAGATGTAATTGTAGGACTGCAAAGGGGGGACGAGGGCAAAGGCCGTTTCGTTGATCTTTTAGCAGGTGATTACGACATTATCGCGCGAGCCAATGGCGGCGCAAATGCCGGCCATACGGTCATACCTAAAATTGGCGACGCGCCTCTGGCTCTTCATCAAATACCGTCTGGCGTGGCATATCCCGGCAAGATGAATATTATAGGCAATGGCGTCTATCTAGATCCTATCGGCTTACTCAAAGAGATAGAACACGTCAGATCGGGCGGCTTCAGCGTCTCACCTGAAAATCTACAAATCAGCTATGGCGCGCATCTTGTTTTACCTCATCATATTGCTCTAGACACATTGCGCGAATCAGGCGAAAACGCGCAGGGCAGCACAAAAAGCGGTATTGCCTATGTCGCCTCAGATAAGTATTTGCGTGAAGGCGTTCGTGCGGAGACTATCAGCCAGCCAAAAGTCTTGCTCGACAAAGTACGCGCTGGGTTAAAAGAAGTGAACTCGCTTCTACCTAAATCCAGCCAGCGCACAAACGAAGAGATCGATACTGAGTCTGGCGCTTGGGTCAAATCCGCCGAGAAACTCAAAGACTATTTGGCCGACACGACTGAAATAATCAACGATCGGCTCTTAAACGGTCAAAAAGTATTGGCTGAAGGTGCTCAGGCCTATTGGCTGGATATTAATCATGGCATGTACCCTGCAGTTACCTCATCATCCACTACTGTAAGTGGACTATTGGACGGACTGGGTGTATCCGCTAAACATATTGGGAGGGTTACCGGCGTTACGAAATCTGTAAAATCACATGTTGGCGGCGGCCCGCTAGTTACAGAAATTAAAGATGAAGAATTGGCCACCCGCGTAAGAGGTCCCCTTGGGAAAACCGACAGCGAATACGGTGTCACGACTAAACGCCCCCGCCGAATTGGTTTCCCTGATTTGGTCGAATTAAGAAACGCGATCAGGGTAAACGGTGTCGATGAATTAGCCATCTCCAAGCTCGATCATGTAGCTCGCTACGGCAAAACCGTTCCAGTGGCAACAAGCTATACATTTAACGGCAAAACACGCCATACGGCACCGACTTCTGCTATTGCTCTAGCCGCATGCGTGCCTAACTATACCGAAATGCCAACTTGGAAAGAGCCTATTAGTAAACTCCGCAAGTATGAAGATCTCCCTCCTGAAGCCAAAGCCTTTGTCGAACTATTCGAAAAAGAGCTGGGTGTACCAGTTACCAGAATCGGTGTCGGTCCAAACCGCGAACAAGTTATCTTTAAATAACCCAGCGACACATAAACACATCTAGTTTGGTATAGTTAAATCATGCGATTTATCCTTACAGCCGGCTGGGAAGACGGTATTGCGGATCTGACGGAATGTCTAGCCCGAAATCTTGCAGGCGGTAAAAAGGTTTTGTGGCTGTTAAGCGGAGGTTCAAATCTACCTGCAAGTGTTGAAGTCATGGACAACGTTTCAGCAGCATTGAGTAAAAATTTGACTGTTAGTTTAATTGACGAGCGGTTTGGCGAAGAAGGGCACCCAGACTCAAATTGGACAAAGCTCCTAGCGGCGGGCTTCGATGTTAAACAAGGCAGCCTGCTGCCAATATTAAAGCCTGGGCTAAATTTTGAGCAGACGGTTGAACGATTTCAAAAGATACTCAAAGACGGCAGGGAAAACAATCAAACGGTGATTGTGCAGCTAGGAATTGGCGAGGACGGGCATGTGGCTGGAATCTTACCAGACTCACCAGCAGCCCTAGAAAAAAAGGATTTGGTCTGCGGATATCAAAGCCAGCCATTTCTAAGGTTAACTGCTACATTCCCAGCCATAAAAAAGGCCGATATTATTTACGCTTTTGCTTTTGGTAGCAACAAGCAAGCCGCACTCGTTTCACTGCAATCTAAAAAGATTTCGCCTATTAAGCAACCAGATCAAATACTCAAGCAAATACCAAAAGCCTTTATTTATAATGACCAGGTTGGGGATACAGCATGAGTGAACAACCAAGTTCTAGGCTCGAGCCAGCCATAATTGTAATTTTTGGCATTACCGGCGACCTATCAAAGCGCTACTTGCTACCCTCACTTTATTACCTAATTAAGAGCGGACTGTTAAACGAAAAAACCCAAATACTTGGTATCACACGCAGCGAAACAACGACAGAAGAGCTATTTAGTAGGGTCGATCTTGCAGGGCCAAACTCTGATGATCCTACGGATGAAGTCGCTGCACAAAATATCCGCAATCGTACCACTATGATAAAGATGGATCTTAACGACAGCGCTGCATATGGCGCAATGCTTCAAAAACTTAACGAAATCGAAGAGGCGAACGGCGTATGCATGAACCGCTTGTATTATCTTTCGATACCACCAAAAGCTTATTTGCCCGTTGTTGGGCTGCTTGGCACAAACGGCCTAAACGCAAGCTGTCAACACGGCAATGCCTCTACCCGATTATTAATCGAAAAGCCATTTGGTTACGATTTGGCATCCGCCGAAGCATTAATTAACGAAACAAGTCAGCACTTCAGCGAAGAACAAACGTTTAGAATCGACCATTACATGGCTAAGGAAACAGTCCAAAATATTTTAACTTTCAGATTTAAAAATCCGATTTTTGAAGCAGTTTGGAACCACGAACATGTCTCAGCGATAGAGATAAACGCTAAACAAAAGATTGGCATCGAGGGCAGGGCGGAGTTTTATGAACCGCTCGGTGCTCTGCGCGATTTTATACAAAGCCACCTAGTACAAATACTCGGGATTATAACGATGGACAAGCCAGATGACCTGACAAGCGAGCAGATACACGCCAATAAAAAGTCTGCCCTCGATCAAGTTTCTCCGGTACCAAGCGAACAGGTAGTACAGCTTACAAAACGAGGACAGTACAAAGGCTATCGTGAAGAGGTTAATAATCCAGAATCCGTAACCGAAACGTTCGCAGAAATTAATATCCTCAGCCACGCCGAGCGTTGGCAGGGCGTGCCGATTAAGCTCTTGACAGGCAAATCTTTAGACGAACATCTTACGGAGGTTAGAGTAATATTTAGAGGCTCCGAAAAAATCGCTAATAACGAGCTGGTTTTTAGAATTCAGCCCAATGAAGGCTTCGAGCTTGACCTGCTCACTAAAAAACCTGGCTATAGTGATGAAGTTCAACCTACCTCAATGGAATTCTCTTATAAAAATAGTTTCAACAATGAAGGTCACCCCAACGCTTATGAACGAGTGTTAGTGGATGCCATCCGCGGTGACCACACTTTGTTTGCTACCAGCGATGAAATTCTGGCTAGCTGGCGAATCGTCCAACCAGTACTTGACGCTTGGTCAAAGTCCGCAGAAGATCTAATTTTCTATGAGCCAGGATCAGCCTATCCTCCCAGTGGCCATATTTAAAGCATAAGTTATAATGTCAATAAGATGATATTCAAAAATTGGACAGTAAAAAAAGCCCTGCCGTATATCATGATCGTTTGTGGCACGGTTGGCGTATATTGTGCATTTGTGCTTTCACAAGATAAAATTCGCCTACTAGAAAACCCCAACACACATTTAAACTGTAGCCTTGACCCAATTATCAGCTGCGGAAATGTTATTAGCTCCAACCAAGGGCACACATTTGGTTTCCCTAATCCGTTCTTGGGATTGGCTGGCTTTGCTGCTGTCATAACAATTGGCGTAGCGATTTTGGCAGGCGGAAAGTTTGCCCGGTGGTTCTGGCTGATGGTCGAAGCAGGTCTAGTGTTCGCTCTAGGTTTTGTACACTGGCTATTTATACAGAGTGTCTATAATATCGGCGCCCTCTGCATGTACTGTATGGCGGTCTGGACCATAACTATAACCAGCTTCTGGTACTTAACGCTGTATAACATTGATAGTAAAAATATTGTCCTGCCAAAAGCGCTCTCCAAGCGAATCTATCCCTTTATACGTCGTCATCATCTAGACATCTTGATACTCTGGTTACTATTAATTGCTGCTTTAATCCTAAAACATTTCTGGTACTATTACGGCCGTAATTTTTAAAAAATTTATAAATGCCTGAAAACAAACATCAAAAATTAATCCGCAAAAGTGCAGAGGCGCCAGCAGAGCTGCTTGATCGCACTGTTGAGGGCACACAAAAACTGACTTCTGGCCTACCAAACGCCAATAAAATCGTTAAAAAGACAAACGGCTATTGGCGCGGCCTCGGACCGGGCTTGACCACTGGGGCTTCAGATGATGACCCGTCGGGTATCGCGACCTATTCACAAACTGGAGCCCAGTTTGGTTTTAGCTATTTGTGGCTAGCTGCATGGACATTTCCGCTGGCAGCGATTGTGCAGGAGATGTGTGCCCGCATTGGCTTAGTGACTGGCCGAGGCTTAGCCGGCAACATTAGAATTTATTTTAGCCAGCGAGTTCTGTATATCTGTGCAATGCTGCTGTTTATTGCCAACACGGTTAATATTGGCGCCGACCTAGGAGCAATGGCAAAAGCCGTACAGCTGCTATTCCCAAATTTTAGTTTTGGCTGGCTTGTCGTTGGCTTCAGCATACTGAGCCTAGGGCTGCAAATTTTTACACCTTACGTACGCTACGCTAAATACCTAAAGTGGCTAGCGCTGGTTTTGTTAGCATATATTGTATCCGCGATTCTTGCCAAGCTGAATTGGTCTGAGGTGCTCGCACATGGCTTCTTGCCACAGATGAATTTAAGCAAGGAGTCGTTTATTATTTTGTGCGCTATTCTTGGCACTACCATCTCTCCTTATCTATTTTTTTGGCAGACATCTCAAGAAGTTGAGGAGCAAATCCAACAGGGAAAAGCAACGCTTCGACAAAGACGGACAGCGACTTCTACTGATGAAATTAAAGGCATGCGAATTGACGTATGGTCTGGCATGTTTTTGAGCAATCTGGTTATGTTCTTTATTATTGCGGCTTGTGGCGGCATCTTGTACCCCAACGGAATTACCGACATTCAATCGGCTTCGCAGGCCGCAGAAGCTTTGCGTCCTTTTGCGGGAGATGCAACCTTCTTCCTTTTTGCGGCCGGTATTATAGGTACGGGTATGTTAGCCATCCCGATTTTAGCCGGATCTACCAGCTATACGCTAAGCGAAAGCTTTAAGTGGAAAGAAGGTCTATACCGTCCACTTAAACAGGCTCATGCCTTTTACGGCGTAATTATTATCTCAATGCTTGTTGGCCTAGCGATAAACTTTCTCGGTATTGATCCAATTAAGGCCTTAATATATTCGGCCTTCTTAAATGGCTTGGTGGCACCGATTATTTTGGCGACAATTGTTATCATCAGTAGCAATAAAAAAGTCATGGGTCACTGGACAAATAAGCGCTCAACAACGTTTGCAGGCTGGGGCATCACGGCAATAATGACAGCGGTTGGCGTTGTCGGCGTGTTTGCACTCTTTTAATTGCCACGCAGGGCTTCTATCGGATCTTTACGCGCTGCCTTAAAGGCCGGTACAGTGCCAAATACAATACCGACTAATAGCGAAACCGTCGTGGCGATTAAGACTACCTGCCAAGTAATAACTGGTTGTAGTGTAGTTGCTAGCCGTAGGCCGAGCACGAACAGATAGGCAATACCAATCCCGAGTATGCCACCACAAAGGCTGAGTAAGCTCGATTCAATCATAAACTGGCTCCAGATCTGTTTATTGGTCGCACCTACTGCCTTACGTATACCGATTTCATGCAGCCTCTCGGCAACCGAAACCAGCATGACATTCATAATGCCAACTCCACCAACCAATAGAGAAATCGCAGCAATACCAGCAATCGAGCGCGTCAAAAGGCTAACGATAGTATCGCTAGTAGAAAGATTCTGACTGCCGGTCAGGACTTCAAAGCCACTATCGCCGCCGTGCGATTTATCTAATGTGCGTTTAATGCGCTGAGCGACGGCCTGAGTCTGGCTCGAATCAGATGGCCTAACCAAAATGGTATAGGTCGGTGCGGTGTTGTTTGTCAGATCTTCTGCAACATCGTTGGGTATAAAAATCGCATTGTTATAATCAGCCTGTTGACTCAATGTTGTACTAGGGAACTGGTTAAAAATACCTCGCACAATAAAACGCTCGCCGTGGAAAGTAAAACTTCGCCCCAACGGTACATTCTCGTCGAACATCGCTTTGACAGCTCCTTGGCCAAGTACAGCGACATTTACTCCCTCATCGGCATCCGTCAGAAATGATCCATAAGCCAGCGACTGGTTAACCAATCGAGGTAAGTCTTCGGTGGTGCCAATTACAAAACCCTTTGTGTAATTTCCGTAATCAGCTTTTACTTTACCAGTTGCTATTGTGAGCGGAGCACTGGCAGCCACTCCTTTAGTTTTATTTACCAAGATGTAGTCGCTAGCTGTAAGTGGTGCGCTGACATTAAGTCCTGCGATAAGATTTAGACCACCACTGCCACTATCGGTACCTGTGCGCAGAAGGGCCGGGCGAACCGTGATTAGATCTGTGCCGAAGCCATGAATTTGGCCGCCAACTTGCTGTTTGATGCCTTCACCAATCGCTACGATTATAATTACAGAACTAACACCGATAATTACACCGAGCATTGTCCAGAAGCTGCGGAATTTCGCCCCACGAACAGAGTCGAAACCAGCTTTAAAATGTCCGCGCGTTAATGACTTCATTATTTTTTACCACTCACAGCCTTAATCGGCTTTTTTTTGATTCTCTTGCTGGCCTTAGGTTTGATAACAGTTTTCTTGCGTTTTGCCCGTTTAGTAGGTTTGCCCGGCAGAGCCTTCATCAAAGCAGAGACGCCTGCCAAGTCGCTTTCTTCGGTTGTGGTCGGAAGCGTGTAAAGTACTTTGCGAGCTCGAGCGGCAACCTTACCAATCTCTATCTTTTCATCGTGGATAATCCCACCATCATGCATATATACAACACGAGTAGCGTAGCGAGTAAGCTCAGGGTTATGCGTAACAAAAATAATCGTATTGCCCATCTTATGTATATCTGCCAGTAGTTCCATAACTAGTAGAGAGCTGGAACTATCGAGATTGCCGGTCGGTTCATCAGCAATGATTAATTTTGGATCGTTAACCAGCGCACGCGCAATCGCCACACACTGCGCTTGGCCGCCACTCAGCTGACTGGGCAAAAAATATTCGCGGCTTTGCACGCCAACTCGGTCAAGCATCTGGCTAGCTAGCTTAAGTCGGCGGGTTAGTGAAATGCCTTTATATGCCAGCGGCAACGAGACATTCTCAAGCGCAGTCATGCGAGGCAACAGATTAAAAAACTGAAAAATAAAACCGATTTTATCGCGACGAATTTTTGCTGCTTGGTTTGGCTTTAGGCGCGAGACAGACTTGCCGTCCAGCCAGTACTGGCCATGACTCGGGCGATCGAGCAAGCCAATCAGATTCATAAGTGTACTTTTGCCACAACCACTCGGGCCCATAACAGCTACGAACTCGCCTTTTTCAATTTTTAAATTGACCTCGTCGAGCGCTAGGGTGGTAGCATCGCCGAAGCCGTACAATTTACTGACGTCTTGAAGTTCGATTAGAGCCATTCGTTAAGACAGTTTACTCTTTAACTTGCATTTATAGCAAGGTATTTTGTAGTAATAATTGCAAAGAGAGTTTGTTATACTGGCCTAGTGTTTTAAGGAGGGGTCGCCTAGTGGCCTATGGCGCCGTCTTGGAAAGGCGGTTTGGGAGCAATCCCATCGAGGGTTCGAATCCCTCTCCCTCCGCCATAAAATTCGAGGAGATATCATGACGCCAGACGAAATACGACGCGGGGAAAGAGATTTACATGACAAAGCATTACTTTTTAACTTAAACAACTTGGTCACGACAGAAAATAGTATAAGGAAAAGTTTGTGGACTTTTGCTGTTTTTGTTTTTACGTTCTCTTCACCAATGTTTGCTAATTTCAATGGTGTTGGCTTGTCGGAAAAAGTTCTGCTGACGGTTGGTTGGAGTTTACTTACGCTCTCCATTCTTTTCGGAATTGTTGACGCAATAAAAGATATGTTTTTTTACGAAGCTCACGCCGAGTTTGAAGGCAAGGCAAAGCTCATCTTCACAAAAGAAGCGGAGACTTCTGCGCAGCTGGAAGAAATGCGGGCAAGGAATAATGAACTTTGGCAATCCCGAAGGTCACAAAAGCAGGGTCTGATTGTAGGCAAAAGATATTTTTTATATGCGCAAATGCTTACATGGCTTTCGGGCTTTATATTAGTTTTAATCGCGGCGATACTGATTGTGTTTGCGAGCTAAGACTAGCTAATAAAAGTGCCGACTGATTCGCCGGCAACTATTTTTGAGAAACTATCTGGTTGGAAGGCATCGAAGACCACAATTGGTTTGTTTTGCTCCATCGCAAGACCAATGGCTGCTTTGTCCATTACTTTAATGGCGTTATCTTGCACGGCTTCTTGAAAGGTAACTTTTTGCAACTTTTGTGCGTCGTGGAATTGTGCTGGGTCTTTGTCGAAAACGCCGTCAACCTTAGATGCTTTGAGGACTAATTCGCAGTCGAGTTCGAGTGCGAAGCTGACAGCAGCAGTATCGTGAGTTACGTATGGTCGAGCCGTGCCGCCGGCGACAATCACAACCCGACCTTTTTGAAGGTGCTTTTCTGCTAAACGATAAGAATATGATTCCGCTACCTGAGTCGCGAAAATGTTGCTTAGGCAACGGGTTTTAACGCCGTTGGCTTCAAAAATGTCCGTTAAGGCCATGCAGTTGATTAAGCCTGAAAGCATGCCCATTTGGTCGGCCGTAACTCGTCGAATGCCATGACCAGCACGTTCGGCACCACGCACCATATTTCCACCACCGGCGATGATCACAACTTGGGCGCCGGAATCGACAACTTTTTTAACCTCGCCTGCCAGAAAGGCAGCGATTTCTGGATCAACACCAAAATCATATTTACCAGATAGCTGCTCGCCAGAAAGTTTTAGTAAGACTCGTTTGTAAGGAGGTGTACCCATCTAGCTTCATAGTCTAGCAAATTAACTGGGGCAAAGCTATACTTATGAGAATGCTGAAACTATATTCGTGGAATGTTAATGGAATACGAGCCGTGCAAAACAAGGGTTTATGGGAACCTTTTCTTCAATCAGAAAAGCCAGACATTTTGGTACTACAAGAAATTAAAGCCAAGCCCGAACAGATAACCGTAAAAACTGACGGCTATGATGTTTTCTGGTATTCAGCCGAAAAGCCCGGCTATTCGGGCACAGCCTTATTATCCAAGCTAAAACCTAAGCAGGTAATAAATGGATTTCCAGATGACATCATTAAAAAATTTGAGCTACACGGGGACGTCTACGGCAACCCGAATCAAGAGGGCAGGGTTATTGCCGGCGAGTTCGATGATTTCTGGTTTGTAGGGGTTTACACGCCCAACGCCAAAGATGATTTGAGCCGAATACCACTACGTCATAAGCACTGGGACCCGGCTTTTTTGGCCTATTTGAAGCAGCTCGAGAAGACCAAGCCGGTGATTTTTACAGGCGACTTAAATGTCGCCCACACTCCCGATGATTTAGCTAACGACAAAACCAACGTAGGCAAAAAAGGATTTACAGATGAAGAACGAGCCGGCTTTCAGGCATTTGTTGATGCTGGATTCATCGATACATTCCGGATGTTTAGCCAAGGGAAAGGTTATTATACTTGGTGGTCTCACTTCGCTAAATCTCGCGAACGCAACGTTGGCTGGCGGATCGACTACTTTTTAGTTTCAGCCAGTTTGAAAGACAAAGTTAAGGCAGCCGACATACACCCTAATATTCTCGGATCTGACCACTGTCCTATATCTGTTACACTAGATCTATGACCCCCGACGAACATACAATCGAAGAATTCTACATTGACGTAGGCGATGGTCACCAAGTTTATGTCCAAGACTGGGGCAAAAAGGATGCAAAAAAACCAATCGTATTTTTACATGGTGGCCCAGGAAACGGATGCAAAGACAGCGATAAGTCAAAATTCGACCCAAGCAAACAACGTGTGATTTTTATTGATCAGCGCGGAAGCGGTAAGAGTCTGCCGTATGGCTCACTCACAAACAATACCACTCAGGAGCTCATTAGCGATATCAACATGATTTTAGACCGACTTGACCTTAAAAAAATTGTATTAACTGGTGGCTCATGGGGCGCTTGCCTAGCACTAGTTTATGGCATCACTCACCCAGAGCGGGTTGCGGGCATGGTAATACAAGGCGTCTTCGCAGGAGCCTACGATGAGATAGATTGGCTTGATAAAGGACGTTTTCGCGAATTCTTTCCAGATTCATGGGACAAATACCTTATGGCAACCCCAGCTAAGTATAGAGACGATCCAAGTGCATACCATTTCAAACGTGCTCTCGGCGATGACCTCGAAGCCGCAAAAGAATCAGCCTTTGCTTATGAAAGCCTTGAGCTATCTCTGTTAAAACTAGATGGCAGAATTAATTCAACCAAATACGAAGAGTATGACCTTTCAACAATTCGTACCGAAATACACTACCTTCAAAACAAATGTTTTCTACCTGATAATTTTGTAGTTGATAACGCCGCTAAGCTGACCATGCCGGTGTGGATCGTACAGGGGCGATACGATATGGTTTGTCGGCCGATAACCGCGTACTCGCTTGCCCAAAAAATACCAAATTGCGAACTAATTTGGACAATTAACGGCCATCTTGCCGAGCACGAAGCTAGCAACATACTGCACATTGCTAATAGATATTTAACAGAGGTCTTGTAAGTCACTATGGCTAGGCCATTTGCTGCATTTGATATAGACGGCACGATTTTGCGCTGGCAGTTATATCATGCCGTGGCAGACGAATTAGCTCGACAAGACAAACTAGACCTTATTGCTTACGAAAAAGTTCGCCAGGCTCGATTGCAGTGGAAGAAACGACCCCATCAGGCTTCATATGCCGAGTACGAACAGACACTGGTTAATTTTTTTGAGAAGGCGATAAAGACAATTGACCCCTTAGAGCTCCATCTTGCCAGTAAAAATGTGGTTAAGGTATACAGGGACCAAGTGTATGCATACACGCGCGACTTAATTTATGAACTTAAATCTAAAAATTATTTACTGTTTGCTATTTCAGCTTCCCAAGATGAAATAGTCAAAATGCTGGCGGACTATTACGGTTTTGATGATTCGTGCGGGTCGGTTTATGAGATAAAAAACGGTTTATATACCGGAAAGGGCAGAATTTTAAAAAGTGAGTTAAAAATCGATTCGCTTGATAGATTAGTCAAGAAGCACAACGCTAGCTGGGAAAAGAGCATTGCAGTTGGCGACAGTGAAAGTGATATACAAATGCTGTCTAAAGTCGAACGGCCAATTGCATTTAACCCGACTAAGGGGTTGTTTGAACATGCCAAGCGGTCAGGCTGGCAAGTAGTCGTTGAACGTAAAAACATGGTTTATAATTTAGATCCGAACCATGGCAAATACACAATCAAATAAACCTTTAACTTTTGCGCTAAGCTACGGCTTCGTTGAAGGCTCAGCTCACGGCCGGAAGATAACAAAGCTTCTAAAGCAGGTCGGCATGAAACCAGCCAAAAGCCTGCATGATGCAGATGTGATTATCGCCCATTCTGCCGGCTGCTGGCTTATGCCTGATCGAGCCAGGCCAAAATTAATTTTATATATCGGTATGCCACTCCCGCTTACGCGTCCACAAAAAATATGGCTAAAATCCAATTGGCTCAGCATTAGCCGGTTGCTAGCTAAGGGGCACTTCTTGAGGATAATCCAAGGCTTTGCGTTGAATACGTACTATGCATTGCGGCATCCACTCCGTAGTCTCAACATTGTTCGCGGTGCCAAAACCTCAGAACCAACAATATTTCCGGACGCGGTCAGTATTTTTATCGCAAATCGTTTTGACCCATGGCCCAAGTCAGCCAAGCTCGATGACTATATCAAGCATGAAAATTGGGCATTTTTGAGCTTGCCAGGAGGTCATGACAATATTTGGCAACACCCGGCCTATTATGTCGATATAATTAATAATTATGCAAGATTACTGGCAAAAACAGACCACCGATAAACCATTGTTTCCAGATCTGTTATGGAGTCGTCCCGAAAACCGAAATCAGTCGGGGAAACTTCTCATTGTCGGAGGCAATGCGCATAGCTTCGCTGCTGCGGCCGAAGCATACAGCGAAGCCAGTAATGCCGGCATCGGCACAGCAAGGGTATTGTTGCCGGACGTTTTACAAAAAACCTTGGGTAAAGTCTTTGAGGCAGGCGAATATGTTGCGAGTTCGGCGAGCGGGAGCTTTGGCAAAAATGCTTTAGGTGACTTACTGACCATGTCAGACTGGGCTGATGCAACACTCCTAGCTGGCGATTTTGGGCGCAATTCAGAAACTGCAGTCCTTCTCGAAAAATTTGCCGATAAATACTCGGGCCAACTCACAGTCACACAGGACGCGCTGGATTATTTTACAAAGTCGGATTCAATATTGAACCGCGAACAAACTCTTTTGGTTATGAGTTTTGCGCAGCTACAAAAAATTGGCAAGGCCTCAAGATTTACCAGTGCATTTACCTACGACATGGGCTTGCTTAAACTCGTCGAAACACTGCATGATTTCAGTTTGAGACATTCGACTGCCATAATTGTCGAGCATAATGATCAATTTCTTGCAGCCGTTGATGGTAGGGTAAGTTCAACAAAAATCGCTGACTCCCCAAAGATCTGGCGCACCCGAATCGCTGCACGAGCAAGTGTATGGTGGCTACAGAACCCTACAAAAACCTACGAGTCTATAACGTCAAGCTTAATTTAGGCTGCTTCGCGTTCAGCCTGTGGCTCGATCGCGTCAATTATGCCGCCATCTTCATCGCCTCTGGAGGCAGTAGTATGTGCCAGCTCAACATGTGCAATGGCTACTCCTAGGTGCCTGAGCACTACAGGTTCGTGAGGATCATAGTTACGTTCTTTAACTAATCCGTCTTCTCCGTAGGCTAAAAAGTTACCAAAGGTTTCTGCGCTTACGGGCTCAGGGCCCTGCATCCCACGAATTTTTCGTTGTTCTGGAGGCAATGCAATGCCCCATTTAACATCTTGATCGCCTTCGAATCTATATGTTCTACTCACGTTAGCATAACCTCTTACATTACAAATAGTATTTTAGTAATTATACTCTATAATCTAATATATGTCAATAGTCTAATCTTTTACAACTGGTGGGCGAGGAGGGAATCGAACCCTCAATCCGTTAGGAACACGATTTTGAGTCGTGCGCGTATACCAGTTCCGCCACTCGCCCAAGCATATGCTTCAAGGGGTAATTGTACTATACTTGGGGGTACAGAGCTAGGTATTGCTCTTTGTTTATATGGCAACAAATTCATCACACTCAAAATCAGGCGAAGACGAGGCCACAAGATTAATTCGCGACAAATTGGAGCGGATTTATCAAGGCGAGCCAAATGCTTTATCAGAGCTGTCTGAAGCTCAAAATGCACCACACCGTAGCAAGCACCAAGACTTTATGTACCAGCTCAGTACTTCGGGCAAAAATCTGGCGACAGTTCAGACTGAGTGGCATAAATATTACCAAGGCCTATCAGATGATGAAAAGCATCAGGTTTGGCAAGAGTTTTACTCGAGTCAATCCTTAATAAATGCTAGCGAGCCAAAGCAGGCAAACACGGCCCAAGCATTTGCACAGCACAAGCATCAGGCCGCCCGCCGACCCAAACAAAGGGAGCGGAGTACAAAACAGATTCAAACATCCATTAAATCCAAAGTAAACGCCAACGGCAAGTTAACAACCAAACATCATGTACAATCATTGCTCTTTGGGTTAGCCATGGGCACGATCGCGCTAATTATTGTTTTATTTGGATTTTTTAATGAAGTTTTTATCGCACCATTTATACAGCCTGGCAGAGCAAACGCGTCAACGCCACTGATAATTAGCAATGATGGCGTTGCCCCGACCGCGACTCCAGAGGTAATCATCCCAAAAATCAATGTCGAAATACCAGTTGACTACAATCAAAATACAACCGACGAGTCTACCATAGAGAATGCGTTAGAGAGTGGAGTAGTACATTACCCTACCACCAGTCTGCCGGGCGAACAGGGCAATGCAGCGTTTTTTGGTCACAGCAGCAATAATATATTCAACAAAGGCAAGTATAAATTCGCCTTTGTGTTACTGCATAATTTGGTGCCGGGAGATACATTTTATCTAACCTACAACAGCAAAGTTTACGTATACAAAGTAATCACCACAACTGTTGTTGACCCGAGCAATGTAGCCGTCTTAAACCCCGTAGAAGGTCAAACCGCGACAGCCACATTAATAACCTGCGACCCACCAGGCACCAGCCTGCGGCGATTGGTCGTAGTAGGCCAGCAAATCAGTCCAGACCCAGCCGGTAATGGTGCCTCAACCAGCAAAAGCGTTACGTCTACACCTCAAGAGTTGCCAGGCAATGGCCCGACATTATTCGGTCGTGCTATAAAAACCACCCCTGGAAAAATCGCCGCACTTGTCGTCGTGCTGGGCGTATTTGTCATGACCTTTAGATGGATTAACAAACCAGCTAAACGGCGCTAGCGGTCTTGTGCCGTCCGCAGTGATGTCTGGAAAAAGTCTAGCTCGGCGGTGCTTGGAGCTTGGGCAATGTTATAAACATTTTTATAGTCAGGCGAGAAGGCCGGCAAATAGCTACTCGAGCTTGCCATTAACTGATGAAGGTTAGTGTGATCATAATCAAAAACAATCAGTTTTCCATTACTGGTGTAGAGTAAGCGATTGCCGTCCATCCAGCTGGCGTGAGTTTGAGGGGCGTCAAAGGCCTCGCTTGTCGTATATTTAAAACTGGTTTTGTTTTCTATGTCGTAAACTCCAAAGTTATTGCCGTTTTCGGCTAAAATGTACTGAGCGATCGGAGAAAAACTAACATAATTAACCTGGTCAACTCTCAATACCTGTGCAGAAGCCAACGGCTGCTCTGGCAACCTATTTAACTGCCCAACTGGGTCGCGATATATATAGGCCCGGTTATCACCTGAAGATGCCGCCACAACGTACATAATCCCGTCATATTTCGTTAAATCAACGTTATAGCTTGATCCGGCAGTCAATATCCTAATATTGTATGTTTTGTCGCCTTCAAGCAATCTTACATTAACCTTGCCAGCGACAGAGTCTTGATTGCTAATATAGAGAACAGTGTTGTCAGAGTAAGTCTTGTAGGCCACCACATGGCTTAATAACGTTGCGGGAGTCGGGTTTTTTAATGAAACCTTTTGTAAAGTCGCGCCGGCAGAATCATATATATAATACTTGTCGTATTTTTTGTCATTAAGTGTTATCTTTGACGGATTAATTTTAAGAGTCGCGTTTAGATTTAAAGAGGATTGTGGCGCCTCACGATCAACTAAAATGAACTCGCTCTTTGAATCATAGTTGTGCTGAAGCAATACGTGCTGATTATCATCTGCCCATTCTGCCACTTGCCAAGTTTCGCCTCCAACTGCCTTTGTTATTAAGCTTGCCGGTATGCTTATGGTTGAAGCGGGCGTATCAGGGCTCTTAATGTCATATACGGTGAATTCCGACGGATTTGCATTTGACTGGATCATCACCCATCGTAGATCCAAACTTTGTGTCATTAAGCTGGGGGCTAAGCTGAAATTTTGGATTTTTTTAGTAGTTAGCAGCTTCGGAAAAAGAAATGGATAATCATAGTGCTGGACACTACCTCCATTGACCTCAATATTTCGTTGCCAGTCATAATAGCCAGTCCGGGTGAGTTTAACATCATAAACTCCAGAGGGCAGCGATAGCCTAGTATTTGTTTTTACGCTGTTTAGGCGACCATTAATGTATATGTTGGCCGGAGCAGGATGGCTAGAAAAAAACGTTAAACCATTTTGAATGACATCGCCTTTTTTGTTTACACCATAACCGTCAGCCTGGTATTTCAAAACAAGCGCAGCGACTACGATTGCTAGGCCAATCAAAATATAGCCAACAAATAAAACTATACGCTGGCGAGATTCCTTATTCTTATCTAAATAATCCATTATGGGTAGCATTTAGTATGGACTAAACTTGCCTCTAATCACAAGAGGGTTTAAGATGTTTATACATCTTTAAGCCGACTGTCGGGCAATATACGTGGCCAAAAATAATAACATCATTGAAATCAACGGTAAACGTTATGACGCAAAGACTGGCGCCATGCTTACGCCTGCCGGACATTTGACACATGCTGAGCCTGTTAAGCAGTCTTCTCTTAAAACACCCGCCAAGAAACCCTCTATGCACGATGTAGTTAGACATAAAGCAAAACCTGCCGCCCCACACAAACCTAAATCTTCGCAAACTCTTATGCGCCACGCTGTAAAAAAGCCGTCCGCATCTACAAAACCAGCACTAAAAGCCCAGGGGCCAAGTGACTTAGCTTTACATGATAGTCTTGCCAATGTTGTCGTCAGTAAATCCGCCAAGCGGGTCGACTCTAAAAAACTGGCACACGCCAGTAAGGTGCCACAAAGCCATCTAATTACTCATTTTTCTCCTATCACAAGCGACGCAAACAGCCCAGAGCCAGTTAAAGCTGCTGTGCCACAGTCATCCGCCGAGCTCAAACCACACGTAACGTCAAAGGCAACTAAACGCATGCCACAAACTACGTCTCAACTGCTCGAACAAGCCGTAATCAATGCTAAAAGCCACGAAGAGCCAGCGCCAAAAATTAAACGACAATCCAAGCGGAGGACCAGAGCAGCTATTGCTTCAGCAACTGCGCTGCTGCTGTTTGCTTTTGTCGGCTACCAAGAGCTACCAACCCTAAAATTTAATATGGCGACCGCCCGGGCTGGATTTGGAGCGACGATGCCAACATACAAACCTACTGGTTACAGTATGGATAAGCTTAGCTACAGCAGCGGCGTTATTGCCACTAAATTCGCCAGCAATAGCGATGAGCGCAGCTACACAGTTACACAAAAAACATCAACCTGGAACAGTCAGGCTCTCAAAGAAAATTTTGTCCAAAGGACATCGTCAAACAGTCAGTCCGTCGAAGTCTCAGGGCAAACGGTTTATCTATATGGTAACGGAAACGCAACTTGGATGAATGGCGGAATCTGGTACATCGTACAAAGTAATGGCGCTTTGTCTAACAAACAGCTGATTGAGATCGCTAAGTCTATTTAATTCCCCTTAAAGCCGTTTTCTCTTATAATATCGCTAATGAGCCCAGTACGAACGCGTTTTGCGCCCAGCCCGACCGGCTACCTTCATGTAGGTGGAATTCGCACGGCTCTGTTTGGCTGGTTGGTTGCTCGCCAAAACAACGGTAAGTTTATCTTACGATTTGAAGACACTGACAAAAAGCGTGAGGTCGCAGGTGCTAGGCAACATTTGATTGATAGCCTAAAGGCGCTTGGGCTTGACTACGACGAGGGTCCTGATATCGGCGGTCCGTTTTCGCCCTATACTCAAAGCGAACGGCTTGATTCGTACAAAAAATGGGCAGAGAAGTTGATTGAAGCAGGGAGGGCCTACGCTGACCCTAATACCCCAGAAGAAGTCCAAAAATTCCGCGAACAAGCCCAAGCTGCTAAAAAACCTTTTTTATATCGCAATCACCGACCGGAGAACCCTCCACAGTGGGACAGTACAAAACCGTTGCGCTTTAAATCTGACCCTAAAGCATACAAATGGACCGATGCGGTCATGGGGGACCGCTCCAGCGGGCCAGAAGCGATTGATGATTTCATATTAATTAAATCTGACGGCTATCCGACTTACAATTTCGCCCATATAATCGATGACTCAGAGATGGAAATAAGCCATATCATCCGCGGACAGGAGTTTTTATCAAGCGTGCCAAACTATTTGAATTTGTACGAGGCGCTTGAGATTTCACCGCCAATTATGGCCACTGTGCCTCATATCCTCGGTGAAAGTGGCAATAAAAAACTCAGCAAACGGGATGGGGCCAAAGACGTCTTGGACTACATACGAGAAGGTTTCCTACCAGAAGCGCTGATTAATTTCATTGCCAGCTTGGGGTGGAATGACGGCACAGAGCAAGAAATATTTTCAAGAGAAGAATTAATCAAAAAGTTTAGTTTATCCCGCGTCCAGAAAGCCGGGGCGCAATTCGACGAGCGGCGTTTAATCTGGATAAATGGCCACTATATACGTGAGCTACCTTTGGATGTGCTTTATGGACTCGCCGAGGGCTTCTGGCCGGAGTCAGCCAAATCATATGACCCAGCCTATAAAAAGCAAGTACTCGGGGTCGTACAGGAGCGCTTAAAGTTTTTCGCGGAATTACCCGAACTGACCGAATTTTTCTTTGTGGATTTACCTGTCAATTCGACATTAATTGAAAACCACAAACAGCTTAAAAAAATTGATAAAAACGAGCTCCGCCAGCTGCTCGAGATGGCCAAAACAGCTCTGTTAAAGAGCAACTTTACCGTAGACGATTTAACACAAAAGCTAAACGTGCTGCTGGAGCAGACAAATCAGAAGCCAGCCATACTTTTTAGTCTGATAAGAATCGCCACGACGCAAGCGCCAGCCAGCCCCGGTTTAGCCGAAAGCTTATCTATTATCGGCAAGGAGCGTAGCCTTAAGCGTCTTGACCAACAGATAGACTCGTTGTTATAATAAGCTTATGGACGGCGACTTTAAGCCGGCCAATCGGCCAGCAAAGTCTTTGCAGCCCGCCTTAGATGAGCGTTCTGCAAAAACACAAACACCAGACAAAACATTCAAAACGCCCGAGGAAGTAGCGGCGATTGATGACGTGGTCGGACCAGCCGCATTAGTTGACACCAAGCTTGATACCGACCCTAAAGAGCCAAAAAGCCCAAAGTTCAACTTGCATTGGCCATTTCAACGACGCGAATGGATAATCAGCGCGCTTGTCATTGTAGTATGTGGTGCTATTGCCGGCTTCGCTCTAACTCATTTCGATAAAAAACCAGCCGCCTCAGCTGTAACTGTAAAAAAATCTGCAAAAAAGGCACCCCCTAAGCCAACCACCGTAGCGTCTAATTTGAGCGGCCTGCAGGTAGCGCCGGAGGTCAACCAGCGGCCCGTAACTGGGGTAATGATTGAAAACAGTCTTGACGCCCGACCGCAGTCTGGCTTATCTGACGCCAGTGTCGTTTTTGAGGCAATTGCCGAGGGTGGAATTACACGCTTTTTGGCGCTTTATCAAGACACCCAACCGGGCGACATTGGCCCTATACGCAGCGCTCGGCCTTACTATGTTAAATGGGCTTTGGGTTTTGATGCCGGTTACGCTCATGTCGGCGGCAGTCCTCAAGCCTTGGCAGACATCAAGGCATTGGGCGTAAGAGACTTAGACCAGTTCGCTAATGGAGGCTCGTATCATCGCATCACCAGTCGTGCTGCGCCACACAATGTTTATACAGGTATAAGTAACCTAAACGCGCTCGAAGCCGCCAAAGGCTACACGACCAGCACATACACCGGTTTTGCCCGCAGTAAAAAGGCTCAGCCGGCTAAAGTACCTACCGCGAAAACAATTGATTTAAATCTCTCAGGCGCTCTCTATAACGCGCATTACGACTACGTCGCCGCGACTAATTCTTACAATCGTAGCGAGGGCGGGGCACCTCACATGGACGCCAATGGCAACAAGCAGATTAGTCCGACGGTAGTAGTCGCTATGGTCGTACCGTTTGCTATTGCCAGCGACGGCCACCATTCGGAATATCAAACCATCGGTAGCGGCCAAGCCTACGTCTTTCAAGACGGCAACGTATCGATCGGCACCTGGGCAAAAACCAACGAGAAAGCTCAGATTACGTTCACTGACGCAGCAGGCAAACCTATATTCCTTAACCCTGGACAAACTTGGCTCACAGCCGTTAACGCAGCTCCTAAAGTAACTTACGCGCCCTAAATAGTAAGCAAAATCACTTGCAAGTTTGACGGGCGGTAGTACAATAAATGTCAGCCATGTGAGGACTTGCTGGTCATTTACCTCGCAGACTTATTCACAAGAAGGTACACCTCGGTCCCTACTTTCTTTCGTTAAATATCAGTTTCTAAGTGTTAGGCTCGTTTCGGACGGTATCGAAGCCCTTAGCTAGAAGCTCTCAACCCCTTAAATCCGTTTACTGACCTCTGTCAGTTTCATCTTTTTATTATTTTTGAACCAGGAGAACTATCATGGCAATCGCAACTTTTGATACTAAAGAAATCCAAATCACAGCAGTCGAATTCAGCAAAAATTCACCAAAACTACGCTTCGAAAGCTACCCACGACGCATCGTCTACGGCGGCCGCGAATACGTCTTAGCTGGATAGCAAAATGGATCCGACAATTAAAATAAATCAGCGAGTTAGTGTAGTGACGGTCTTTCGCGATAAAGGTCGTCCTACCGAGCTTTGCTTGCCCAGTAAAATGAAATACAAGGGCAAAGAAATAAATTTTACCGAGCTAGGCCTACGTCATCCCACAACGGCTGGTCGGCGCATGATACATGTCTTTGATGTAAGCGATGGTCTAAACGACTACCGTTTGGAGTTTGATGCCGAGGGTCTGACCTGGACGCTGATATCGCAAATCGATAACTCATGAATCAGCTTCATCTCGGCATAAACAGGGAAGAGCCTCAGATCATGTTTCTCGATCTCAACAGTGCCTTCGCCACAGCCGAGCAGCAAGCCCACCCCAGCCTGCGAGGCCGGCCGGTTGGCGTGACAAATCGCTTATCCAAGTACTGCTGTGTCATCGCTTGTTCTTACGAAGCCAAGTCTCAGGGCGTAAAGACAGGCATGCGTCTCGACGAGGCCCTGCAGTTGATTCCTGACTTCACCATGCTAGAAACCGATCCGCCGAAGTATCACTACATCTACCAGCAACTTATCAGCATTATGAAAACCTACAGCCCGCATGTGCGCATGAAGAGCATTGATGAAGGCATTATCGACTTTCACGGCACGCTAGGAAGCGTTCACAAGAAATCTTTGGTAGATATTGGATACGAGATAAAACAGCAGCTGAGGGACCGTGTGGGCTCCTGGATGAAAATAAATGTTGGTATCGCGCCTAATCGTTTCTTGGCTAAAACTGCCGCCGGCCTCCACAAGCCCGACGGGCTAGACGTCATTGACCATAGCAATCTCAAAACTGTTTTCAGCCAGCTTAAACTAACAGATCTCACGGGGATAGCATCACATTATCAGGCACGTCTCAATGCGGCTGGCATTTTTACACCCCTGCAGTTTCTTGACGCTGAGAGCGACTATCTGAGACGTTTTGTGTTTCATAGCGTCATTGGCGAAGACTGGTACCAGAGACTAAGGGGTTATGAAGTTGACAGCGTCACCACCAAACTCGGCATGGTAGGCCGGCAGTGGGTGTTGGGTACGCCCTCAAATGATGACAGCTATCTACTGCCTTGCTTCCAGTACCTCTGCGAAACCACAGGCAAGAAATTACGATATCAGGGCATGGACGCCCGTGGCATACAAGTCTGGATCCGCTATCAAGCCGGCGACGGCTGGTCGCAGCGCAAAATGTTTAAAAGTACGTTTTACACCGATAATGACATCTATGCCAAAGCGCTCTACCTATTTAACCAGCGGCCTAAGCACTTAGTCGTTCAGACTATGGGCATCACGTGCTATCAATTAACACCGTCAGCCCGCAGTCAGCTCAGCCTAATAGAGCAGGTTAATAAAGAAGATTGGCTGACCACCGCCGTCGACGAGATCAACGAGCGCTACGGCAGCTTCAAAATTTACCACGCTAACGCCCTAATGGGCACCAAACTGGTCAAACAAAAAATCCCGTTTGGAGGCACAAAATACTTCGAACTCCTCCTCGGCCAAGCCTAATATCTACTTACAGGTTGGCCAACCAATGGCCACTGAGTGGCCATCCCAAGGCGGCTTAAGAATAATATGCTAGCTACTTACCGTAATTGCTCAAAAGTATAGATAGATCAAATATATTAACCGTGGAGTCAGCGTTGAAATCAGCCGCAGCAAAATTAGTATTCCAATGGCTTAGCAGGGTAGATAGATCTACTATATTTACTAACCCATCATTATTAGTGTCACCCGGTTTGACTGTAGTGCCGCTGGCTAGTTCATATGCGCCCGCATCTGGCGGCGAGCCACGGACTAGGCCATCAAAATCGAATGTGCCAGCGTCTGCCGGACGGCCTTTATTGATAGCTGGCGACGTCGATTTAAGATGGAAATCGTCATCACCAGCATATGGACCTTTTTGCGCAACCCAGCCGGCTTTTATGGCTGAAGTGGTAGCTCCAGTTGTATGAGTGGTAGTGCCTGTATTGGCGTCGCAGTTCGAGTTCGGCATAACATTATAGTCAAAAGTGATACCTGGCCGACATTGTTGCGCACCAGAATCCGACAACCAGACACCTTCGCTGATGATATTACCTATTATTTGCCATTTGCCAGCCTGAATAGTGCCGTTCGGGTTGGCGCCTGTGGAGAGCGCTCCTTCGATTGTATTACGAAGATATTGGATGTTATTAGGGACAACATCGGCGTGGATATTTATCGCGTAACCGCCTTCGGTGCCACCAACGCTAACCGTCCTGCCAAGCAGGTTATCTTCGATTATGTAATCTTTGGGTTGCGCTTGATTGTTCGCAAGGATAACAGTGATGAAAATATCAAAATAAGTACAGTCTTGAAAACGATTATTTTTTACCGTAAAACTCTGTACTCCTGTCGCAAATATACATTCGAGATGCGCCAGACTGCCGGTAGGAGCATCGGCATCATAAAATGTATTATGGTCGAACGTTACATCTGCAGCGTAGCAAGTTGAACTCGCGCCACAAAATTCAACTGATTTCGCGGTATCTGATGACCCAGAACCGGCCATAGTATTACCTACTCGGCTGTTCTTCAATACCAATCCTGTGACATTTCCGATATTCATTCCGGTGAGATTAAGTGTGTCTTTGGCGTCGATATTGAGACCATCAAGTGTGACATTTGTAATTCTCGTGCCGCTGTAATTACCAATGTCAAACGACCGTGCATTAAAATTTGGTCCTTGAAATGTTATATTGCCAGCCTGCATGTTTATGTCATTAAAGGTTACTGTGGCGCCAGACTCAGGCTTAACAACGACTGGGCTACCGGTAGTTAAAGCAGAGCGGTAGGCGATTGAATCGGTTGATGTTGTATATGTACCAGCAGTTATAATTATGGTCGTGCCAGCACTGGCTTTGGCATAGGCCCCATTTATTGTTTTACAGGGAGCAGATTGGGAGCAGGCATTTGTATCAGAACCTGTGGGAGATATATACAATGACGCTCCGCTACCGCCAGTGTTGCTGACATTCACTATAACCGCAACTGAAGTAGTAGAATTTCCTGCAATGTCGCGGGCTACTGCTGTCAAGTTGTGTGATCCATTTGAGGCGCCCGTTGAATCCCAACTAATACTATAAGGCGAGGTTGTGTCTTCTGAACCGATATTAACGCCATCAAGCTTGAATTGAACTCCTACTACACCAACGTTATCAGACGCATTGGCTGAAACAGTTAAGCTTCCACTGACTGTCCCAGCACTCGGTGCGGTCAACGATACGGTAGGAGAGACAGTATCACCCCCACCGCCCGCAGGAGTCGAACCGTATTCATGTGCCCCAGCATCGCATCTACCACCTGTTGGATATGGTCGAGATCCGCCGTAAGCATCTGCTGTGACAGACGTTGGCCCAGCACCCCCAGTTGGCGCACAAATGCTTGTCGCACTAGGGGTCTCGGCTTTATTAATTGCTGGCGATCCCGCAAGTAGATGAAAGCCATCCGGCCCACCCAGTCCAAGCAATTCGTGCTTGTATCTTGTACCTACAACAAGTGTGTCAGTCGCTCCGCAAGGGGTACCGGCCTGATCTTCCCAAACGTTATAGCTGAAACTTCCTACGCAATTAAACATCGCATGTGCACCTAAGTTTCCAATCCACCGAACATTTGATGACGAGCTGCATGCTACCCCATTTGTACCACCAAGAAAAGTATTGTAAGCGATGAGAATGGTATTGCAGGGCATCAAATCATTAACGGCTAAATTAGTCGAGCCCGTCGGATTATCAGCAAATCTGTTATTGAGGAGAGTTAGTCCCGAAGAAACTGGGTAGCCGGCCAAAGCAGTCATAAATATCGTGCCAGTATTTTCATCATTATCGTGAAAATATGAATTCTTTATGGTCGTGTTCATTGATCCGCGATCAATTCGAATTATTTCAAGGTGAGGATTTTTATCTACATCTGGGTCTGGCGTCCGTGTGATGCCATAAAATTCTACTCCATCGATTACCGCGTTTGTAGCACCAAAAAGATCAATAGGTTCGTCAAAACCGCTACCATACTGAGCGTGGCCACCGTGCAGAGAACCGCCCATCCATTTGTTATCAGTCCCACTAAAAGTCATCCAAGCACCAGTTCCGGACAGTTCAACATTCCGCCAGGTGTTATTGGAGCCACTCAAAGACGAGTTCCCGGTAGCAACAAGGTTTTGGACTTCCAAACGAGATCCCGAAAGACTTAAACTACTCGCCGTTGTGGAAGCTTCTGCAATCACCGTACACCCCGGGGAGTTAATTGCGGTGTTAGAGCTTTGCGAACCGTAGTTGGCACTGTACACCATGCCAATCGTGTCCGCTTTTGCCCCATTACAGGCAGCTGCGGCTTGCTGAATCGATGTACAGGCTCGATTGTTTGACTGTGCTGAAGAATAGGTCTCAGGGGAATCAACCCGCTGGCAATTATGTGTGCCGGTACCGGTATTGTCTATCCAAAGGTTAGCCGTTGTTGGGGTTGCTGCGAGGCTGTTAATGATAAAGTAGGCACCTAACGCGGCAAAGACTACACCAAAAACAGCAAAATTGATCTTTGAAAACAGATTTTTTCCGGCAATTCTCAAATGCATGCTTTTGGGCATAGTTTTTGGTTTCAGATGCTAAATTTTAATATTACTCGTAACCCTCGTTTGTCTTAAAGGAATTATGTTCTCATTAAGAAAATATGTCAAACAGTTGTAAGGAAGTGATCTTATTCAAAAATGGTGACCTCACGGGGAATCGAACCCCGATTGCCAGGATGAGAACCTGGCGTCCTAGCCGTTAGACGATGAGGCCATTCTTCGTAGGGTATACATCATCTTATCATAAGATCATTGACAGATGTGGTATGGGGATGAGATCCTAAGCATAACAACTTTAAAAGGTACTACTCCTAATGAATGAAGATAATGACCAAGAAATAAAAAGTCCCGCTCTAGTCTCTGCACCCGCATTACCAACACAAGAAGATCCGCCGACTCAACCCTCAGCGTCAAACCCGCCAAGCGACTCTACAAATCCGATAGCTGAAACGACTGAGCCAACCGACCAAAAAGCAACTGAATCTGAGACACCGATCGACAGTTCATCACAACCGCTTCCCAAGGCCACATTAGGCGACGGTGGCAGTTCAAAAAAGGGCAAATATATCATTGGGCTAATCCTTTTAGTGTTGATCGCTGGGCTCGGCTATGCTGGCTGGAAAGTGTCTACCCAAAAACAAGTCACTGCAGTTAAAACCCAGCAAGTCAAGAAGTCTGTGGCAATTATAAATGTAGGCGTAATAGACGGTTCACTAAATAGTTTTTATCCGAGTGCCGATGACACAAGCGCAACTAGCTATCAAGTTAACAATCAGGTGTATGAGGGGCTGGTGCAGTTTCAGAATGTATCAAAAGTTGTGCCATCGCTCGCAACCAGCTGGAAAAATCCAGACGATAGTACCTGGATTTTTAACCTAAAATCAGGCGTTAAATTCCATGATGGCAAAACAATGACGGCTGCTGATGTGAAGGCAAGCTTGGAGAAATATCAAGACTCCGCTTTTGGAGGTGTCTTTACATTTGATGCAAAAGAAATCACTGCACTTGCTGACAACAAAATAAAGATTGTTACTACCGCGCCAGACCCATTGCTGCTTCATAAGCTTGCATACCTGATGATCGTTGACCCCACAGCTAAAGAGGGGGACGCCGCCGGCGGCACCGGTCCATATACCGTCAAAACCGGAACAACACCATCCGCCAATGCTCTTGACTTGGTGGCATTTGACCAATATCACGGTGGCAAGCCGCTCACTAAAGAAGTAAAGTGGGCTCTTTACAGCAGCGAAGACGATCTTGCAGGAGATGTCGTTAAAGGTAAAGTCGATTACACAACAAGTATAGACACCGAAAAAAACATTGAGTTAGTCTCCAGTAAAACCAAGCTAACGACTGTCAGCGATACTGGCATCGGAGTCACCAGTCTAGGGATTAATGTCAACAAAAAGGGTTCCCCATTACAAAACCTAAAATTTAGGCAAGCCATTGCTGCGGCTCTTGATAAAAAGCAGATAATTACTGATTCAAATCTAAAAGCTGAGCCGGCAGAGCAGGCTGTTACCAAAGATGTGCCGGGCTATGACAGCTCTATTGTGTTGGCAAAACCAAATCTTGACACCGCTAAGAAACTTCTGACGGAGGCCGGCTACCCAAATGGGGCGAGTTTTACAATTAGCTACAGTAAAGATACAGCACAAGACCAAGTCGACAGTATTAGCAAGCAGCTTAAACAAATAAACGTAACTGTCAAACAGGATCCATACACTAACTTTGATGATCTTGTAGAAAAAGCATTCACCACCGGCACGGACAGCTATTTCCTGAGTTACACAACAGATCTACTTGATAGCAGCGATGTTTTGTCATCTCTTTTCCAAAATATTAACTATACCAGCGCGCCATTAGACGCATTACTGGATCAAGCAAGCAAGACTATCGACCCAGCTAAGCGCCTAACCGATTTGCAAAGCGCCTCTAAACTAGTTATTGATGATGTTGGAGAAGTACCCATCTATAGCCTAACTTTCAATACTACATATAATCCCAACCTGATGATTAGCCGAGATACCTACAATACAACCTATTTCTGGCACGTCTACAATAAAAATTAGAAAGATTAGTCTGCGTGAAGCGATTTGGCCTGCGAGCAAAGTTTATCGTTCTGCTAGTCAGCCTGCTAGTAATCATTTTCTCTCTGATTACTTTTTTGGTTGTACGCTTAAACAGCGGAACTCTGCGATCCAACCTATTAAACGACTCTAAATCTTTTTCAGCTCTTGCTACAGAGCCAATTGGCAAGACATTTCTAACCTACAAGGACTCCGGACGCATTCGAATCAGTGATAACATCAAACGCTTTACCGATTTAGACCACAATATAACCAACGTACTAATCGTAAATACAAACGGCGAAGTAGAGTTTTCTCAAAATCCGACAGATATTAAAAGTATTCCAGAATCTCAAGCGTCAAGCTTTGAGCCAATTTACATATATGATGGAAGCCACAACATTAAGCAAGTTGTTTCGCCTTTTTTTGAGGACTTTGGAACTCACCGTTATAGCATGGTTTTTGAAGTTACTAGCGCCGAAGTCCAGGCGAGTATTAGACAATTCTTACTCTCAATTGTTTTCTTTGTGTTGATGGCATTAGTGATTAGCGTTAGCCTAGCCTACATCCTAATAAACAAGCTATTTATTAAGCCAATCCGTCAAGTTAGTCGGCAAGCAATGGCAGTTAGCGCGGGGCAGCTCGACCAAAAAATCGAACTTGACCGTGATGATGAGATATCTGATTTGGCCAATTCAGTAAACGAAATGGCTCAGTCGTTAAAAGATGATATCACAAAGCTAAAAGAAACCGACCGCTTAAAGTCGGAGTTTATGATTATCGCCTCTCATAACCTCCGCACGCCTCTCAGCGTAATAAACGGCTATCTAGAGCAGTCAGAGGAGCTAAAGACCGTTGAAGAGCTACGCGAAGTAATCAGCGTTATTGCCGGCCGTTCAAAGCAACTGGGTGTATTTGCCGAAGACATCTTAACCATCTCAAGTATTGAAGCGGGCCGAGATCTGCCCGATTTAGTGGCGACACCGCTTGGAAACTTTGTGCAGGAAATATCTGATGAGTTTAAGCCACTGGCTGAGCAAAAATCCATTAAATTCATCAGCGACATCGAGACTGGTGAATATGAAGTCGCAATTAGTGCCCCACATTTTAGAAGTGCGCTATGGAACCTGCTCGACAATGCTTTGAAATTTACCGAAACAGGCGGTGAGATTGAACTCAGATTGGCTACAGGGGCGGGAGAGGCAATTATAAGCGTTAAAGACAGCGGTATAGGAATATCATCAGATGAAATCCCTAAACTATTTACTAAATTCCACCGTGGCACAGATGTTTTAAATAGCAAATACGAAGGAACAGGTATCGGGCTTTATGCGACTAAGCTTGTCGTTGAGAAACACTCTGGGACCGTTGGCATTGATAGCCAACTTGGTAAAGGGAGCATATTTACAATTAAGCTGCCGCTGTCACGCGACAAAGCCTAAGCAACAAAACCCAGAGCGAATCTATGGAATTTTGCTAAACTAAAGATAAGCACTATGGGTCTGCTAAATTTTTCAAAAGACAAGGGGGCGGGCAAGCCACACACGCAACTTCCAGCAAATCTGCAGGATGATTCGTCACGCTTCAAAATAATTATCGACAATATCGAAGAAGGTGTTGTTTTAATAGATAGTCAGCTCACTATACAGCTTATGAATCCAGGTGCAGCCAAGATTAGCGGCTGGAGTGCTGAAGACGCTACGGGCATAAACGTAACAAACGTTTTACAGCTGGTTAATCAAAAAGGCGAGCTAATCGACGACACCGCCAATCCACTTAAAACGGTTTTTTCGAGCGGAGCTAGTCAACTAAGTGATGACTTATTTCTTTTGACCAACGAAAAAAAACAAATTCCCGTCAGCCTGCACGTTTCACCACTACTCGATGCCCAAAAACTAGTTACTGCGGCAGTTGCAGTTTTGAGCAATGTCTCAAAAAAACGGGCCGAAGAACAACAGCGAGCCGACTTTATCAGTACCGCCAGCCATGAGATGCGTACGCCGGTTGCCGCAATTGAAGGCTACCTTGCTTTAGCACTAAATGATAAGGTCGCGACTATTGACGAAAGAGCTCGGGGTTATTTAGAAAAAGCCCATGCCTCAACCCAGCATCTAGGCAAGCTATTCCAGGATCTTTTGACGAGCGCAAAAGCGGAAGATGGTCGTTTAACAAGCCATCCGACAGTTGTTGACTTAGGTGAATTCTTGGAGCAGCTCGCGGGAGATCTAAGGCTAGTTGCCGAAAAGAAAAAGTTATTTGTAGAATTTATATCAGGCAACTCAGGTGATACTATTAATGCCACAAAAGAGAGGGGCGGCGAACGAGTCATTCGACCGCTTTATTACGCCTATATTGACCCTGACCGGCTTCGCGAGGTTATAACCAATCTATTCGATAACGCAGTTAAATACACTGAGGAAGGTAAAATTTCGATCGGCATAACTGGCAACGACCAACTCGTGCAGTGCTATATAAGAGACACTGGGCCAGGCATTCCGGCTGATGATTTACCACATCTCTTCCAGAAGTTTTACAGAGTAGACAGCTCAGCAACCCGCACAATTGGTGGAACCGGACTAGGGCTGTTTATTTGTCGAAAGATCATCGAGTTATACGAAGGTCGTATCTGGGTAGAAAGTAAGCTCGGCGAGGGCAGCAGTTTCTACATTAACCTACCGCGGCTTTCAACTCAGCGAGCCACCGAATTAAAAGCCGGCAAGGCAATTGCCCCCGACACTAATCCCATTAGTTCTGATGTTACGCCATGATACAATAAGGTAAACTAAACATAAGCATATATATTAACAGGGATAAAACATGACTAAACTATTGCTTGTAGAAGACGACAATAACCTACGTGAAATATATGAAGCACGCTTGCAAGCCGAAGGCTACACAATCGTATCTGCCCATGACGGCGAAGAAGCACTAGTAGTAGCCAAGGCCGAAAAGCCAGATCTTATTATATCTGATGTAATGATGCCAAAGATAAGCGGCTTTGAGATGCTTGATATCTTGCGCAATACTGACGGATTACAAGATGTAAAAGTTATTATGTTAACTGCGCTTGGCCAAGCCGACGACCAGCAGCGTGCCGATAAACTCGGCGCAGACCGCTATCTTGTTAAATCACAGGTTACTTTGGAAGACATCGTAAAAGTAGCACATGAGTTGCTTGGCGACAATGCTGGCGCGAGCCCAGAACCAGTCGCCGACGTCGCTGCCACGACACCTCCTGAAACGCCAACTGCTCCAGATGCGCCGGCAGCCACCACAGCCGCTGCACCGAGCGAGGCGCCACTGGCGACAGAACCACTGCCAGCCGAGTCCGCATCCGCGCAGCCTGCCGTAGAGCCCCCTATGGCTGAACCCCCGGCCGCTACACCAGAAGCTCCAACAGAACCCAATACAAGTCCAGCTGCAGAATCATCCGCTAATGAAGAAGCGACCGTAGAAGCCCAAATTGAAGACTTCGTTGCTGGCGCCAGCAGCTCCACCACCGCGCCGACCAGTACCACCACGGACCCAGTTACTGCCGCTCCGTCCACTACTGACACAATGTCTTCACCACCTCCAGCCGAACCTTCAGCAATGGCCACGTCTGCAGGTCCAGTGTCTACTGATAACACCACATCCAACCCCGCATCAACCGAAACGCCCACATCAATAGAAGTAGCCGACGAAAAGCTCGTCTCTGATGCAGCCGACACCCTCGAAGCCAGCACAAAAGCAGCCGGCGAGACAGCCGAAGCTGCCACAGACGATAAAGACTCACCAGAAAATCAACCCCAGCAAAAGAAAGTTGGCGGTGAACGCGTCATTGAGCCGATTACCGGTGAGCCAAAAAAGGACATTAACGCGCTTCTAGCTATCGAAGAGGCCAAAGAAGCCCAGGCTCAGCCAGCAGCACCAGTTATACCTGTAATTGTTGATAATCAAAAGGGCCCAGAAACTCAAGCGGCACCACCTACAACTACTGTAAACCCGACCGATCAGGTTGACCCAAGTAACATCGCACTCTAGTATCAATTTATGCGTATCAATAAATACGTGGCGCAAGGCACTGGTCTAAGTCGTCGCGCTGCCGACAAAGCCATCCAAGAGGGCAGAGTAGTGGTTAATTCTGATTCTGTCAGCCTAGGTGACGAAGTAATTGAGTCCGATACTGTCGCTTTAGACGGCAAAATCATCAAGATTGAATCTGAGACTACCACAATTATGCTCAATAAGCCGTTTGGATATGTCTGCTCTAGAGATGGTCAGGGCAGTCAAACCATTTATGACTTGTTACCCGAAAAATACCATAAGCTTAAGCCAGTTGGCCGGCTCGACAAAGATTCATCTGGGCTCATTCTACTTACAAATGACGGCGAATTCGCCAATCAGCTCATGCACCCGCGCTATTCTAAGACCAAAGTCTATCGAGTAACGCTCGACAAACCCCTAAGTCCTCTGCATCAACAGATGATATCTGATCACGGCATCGAACTCACAGACGGGAACAGCAAGTTGGGCTTACAAAAACTAGACAATGATCAGGAGTGGCAGGTTACTATGAGCGAAGGTCGCAACCGACAGATTAGACGTACTTTCGAGGCACTGGGCTACAACGTCACCAAACTCCACCGCACCCAGTTCGGAAACTATAGTCTGGGCGATCTTAAACTCGGCAAAATATTTGTACAAAATTGATCACCATCTATAATATTTTGTAGTATTTTTGTCAATCCTCTCATCTCTGTTATAATTAAAATAATGAGCAAAAAATTACCGATCGTAGCGATAGTTGGCCGGGCGAATGTCGGTAAGTCCAGTTTGTTTAATGCCATCCTTGATCGCCGAGAAGCGATTGTCGCCCGAGAGGCAGGCACAACCCGCGACAGCATAATGGCTAAGGCAGAGCACAATGGGCAAAATTTTTGGCTTATCGACACAGCCGGCATCAAAGATCCAGCTGATGAATTCGAATTTACCATCCAAGAGCAGATTACACAGGCTGCCGATAGCGCTGATGTCATCTGGGTTATGGTTGAAGCTGACGTGCCGATCACAGAAGAAGACCGGCGCGTCGCTAAAATGGCACTCAAGAGCAAAAAGCCAGTTTTTTTGATAATCAACAAATTAGACAAAGCTAAAGGGGCAGATCTAAGCGCATTCGACCGACTTGGTATCAAACCGATAATCAAAACAAGTACTACGCAAGGTAAGGGCATTGAACAGCTACTTGATAAGGTAGCCGAAATAATCCCCGAGGCCAGTGAAATCGAAGATGACGATCGCCTCCGGATTGCTGTAGTTGGGAGACCGAATGTTGGCAAATCATATCTGTTTAATACGCTAGCTAAGAAACAACAGGCAATTGTGGCTGATAAGGCCGGTACGACTCGTGACGTAAATCGGACAGTGGTTCGATATCAGGGCAGAGAGGTCGAACTGCTCGATACAGCCGGTATCCGCCGGAGTGGCAAAATTAAGGTCGGTATCGAACGCTTCAGCGTAATTCGTGCGGTAAGCGCCATCGAACAATCTGACATCTGTTTGCTTCTAATGGATGTTAATGAATTAAATGTACAGCTCGATCAAAAGATAGCCGGCATGGTCAAAGACGCTGGAAAGGGCCTGATTTTAGTAGTAAGTAAATGGGATTCAGTCGAGGGCAAAGAT
Organism: uncultured Candidatus Saccharibacteria bacterium; assembly: GCA_964639505.1. GTDB lineage: Bacteria > Patescibacteriota > Saccharimonadia > Saccharimonadales > UBA4665 > CAZXDL01. The sequence goes on along the minus strand of CAZXDL010000002.1, from coordinate 93,778 downwards.
GCATTCACAAGAGATGAGTTAGCGCCTCAGATCGCTGCAAATTATGATTTCGTGCCTTGGGCGCCACTTATTTTTACCAGCTCAATAACCGGTCAAAATATCACCAAGATATTTGATCTAGCAATGGAAATTGATCAGCAACGCTCTAAACGCATTGCAACGCCAGAACTTAACAAATGGCTTCGCCAAGCTGTCGACGACCACCCACCAGCCGGTTTAAAAAATAGGACTCCTAAACTAAATTATATGGTTCAAGAATCAGACAACCCGATTCCAGCCTTTAAGATTTTTGGCAGCCATACTAAGTTTTTACACTGGAGCTATCGTCGCTACTTAGAGACAAGATTACGTAAAGTTTACGGGTACGAAGGTACACAAATCCAGCTCTGGTTTATAGAAAAACATGCCACCCATAAGCACGGAGTTAGCCCAACAAAGGAAAAAGTATAATGGCATTATTTCAAAATCGCCCGCAATCAAGCAATCCGGTTAACTATTTTACTTTCGGTCAAAACAAGAACATCTTGATTGTTGGCCTGGGCAACCCAGGCAAAGAATATGAATTAACTAGACATAACGTAGGATTTCTAGCGATTGACGAGTTTATCTCAAAAACCGACGAAATGGAAGAATGGATCAATAAAAAGGATCTTAAATGCTTAATGAGCGGTGGTCGTATTGGCGACAAACGCATTATTGCAGTTAAGCCAACGACATTTATGAATTTAAGTGGCGAAGCTGTCCAGGCTGTAGCTGATTTTTATAAGATACACCCCGACAATCTTGTCGTATTACACGATGAGTTGGATATCGATTTTGGCCAGATTCGCTTGCGCAAAGGTGGTAGTAGCGCTGGGCACAATGGCATCAAATCCGTATCTGAGAAAATAGGCGAAGACTACAGCAGAATTCGAATAGGAATTGGCCCAAAGTCGCCCGAGCAAATTGCCAGTGAAGACTTTGTATTACAAAAATTTTCTGCCAGCGAGCAAGAGCAGTTATCAAATCTCTGCAAAGAAGTTAACGCCATTCTTAGTGAATATATATATGGCGACGAGCTACCGCACGATACTAGGAATTTCCTAGTCTAGTTTGGTGTTTGTGAGTCCATAATGCTGGCAGCACATTTGCCAATACTATAGGCTCTTTGCATATACGGATCCTCAGGCGATACACCCCGAGCTGACATATCTTTGACTACCCTATAAGCTATTTTCAATAGGTCAATAGTTTCCGCCAAGCCAAAAGAAGCCTCATCTTGGAAAAGCTCGAGGGCACGGCGGTCAAATGTCGATAATTCAAAACCTTGTGCAGATATTTTCATAAATAACAGTTTATCAAAAAGGCCAACGAGAGGGGGTGGGCACCGCTCGTTGGCCTGTTTAAGGGGATGACACGAAGTCCTCCCCGAACCCTTCAACCCACCCCAGCGAAACATCGATTGTCTAAATTAATATGACACGTGTCAGCCTCGAAAGGCTACCATTTAGGCTCACTTTGAATTGGGGACCACCGAGATCGTCGAAACAACCCAAGGAATCTAGTTAAAGGGATTAGTATGTTTTAGAGCGTGTCAGGCTAGGCCTGACGTGCTAAAGATAAGTGGAGGGTAACAACTTATAATGGCTCACTCTAAAACACTCTAACGAACACTCTACAATCTGTTTATTAAATAATGATTAAATCGTTATCTAATGCTGCTGTAGAGGTGTTAGTATGGGGTAAAAGGTGCAGAATTCCCCATACGGGGAATCATAAGTTGCTATTTTAGCAAATACATGGCTTTATGTCAAGTTATAAAATATTTTTACATGAATATCAATAAGCTAACGCTTACATCGTCTGACTATCCTGCAATCCTCCGCGAACTTAAATCCGCTCCCAAGCAGCTGTACCATACGGGTTCACCCCTAACGGACCTGTTGGCCAGGCCAAGGGTAACAATTGTTGGCAGTCGCAAGGTTTCGATTTACGGCGAAAGGGCCACCCGTGAGTTTGCCAGCCAGCTCGCAGAGCAGGGCGTAGTCATAATAAGCGGTCTGGCCAGCGGGGTAGACGTGATTGCGCACCAATCTGCAATCGAGGCAGGCGGGATATGTATTGCTGTATTGCCAAGCCCTCTCGACAACATCGTACCAGTAGCTAACAGACCTTTAGCGAAAAATATACTAGACAACAGCGGCGCTCTTATAAGTGAATATAGTTTGGGCGAATTTCCTCAAAAGCAAAATTTTATCGCACGAAACCGTATAATGGCCGGCTTAGGACAGGTGGTGCTTATTACTGACGCTAGCCAAAAAAGTGGCAGCCTACACACGTCGCGCTTTGCTCTCGAGCAGGGCATAACTGTAATGTGCGTGCCTGGCCGCATTTATGATCAAAGCCACACAGGATCAAACAATTTGCTTAAATCCGGCGCACTTGTCGCGACATCGGTTGACGATGTGTTGCATAATTTAGGGCTGGTGCGTCATCAAACCATAGTAAAGCAGGTTCGCGGGCGCAATAAAAATGAGCAAACTTTGCTGGATCTGATGCTGTTAGGAGTCACCGAAGGCGAGGTCTTGCTGGAACGCAGCAGGCTTGGAGTCTCACAATTTAACCAAGCCTTGACCATGCTCGAAATCGGGGGCAAAATTCGAGCGTTGGGTGCAAATAACTGGGCAATTTCCTAAACTTGATATAATCAAGCTATGAAGCTTATGATTTTTGCCAGCATTGCCGTATTTGGTACCATCGGCGGATGGATCGGCGCCAGCATAAGCGGAGGTAACTGGTTTAGCGGTTGGAGTATATTGCTAAGCGCAATTGGCTCCTTTTTTGGTATTTGGGTTGGCCTCAAAGCCGGAAATAGTCTTGGTGTATAAGCTATGTTCATTGCAATTAAGCCGCAAATGCGCATAATATAGAGGCTTATGGCAAAAAACCTGGTAATCGTAGAAAGTCCTGCCAAAGCTAAAACTATCGAGAAATTCCTGGGCAAGGATTTTATAGTAAAAAGCAGCTTTGGGCATATTCGCGATTTGCCAAAAAAAGGCTTAAACATCGATATTGAAAAAAACTTTGAGCCGAAATACGAAGTCAGTACAGATAAAAAAAAGGTAGTTAGCGAACTCAAAAAAGCCGCGGCTGGCCACGAAGTATGGTTAGCAAGCGATGAAGATCGCGAGGGTGAAGCAATAGCTTGGCACCTTACACAGGCTTTAAAACTTGATCCTGCTAAAACAAAGCGCATTGTTTTTCATGAAATTACCAAAACTGCGATTGAGACTGCCATGGCAAAGCCCCGTACAGTCGATATTAAACTGGTTGATGCCCAGCAGGCGAGACGCGTACTTGATCGTTTAGTAGGTTATGAGTTATCGCCCATACTCTGGAAAAAGGTTCGGACCGGGCTAAGTGCCGGCCGCGTCCAATCCGTTGCTGTACGCCTTATTGTCGAACGGGAGCGAGAAATTAAGGAGCACGCAGCCGAGAGCACTTTTAAAGTCACTGCAATCTTTACATCAGGTAAGGATGAAATACCGGCCGAGCTGTCAGTTAAGCTGCCTGATCTTAAAACCACCGAAAATTGGCTTAACACTGTCATGGGCGCGTCTTATAAGGTAAGCAATGTCGAGCAGAAGCCCGGCACAAGAAACCCTGGCGCACCGTTCACGACCAGCACGCTTCAACAAGAAGCCAGCCGTAAGCTAGGCTTTGGTGTCCGCCAAACCATGACACTAGCTCAGCGATTATATGAATCTGGTCATATTACTTATATGCGCACTGATAGTACCGTCCTCTCTGGGCAAGCCATAGCAGCTGCCGAGACATATATAAAGAAAAGTTACGGCGACAAATATCACCAAGTACGTCAATATAAGACAAAAAACAGCAGTGCCCAAGAGGCACATGAGGCAATTCGTCCAACCAGTTTTGAGCATAACTCTGCCGGTGATGACGAACAGCAAAAGAAGCTTTATCAATTAATCTGGCAGCGAGCATTGGCCAGCCAGATGAGTCCGGCACAAATCGAAAAAACCGAAATCAGCATCGATATAAGCAAAGCACCAGAAACATTTACAGCCAAAGGCGAAGTACTGGTTTTTGATGGCTTTATGAAAGTTTACGGGGGTGGTAAAGATGATGTTATCTTACCCGAGCTCACTGTTGGGCAGAGTCTTGAAGCCAATGTGATCACGGCAACCGAAACGTTTAGCCGCCCATCGGCTAGGTATTCTGAAGCAATGCTGGTTAAAAAACTCGAGGAGCTCGGCATTGGCCGCCCCAGTACTTACGCACCGACGATTTCAACCATTCAGACCAGAGGTTACGTAGAAAAAACCGATCTCGAAGGCATAGAACGCGAAGTCACAGAAGTTAAGTTGGAGAACGGTAAGGTTGAAACCAGCAAATCGACGGTTATTACCGGAGCCGACCGCAATAAACTAATTCCTACTGGTATTGCCGAAGTTGTCACCGATTTTTTAACAAAAAACTTTCCATCCATAGTCGATTACGACTTCACAGCAAAAGTCGAAGAGGATTTTGACCAGATTGCCGACGGAAAGCAAACTTGGCATAAAATGATCGCCGACTTTTATAGAGACTTTCATCCATTAGTCGAAAAGGGCGAGGATATTCCGCGCAGCGAAGTATCTCAGGCTCGTAAACTCGGTGACGATCCTAAATCCGGCGAACCAATCTTCTCTCGCTTCGGCCGCTATGGGCCTATGCTACTCAAGGGAGATATCGAAGACGAAACCAAAAAGCCTGCCTTCGCGCCACTACCGGCCGGCACAACCATCGATACCGTAACACTTGAGCAGGCTCTCGAAATGTTCAAGCTACCACGCACCGTCGGCAAAACAGATGACGGGCAAGACATAAAAGCTAATATCGGACGTTTTGGTCCCTATATACAGGTCGACAAAACTTTTGTTTCCATTAAACCGCTTGACCCGCAGACTATTACAGAGGAAGAAGCCCGCAAGTTATACAAAGAAAAGCTAGCCAAAGACGCCGCCAAGCATATTAATGAATTCAAGGGGGGCATTAAGGTGTTAAACGGGCCTTATGGGCCGTATATAACAGATGGCAAAAAGAATGCCCGTATCGCTAAAGATGTCGATCCGACCAAAATCACCGAAGCAGAGGCAAAAAAACTACTAGCGGAGGCTCCAGCCAAGAAAAAAGGCTTTCGCCGTCGGGGTAGCACTAAAGCCAAAAAATAGCACCTCCGTAAAAGAGGTGGCATGGTAATATTTTTACAACATAGAATACGCACAACTGTCAGGAATGTGCTACAATAAAGACAGACAAAGGGTGTTGACTTTTAAAAATATTAGTTTTATAATACTAGTAAAGTACTATAGAATATTAGGGAACAATAATATATATGACCCAAGCAACTGCCACAGCTCAGCTACAAACCGAAAAGCTCGTTACCGAAGTTCTTTCAACTATTGATCGTGAACGCGAAAGGGAAATCGTTGCCCGTCGATTTGGCCTTTTTGACCGAAAAGAAACCTTAGAGCAAATCGGCGAGATGCTAGGCATTACTCGTGAGCGAGTTCGTCAGCTAGAAAAGTCAGTCGTAACCAAGTTGCGTACGGCATCAGAGCAGGGGACTCTCCCAAATATCACAGACTTTGAGACCCAAGTTATTGAAATCCTTAACGATTCAGGCGCAGTATCTCGAGTCAGCACGTTAACCGCAAAGCTAACTCAAGAAGCAAACCGCGAAGAGCAGGCCAGGGTTGCGTTCCTAAGTCAGTTATCACCAAAACTGGCTGTAGTCCAAGAAGATGATAACTTTTATTACAGCGTGAGCGTACGTTCGATCTACGACGAAAAAGCTCTAAGGAGCCAGGTCGCTTCACTTGTGGAAACGATTAAAAAAATCGGTGAACCAAAGCCAATCCAAGAAATCGCTAAAGTCGCAAATATAGCCGATTCCAGCCAGGCTGATTCACTTGCCAGTACATCTAAACTTCTAGCCACACTAAACGGTCGCTGGGGTCTGGTTAAGTGGCCAATGGTCAACCCTAAGAACATTCGCGACAAGATCTACGTCATCCTCAAAGAGAACGGCAAACAGATGCACTTCAATGAAATCTCTGCCGCTATCAAAGACAGTGACTTCAAGCGCAAAGATGTCACAACACAAGCCATTCACAACGAGCTCATTAAAGACAAGCGCTTCGTGTTAATTGGTCGCGGAATTTATGCCCTTAAAGAATGGGGCTACGAAAAGGGAACAGTCGCCGATGTTATTGCCGATGTTCTTCGTGAAGCGGGCGAACCTCTTCATCGTGATGAAATTGTCAAGCGTGTACTTAAGAGCCGTTTCGTCAAAGAAACCACCATCTTATTGAACCTACAGGGCAAACCCCAGTTCAAGCGAGTGGCCAAAGCCACCTACGCCCTAGCGGAGTAGAGAACTACTGGGATCGATGGCTCCTTTAATACCTCGTTTACGTGGCACATGTGAAATACCTGCCGCTCAAGAACTACCCGACATACCAGCAACAGAAACTGAACCCATAGCAGCACAACATGATGCCGAGTCTGCAAAATTTGACCTGACATGTGAGCTCAATTTCCCTCAAGGCGAGTATTACGAAGAGAATTTTTTTCATGTTCTTACTGAGGTAACTAAGCAGCGCAGGCCAGAATATTGGTCGTTGGCGAATATTTCAGGGCCGGATTCAAGATATCATGATGACATAGTTGCCAAGCTGGCAGATATGGTTGATCCGAGCACGCTGGTACCCCACATTAACTGGAATGGTAAGACCGAAGATGAAATCACTGCTCGACTCGACGTTTATGATGATGAGGGAATTAGCCGGATTATCGTTAGCCCACCCGAGACTGGCTTGTCTGATTACCAAACGCGACAGTTCGATAATGACCCTTTTAGCGCAATCCCGTTGCTAAGATTGGCTATAGAGCATGCGGCTAGTTTTAGCGTAGGGGTGGCTGTCTACACAGAAGGACACCCCCGGATAAAAAACTCACCGCCTGATGAGCTTAAGAGAATTGCTGGTGAGTTATATGTGGCCGACTTCGTTGTAACTAAGCCAGTTTTTCGTGCTGAACCAGCGGCCAATTTAGCCCGATTTATAGCCGATAATGGTGCTGACAAACCTATGCACGCCGGTATTATGCCTTTTAGGCATCCTAGACTAGCCGAGGAAATAGCTGATAGCTATAATGCCCGTTTTCACACCGAAAAGCTAGATCGTATGATCGAGGAATCGAAACGTATTATAGATGAGCAAACAGAGGGCTTAGACGAGGCGGTTCGAATAAATGAATCGCAGCGAGCGATTAGAGACACCTGTTTAGAGTTCACCGCAAGTTTGGGCGTAGATTTGATAACAAAGCTCGGTGCAGCGGGGCTCCATATATATACAGGCAACCACGCCAAGCTTACAGTTGATACGCTCGCCATTCTAGGACACTAAGTAATCTCTAAATTTAATTAGTACAAAATACGAACAGTAAATTTGATTTAGATATAAGGCAACGATGCAAAAACATATATAGCCCAGTCGGCAGAGAATTACATTAAAGAGCATGGTAAATTTTTTTTGAAATTTAAAAATCGCGGGGATAGCGGCAGTAGAGCACAGACCAACAGCCGGACAAAGCTACATAGATCTCATGTCGTACAATGTATATTTTGCGACTCGCATATATGTTTATAAGATGATTACGTGTACCCCTGCTGTAGGGGAGTTATTTTGAATATTGCTCATTAGTGCGTTGTTTAATGTTGCGCTGCACTACACAGCTACTATATGTCATCACTATGGCTAGTCTGCATTACTGTCTTGAAATGTAGCCTAGTGCCCGAATGTGATTTACAACACTATTTGACTTATCCACAGTTATGTCGTGAAATCCTTGCTTTTCCGCCATTTTGTTTCAAATTAATCTTCCCCTTTCCTTTCACGCAATTTCACGATAATTTGACATATGCCCTATCGTGTATGTTAATATAGTTTTTTTTAAAAGTTTGAAAAGCTTATATATACGAACAAATAGCGAACTAGCGGGGTAGAATAACAGGGCGTTTACTGATAGTAAGCTCGACCACTAACTCTGACATCTACGTATTGTGCTGGAGTCTGGTTTTGTTTTTTTAGATTATCTATCATTGCTAAATACGTCCCTGCCTGCTCTCGGGCGGTATCACTACTTTGCAGGTTGAACTTAATAACATAGGGCTGCCCAGTCAGCTGCACATCAAGCTCACTTGATGAAGCCGGTAACGTTAGGCCAGACGCAGTATATTGTTTAGCATTCAGCTCTTTGATTACCGTTTGTATAAACTGAACATCGTCAGATCGCAGAGCCTGTTTGCCAACCTGAAGTTTTAGTCCACTTTGGTCGTCTAGGATAGTTAGCTTATATTTTGCTAACTCATCAGTAGTATTAGCTCTCAGAAGTGCTTTACCGGTGTCCGCAACTACAAAAGCACCATTGCGAGCTTTAATCACTAGTACAGGTTCAGCTGGCTGCACGTAGATGATAGGCCGGTGTGAAAGCAGCGGGACAGTTAAACTGGCGCTGGATAACTCTGGGAAACGATTTATGAGCTTTTGGCTAACATCGCTGGTGTTAACCGTTACCTTGTTAAGATTCCAAACTGACGACTTGAGGGTTTGACTGGCATAGGTTTCGTAGACGCTGGAATCGTTTAAAAACGCATACTGTTTACTGTTACCTAGCGGCAGAACTTTTGGCTTGGACGACAAGCTGAGTATGTTAACAGCTGAAATGATTACCGCCAGTAAAAGGATTGCCAGACCGGTCTTTCTGAAGAGCTGTTTGGCTTTGCGAGAGGCTGCGCGCTCATCGCGCTCAGTTGTTCGGCCGGTATTTAACTCAATGTCGGACCTTCTTGAACCATACGAAAACTTCTTGCCAAACGATTTAGGCTGATCGTTTTGTGTTAAGCGGTGTCGGCCAGTTGATCTGGTTTTAGTGCGCCTCAGTCTCATTTTTTTGCTTGGTCAAGGATTAGTTGCGCGAGTTCGGACGTTGCTTTTGGCTTGGCAAAATTGCTCAATTCATGTCCCATCTCTTTCCGAAGTTGAGCGTTTTTTAGGAGAGCACTAACTTGTTTGGCTAGACGATGCGGGTCATCTGTTAATTGCTTTTCATCAATAACAAGCGCTGCTTTGCGGTCTGCGAGATATTTGGCATTCTTAAGCTGGTGACCTCCTGTCAAAAATGGACTTGGTATCACGATACATGCCTTCCCCTGCAATGCGAACTCGGCTAAGTTGGTAGCACCGGCCCGTGTAATAACAATATCGGCCGCGCCGCTGTATCGGTAAACGTCTTCAATATAATCCCTGACTAGAAGCCTAGTTTGAGCCGTGGCCGATAAAGTATCTGAATATTTCTTATTAACTTCGGTCTGATTGGCTCGGCCGGTTGCGTGAATGACTCTAAGATCACTAAATTCACTTAACAGATGTGGCACGGCATCGGCCACGGCATTATTGATGTTTTGTGAGCCTAGCCCGCCGCCAATAATAAACAGCACCTTGGCATCGGCTGGCAGTTTAAGTTCTTCACGATATTTACGTTTAAGCTCGCTATTTACAGGCTTGAATTCGGCCTGTAACGGGATGCCAGTCGTTACGGTTTTATTGCTTTGATATTTATAAATCTCTTCTGGCAAGGCAACGGCGTGCAATTTAGCCCACCTAGATATAATTCGGTTGGCCAGCCCGGGTAGCGCGTCTGAGTCATGAGTTATGTAAGGGATTCTTAGTTGAGCGGCGGCTAAACCAACCGGTACACCGACAAAACCGCCCTTCACAAAAATAATATTAGGTTGTATTTTTTTCAACAATCGCCTGCTCTGCACTAGCCCGATTAATACGTAAAAGAAATCTCGAATATTTTTAAATAAAGTGGCTATATCAAGTAACTGCTTCAACCCCTCGCCGTGGTATCGCCTAAACTTCCCCGCCCTGACCGTAAATACTTGGTCGATATTGGAATTGTTCGCCGGTATATCACCTAGCTTGTCACCGGTTTGACCGATGTAAATTAGCTTTGCGTTAGGCTGGCGACGCTTTAGCTCCTCGGCAATAGCTAGAATTGGCGTAATGTGTCCACCCGACCCGGCACCCGTCAGTACGATATTCAATAGCTTGCCCTCCTCAGCGTGTTTTGGTGCAAGTTCCGACCCGATGCAGATCTATTGCTATCTGAGACGATGCGTGGTGCGCTGGCAGATGTGTACTTTGAGGCTTGAAATGCCAAGCCAACAGCTGCGGCCGCGAAAACAACACTGGTACCTCCGTAGCTGATAAACGGCAGCGTAATTCCCTTGAGCGGTAACAGTCCGATCATGGCACCAATATTGATTAGACTCTGCACACTCAACCACGCCAAGACACCGACCACCAGTAAACGACTAAAGTCATCAGGCAGCCTTTCGGCGATATTTTTGAGCCTAGCAAAAAACGCGATAAACACAGCCAGCAAAACTGCGCTGCCAATAAAGCCAAACTTCTCGGCGTAAATAGCAAAGATAGAGTCGTTGGCAGCTTCTGGAAGATAGCCGTATGCTTGTACACTGCTGCCGAGACCTAAACCAATCATGCCTCCTGAACCAACCGCAATCAATGCTTGGCATGCTTGGTAGCCACTAGTCTGACAATGGGCTTGAGGATGCAAAAAACTATCTAATCGTTCGCGCCTATATGGAGTTGCGGATACTGCTAAAACCAGCAGAACTCCAACTGCGGCCGCGATCATAATTATCCTGCCCATCGGTAGCCCAGCGACAAACGCCATAACACCCAACATTGCAATGATCACTCCCGTAGACCCGAGGTCGCTCTGGACCACTGTCACGACGACAGCAACCCCAGCCAAGGCATAAAGTATTGGCTTAAGTGTCTGTTGAGTGCTGGTGATCGTGCCCTCACTAATGCGCTTAGCTAAAAATGCAGCCAACCATATCATTACTGCGAATTTAACTAGTTCGACTGACTGAAATGAAAAGGTACCCAGACGCACCCAGCGATGGGCTGGATACAGAGGATTTATCGGTAATATGAGTGCCAAAACAGTCGCAATTACTGCAATAATCAGTAACGGCTTGTAGGCTTGCCTCCACCAACTGAGTGGCACCTGTGATGTAATCGCAAACGCTACTATACCAAGCCCTATCGCTAACAATTGTTTGGCAATATAGTGACCGCTACTAATATGATTCGCCGAGCTTAAGGCTGGGCTAATGGCATAAACAACGATTAAACCAATTGATAATAAGGCCGCGCACCAGATCAAAAGCCAGTAATCAGGCCGATGCTTGCGCCCCAGCTGCAGCGCAGCACTTCTAGGCTCGGGTCGCCGCCGAGTTTGCAGATTGCGCGGCCGCATGGTTTACCCCTGCCGCCCCATCAAAAAGACTATTAGTCCTAAAACGCTGGCAACTTGACCTAATATCCAAAAACGCATAGTGACCTTAGTCTCTGGCCAGCCGATTGCTTCGAAATGGTGATGTATAGGCGACGACTGAAATACCTTTTTGCCGTTACGCAACTTGCGCGAGGTGCGATTAATTATGACAGAGCCAGTTTCAACCACATATACAGCACCGATAATTGGCAGCACGTAGACGGTATTGGTCTGCAGAGCGATGATCCCTAGCGCTGTACCTAATGAAAACGCCCCGACATCGCCCATAAAGAATCTGGCAGGATAAATATTAAACCAAGTGTAGCTCAGTAAAGCTCCCACCACAGTCAGACAAAAGCCAGCGAGAGCGAACTTATGTTCGACGACACAGATTATCGCGTAAGCCATAAACGAAGAAGTTAACAGCCCGCCCGCCAAACCATCTAAGCCATCGCTAAAATTAACTGAAATAGCTGTGGCGATTACTACCAGCCAAAACAGCGCGATGATCATAATTCCGATCGCCCAGTCGCCAATACCAGGTATATATATCGAATCAACTCCAAGTTTGGCGTAAAACCACCAGCCGCCTAATAAAACCAACAAACTATAAAGACCAAACTTTGCCTTGGCGCTCATGCCGGCAATCCCGCCGCCACTACTTTTTATGTTCATCACGTCGTCAATGAGGCCGATACCGGCGGCTCCAATCAGTCCTGCTAGAGGTAACCAAGTTTCACCTCGGCTTAGATTTCCTATCAGCGTAACTATCGATATGGCGATAACAAATATAAGCCCAGCCATAGTGGGAATGTTGCGCTTGTGTTTCTCGGCGTGAAGTTTGGCATAAACGGTGGCCTTGCCGCCAGACCAGGCATCGGTGCGTTGACGCTTCCACCACTGTTGTTTGTAGGCGATAGTTGTATAAAGAGGCGTAATTGCCATACTTAGAGCGAATCCGAAAAAACCTAGCGTTAAGATGCGGATCAAGTTATCGGTTGTGATGGCAATGTACAGTGTTTCCATAGGTGTGATTTTTTATTAATTATAGCATTATTACTGTTTTTTAGGTGTTACATAAGAATTATTTATCAGTGTGTGTGCCAGATTGCCGAATATTGGTTGAGCCGCGGCAGTGCCGGCATATCCACCAATAGTTGGTTTATTAACAAACACCACGATAACGTACTGCGGCTTATCGCCCCCTACAAAACCTGTATAGGTTCCGTTGAATTGGTTGTCGTAATAGCCACCGCCCGGCTTTGCAATCTGGGCAGTGCCAGTCTTGCCGCCAACAATGTATTTGCTTAAATCAAAGCTTGGCGAAAAAGTGTGGTGCTCAACGACATACTGCATCAATGGAATCATTGCTTGGCTGGTCTTTGCACTCACAACACCCTTTTTAACTACAACCGGACCAACTTTAGCTGATTTGCCTGCCGAATCAGTCATACTATCAATAAGCCGTGGCTGATAATAAGTGCCGCCGTTAACAACAGCCGATAGAGCCGCTGCCATCTGCACCGGCGTGGCAGTCATGGCTTGCCCAAAAGCGGTGTTAGCATAGGTCAAATTAATGCCAGCGCCATTTTCTTGGGGTTTGGGCACATAACCTGTGGCCTCGTAGCCCTGTTCTATACCGGTTTCGCGGGCAAACAAGTATCGATTCACCAAATAGTCATACCATGCCTCACGAGCCTTAAGATTAATTTCTCCACCACCCATTTGCATCAGCTCCCAAGTAGCGCCGGTATTGAGTGACAAGTTCAATAAATCCTTAATACTGCGTGTACCTGCCCCGCCGTCTTCTTCAATGTTGGTTATTTTGAAATCGTTCACCTTCCAAGAGGCAGGATCGTAATAAGTTGTGTTTTCGTTAATTACTCCTTGGTCGATAGCTGCGGCTGTAGTGAGAGCCTTCATAGTTGAGCCAACCTCAATCGGATGCGAAACGGCCGAGTTTTGAAATACCGAAGCGTCTTCGACCTTATAGTACTGACTCGGATAATAGGTTGGCACATTGGCCATGGCTTCTATCGCACCGGTGTTAGGATCCATAATCAAGGCGCTGCCACCGACAGCCTTAGAGTTCTTTACTCCTTCAGCCAGTATGTTTTCCAGCTGCTGCTGTAAAGCCAAATCAATCGTTAGCCTAACATTTTTACCGTTTTTAGGTGCAATCTGGATATTATCCTTGCTGGCAGCCAGCGGTACACCACTGGCATCGGTAATGGCTTTAAGCTGTCCAGGCGTACCTGTTAACTGCTTGTTGAGAAACTGCTCGATGCCATATTTACCCTTGCCTTCATCATTAACAAATCCCAATACTTGTGAAGCCAAATTACCTTGAGGATAAGTTCGATAATCTTGGGCAATCGTGCCCACACCTGGCAATTTAAGCTTGACTATTTGTTTAGACTGCTCTGGGCTTAGCTTCTTAGCCAACACGACATAGCGTGTCTTTTGAGTTTTCATAAGCTCAGCGTATTTTTGTGAATCACCACCCGTTATAGTCGCCAATTTAGATGCTGCCTCATCAGTCTTTTTAACTGCCGTCGGATCAGCAAATAAAACATAGAGCTTCTGATTCAGCACTATCGGCAGCTCGCTACCGTTATCATAGGCATATATCACACCTCGCGTGGCTGGGATTTCATATTGCTTGAGCTGATCACTCAACGCCGCCGCCCGATAATAGCCATAGTGAATAATCTGGAGGTAAAACATCCTTAGGCCGAAGATGGCCAGCACAATTAATAAAATTCCGTACCAAATACGGATCCTCTTAACAGACTGAGTTACACTGTTTTTGTTTTGTGGAGTCATCTACTTCTATTGTACAGTGGCGCTGGGCGCAACGGGTACCATCGACTTGGCAACTTCGCTGTTTTGGACGCGGTTAAGCGATTGCAAACGTGCCGAAGCAACTTCTAGATCGTCATGCTCGCTTTTGAGCTGCGATTGCTTCTGTTGCATACTATCGATTTGATAGCCAAAGGCATTAGTCTTAGTAACCTGTGTCAGATAGAGCAAGCCAAGCAAGCATGCCAGTACGATTAACGTAATGGTGTTGCTGACCGGTCCTAGTGTTCGTGCCTTAGCCTGAAACGACACTGAGTTTTGATTTCGTCCGCTAAATCGAGTGCGATTCATGGACAGTGAGCTTGAATATGTCATTTATCTCTTTTTTGTTTTTATTTTTAGTGAGGGTTTCTTGAGTCCCAGCCCCCTTTGACAAAGGCTGGGATCACTTTGCCTTAGACCACTTTGACGTGGATCTTGTAGGCGCGGGAGCTAGATTTTACCTGAATAGGCATGTTAGTTCCCTTTCTTTTTTATTTTCGCTGCGGCTCGCAGTTTAGCACTGCGGGCACGCGGATTAAAAACTAATTCTGAGGGCTGCGCTTCGACAGGACGCTTGGTTAGCAGCTGTAGCTCAGCGTCGTAGCCATTACCGGCGACTTCCTGAAACGCCTGCTTAACCAGCCTGTCTTCCAAACTGTGAAAGCTAATAACCGCGATGCGACCACCAGGCTTCAGTAGTTCGAAACAAACCGGCAGGGCTTGCTCGAGCTGGCCCAGCTCGTCATTGACAGCTATACGCAGAGCTTGAAACGTACGCGTTGCCGGATGTACCCGACTGCGTCCCGGCCAAGCCTGCTTAGCGATGTCCGCCAGCTCCGAAGTGCTGATGATCGGCCTTGCCCGCACAATCGCCTTCGCGATTTGCGCAGCCTTAGGCTCTTCGCCATATCGCCGGAGTATATCAGCCAGATCTGCCTCTTTATAGTTATTAACTATATAGGCGGCTGTTAGCGTCTGGGACTGATCCATCCGCATGTCCAACGGACCGTTTTGCGAAATGGAGAATCCGCGGCTTCCCTCGTTAAGGTGCGGTGACGACACACCTAGATCGGCCAAAATAAGATCAAATTGCCGCCCTTCAGCGTGCAATTCCCGACAAGCAGTTAAAAAATCCTGCTGCCGGACTTCAGCTTGCCCATCATACTTTTGTGTCAGTACTTTTACCGCGTTTGGATCGCGATCGACGAGTGTGCTAGTTGTGAGGCTTCCAGTTCGTTCTAGAATTACCGATGAATGCCCGCCGTACCCTGCCGTCAGATCGAGATATGACTCTCCTTCTTTAGGATCAAGATATTGCAAGACTTCGTCTAGTAAAACCGGAACGTGCTGTTTATTTTGGTTTTTGTTTTGGTGCATCTTTGCTTACGTTTTTGTGTTGCAAGGTCACCTAATCGACAGTCAACTTTTTGTTTTTTTTGAATGTTTTTGTTTTTGTGGTGAATCAACAAATTGTATAAATACTATTCGTCAATTCAAGTTTGAGAGACTTATGTGTGAGGTGGAGTTTTGGGAGGTGTTTTAAAAAATGTACTAGCTTTTTTTAAGTGGTCCGCTATCAAATTCCACTTGTTGACTGTCGATTAGCTAACCTCGAGGGTTTTATTTTTGTTTAGCTAATATTTGTTAAAGAACGTTCGTGGGAGTTAGGCTGGTGGAGCCATAACGCGCCAGTAGTTGCCGACACCTACAGCGATAACATCACGGGTTATTCCTGCATAATCAAGCAAATGTTGCTCAATCGTGATGCGTCCCTGCTTACCGTCGGGAGCTTGCTCGATCTTGCCCATCCTAAATTGGATGTTGAGATCGGCAATCTTTTCGTCAAGGATATCGCCAGCCAATCTTGGCTCGACCATGTTTTCCCAAACATCTTTTGGGTAAAGATGAAGGTATTGGCCAAAGCCTCTGGTTACGACTGCCCCGCTCGCAAACTTATCACGAAGTTCAGGTGGTATGGTTAACCTCCTCTTATCGTCTAGCTTACGTTCGAAGTAGTCTACCGTGGACATTGATATCCTTTAAGCTACTAGTGGTTTTTTTGTTTTTCGATTTGGAACGCTAATTTTGCCGATCCATTTCTACCCACTCCCAAGAGTGTACTACCCACTATAACCCCCTGCAATAGAAATAGCACTAAAAAAGTGGTGTTTATGACACCACTTATCCACAGTTTTTTCAGAGGTACTGGCCACTACGCTGCATGTAGTGTCCACAGCTTATACGCTTACGCTATTAGCCACCTACGGGAAATGTTGGCAAATCGTGTGAAGGCGCCTCAGGTGGCAGAGGTAAACTACCTGACTCGACGGGAGCTATCTGATTTGGTTTGCCTGATTGAAAAGGAGATTCAGATGTAGGTTCTGGGCTAACTTGAACAGGTGTAGCACCTGTATCAGCAGTTGCAGGCGGTACTTCTTGGGCTGGAGCCTCGCCACGAGCTATAGCTGCTGTTCCCTCTGATATATACCTACCGTCATCACCACCGATTGTTTCGATAACTGCGCCGTCTTTCTCGGCGTCACGGTCGGCGCTTACTCGCTCTACAGCAGCGTTATGCGCCTTGTTAGCTTCGACATTCCCTGCTTGCTCAGCATATTTACCTGTTGGAGCAGCCACTTGCCCTTTTTCAGGTTCATCGCTACCGCCGGTAGCTGCTGCACCTTCAGCATGACGAGTTGCAACTACGGCTGCACCGGCCATCCCGACGGCAATCGTGCCAGCTGCTGCAAGGGCAGCGAGCGCTTTGTTGCCTTCAACTTTTATATCAGCAAGCGACATGCCTTTTGCCTTTGATTCGCCAGCATCATTTTTACCAATAGCCATACGTCGAGCCTTTAACAGCGTTGCTGCAGGCCTTGAACTAGCTTGAACCGTTGGGCTTTGGTCTTTATCGATTGTTGGTGTGATTGTTGTGTCGGGGCTTTTCATGGTTATTATCCTATCATATTATTTTAAAATGGTCAAGCTTAAAATTTGCCGGTCCGGCCGGGAGTTCGCTGAGCTACACTGTAGCTGACGTAGTGCGGGCCGGTTTCTTCCCTTTCGCGGCGCATCGAATTGCCAGGCATCTCGTTTTCAGCAATTTGGCCGGGTGCTGAATAGGCTGGCTGCGGTACAAGCACCGCTCGCTTATCGTTGTGCTCAGGCACTTCGACCATTAACGTAGTAGCGGCTGCCGTCATCAGAAGCAAGCCAGCGTTAGCGGCGAGACTCTGGATCTGATTGGCTGTACTTTTATTTTTTGTTTTATTTGCCATAAACATACTCTAGCAAACATTAGCGTTTTTGTCAAGGTTCTGTTTGTGGAGGTATTATTTGCTGGCGGGTTCAACAGGGATTTCAACCGGCACACCTGTTTCCATTTTGAAGAATTTGATCCCCTGCTCACCAAGCACTCTTTCAAAGATATCGTAAAACATAAGGCGCGACTCATCTTTCATGTGCCAGTCATGTATAGGAATCACATATTTAGGTTTAAGTTTGAGCGCGAGGTTGATCGCTTTAATAGTGCTACCCCATGGACCACTAATTGGTAGTGCCAGCACCGCTTTTGTATCTTTGAAATTGTGGCAATCGCCAGGGTCCGTGAATACATCAAGAAAGTGGATCCCATTTTCTTCGGGCTGCGGAAATATTGGTTCAACTGATTCATGTGGGGCTTTAAAAAACTTAACATATTCCTCAGGGGCCTGATCGCTTGAAGTGATTCCAGCCT
Source organism: uncultured Candidatus Saccharibacteria bacterium (assembly GCA_964639505.1). Lineage (GTDB taxonomy): Bacteria > Patescibacteriota > Saccharimonadia > Saccharimonadales > UBA4665 > CAZXDL01. The sequence goes on along the minus strand of CAZXDL010000002.1, from coordinate 75,777 downwards.
GCCCCAGTGCAACCCTGACCTCTGACGTACCGGTAATTTTAGCCTGAGGAAACTTTAGGGTGAGCTGCTTGATTAAGGCCGCGTCCATGTGATCTGGGTGAGCGTGAGTGATTAGAATGTCATCGAGTCGCTCGATTCGTGTGATATCAACCGCATTGACGCTGAATGCTCCCGGGTCAAAGATCGCAACTCGCTGAGCCGTTTCAACTAGTACGCAGGAGTGGACAAATTTCGTTACTCTCATTTAGCGATACTCCGGATTGGCGAAGTCAAATCTGGCGCCAGCATCCCACTCGGATCGCTGATTACCCTCGGCCGGAATCCCGCCATTGTCTTTTAGTAGTTTGGCGAGATGCATTAGATTCCAAGTCATGAAAGTAGTATTACGATTAGTAAAGTCATTGTCAAAACCGGTCGGCTTGCCGTCTGGGCCAGGATCGCCATAACTCGCGCCGGGGCCAGCCTCGCCGATCCAGCCAGCATCTGCCTGAGGAGGAATACTGTAGCCAAGGTGTTGCAAACTATATAAGACATTCATGGCGCAGTGCTTGATACCGTCTTCGTTACCAGTGATCAGGCAGCCACCGACCTTCCCATAAAATGCATATTGGCCTTGCTTGTTGAGAATGCTTGAGCAGGCATAGAGTCGCTCTATGACTTTTTTGGTTTCGCTGCTATTGTCGCCCAACCAGATCGGACCGGCTAACACCAGAATGTCGGCCTCCATGACCCGTTTAAAAATCTCGGGCCACTCATCAGTCTTATAGCCATGCTCACGCATATCAGGCCAAACCCCGACAGCGATATCATGATCGATCGCTCGGATTACCTCTGTCTTGACGCCATGCTTCTGCATGATGGCTGTACTGATGTTAATTAATTTTTCAGTATGGCTCGGCTCGGGTGATTTCGCTAGCGTTCCGTTAAAAAATACTGCCTTTAAACCAGCGAATTTTTTATCTGGCATTGTTTCTCCTTTGGATTTAGTTAGCTGGGATTATTAACAATATTCAAAATATTACCATCAGGATCAGTAAACCAGGCAGCTCTCATCTCACCCATTACATGTACATCGCCTTCGAGGGTTGCGCCGGGCAGATCGTAGTGCTCAAAGCTAACGCCTTTCGATTTTAACGCCCCAACTACTCCGTCCACATCTTCAACATTCCAAGCCGCTGCTGTTGCCTTGTTGGTGCCAGCGAATTGTGGCGAAGGATATACAAAAATCCCGGTGTTACCGGATTTATAATACGTACCCCCAGGCGACTCCATGCCGACGGACAAGCCAAGTGTGTCTCCATAATACTTTGCTGCCGCCTCCATGTCTTTTACAGCCACAACTGCCATAACGTCTTGATCGCTTAACATAGCGCCCTCCTAAAATTATAATAATAAGACTTTGAGATCTTGGTGTTAGCTATATTATACGCCCAGCCCGCAAATTATGAGACGGCTTTTTGAACTGATGGCATCACCGATCGGCGGTAAAGTATCGTGGTAGTCAATGCGATGTCAGCCAGCAGCACATAGATTAGGTAACTGGTGTTAAGTTGAGAAAAATTATCTAGCGCGAAAAAGCCAAAAACCGGAGCGAGAGCTCCGATTGCAAATGTCTGCCAGGTTTCTTCGAATGGCTTTTGCCAAGAGTGGCGCAGGGTTGGAAGTAAGCCAATAAAATCAACACCAATACTGACATAAAGCGCGATTAAAGGATCATCGAAAACCTGCCAAAGTATTATTCCCAGCACCGCTAGCATCTGACAGATGACATCAAACTGGGTATATTTAACATAGCCGTGCCAGAGGCCTAATACCACAACCAAGCCAGTTGCCGCTGTCAGGCCGGCCGAAAAAACAGCTGCCCGATACTCCCCCTCCGCGATCTGGGCGGCCATGACGATCCCAGTTAGAAGCGTCCAGGTAATCCATGAAACAAGATTAGGTTTGGTTTTATGTTTTATGATGTCTAGGCAATACGGCACGACACACAAGATACTAATCAGAGCCGATAATACTAAGGCAACATCTTTCATTTTTTCTTTTTCCGATCGTGATAAGTTAATTCTTTGCGCATTTGGTCCATTCTAATTATCTTGGACTCAAATGTTTTAAGCAAGCTGGAGTACTGCCAATTGGGTGTCAAGATATGAGCCAGCTTGCCCTTCTCTTCTAAATACTCGGCTAGACTAAAGAAATCTCCGTCACCCGAAACGATAATAGCCTTACTGTAATTGGGCAGTTCCTTCATTGCGTACAGCACAAGCTCGGCATCTACGTTTCCTTTAATGCCGGGTTTTTCTTTTTCATCGCCAGCTTTCTTGTCTGACTTTTCGCCTTCGGGCTGGGCCTGAACATCGACAGTTGGCTTGAGCACTACCAAGAAGCCAAGCTCGTGCATATATTCATACAGCGACTCGTTTTCGCTCATATAGCCGATAAACATATAGGCTTTTGTGACACCGTGCTTGTCAGCCAAGTACTGCCTGAATTTGCGCCAATCCAGCTTCCAACCCATGCGCTGCGTACCTAGGTTAAGATTTTGGCTATCGATAAAAGCGTATGTATTTGGCTTTTTTGACCGTCTTCTCATGCCTACAGTTTAGCATTACACGAAGTCAATCTTCTTATTCGCGAGTCTGGCGATTTTCATTAGCAACAAAAAACTCGGATTTGCCCGTCCACACTCGATCCTAGAAACCGCCGCCTGATGGATACCCAAGCACTCGGCCAGCTCCTCTTGGCTGATCCAGAGTTCTTTGCGTAAGTCCTGCATGATAGTCATTAACCATAGCCGGTCTTGTTTCTCTTGGTTTAAGGGGTGCATGGTTGCCTCGTTTGAGCAGTGTCTCTATTCTTTCCGCAACTTAACATATTTGTTATATGCGATATTTGTTAAGTCGGCGAGCCTATAGAGTGTCGACCCTGTCCTATTGTGCAAAACCTCTGAAAGCAAAGTCGATGTTACCGATCGAGGCACTGGAACCCGACATGGCATCGCTCGTCATCGAAACCTGCAGCTTATATTGCTGGAAATTACCCGGATCAATGTTACTACCAGTCACGGCAATGCCACCACTAGCATAGCTACTTATCAGAGATTGCAACGAGAAGGTTTGCACTGGGTTTCCGCTTGCAACGGTAGTTAACAAAACATCTACCTTACTAAGATCAATCCCTGCTGTGCCAGTCGGAGTATTGCTGACCATAAATTTAATCCCCAGCGGCGTGCCACCGGTATTTTTGAGAAAAAATGGCTGCCCTGCCGCCGGCACCGCAGCACCACCTGGAATGATATTCGTGAAACTATAACCAGGCCGCGAATCTGCATAAACGATATTGTCATTACTGACAGTCAGATTAGCGCTGGCTGTTGAAATGCTGTTACTAGTCAGAGTATCTTGTTGGCTCTGCAAAACTGCAAAGGCCGCACCTCCCGCCAAACCCACCAACAAAGTCGAAATCAATATTGAGCGCTTGAGCCCGCGGATTCGTTTGGATTTTTTCATGAAACCTCCTGAATTAGTGGAGACCATCATGCGCCCATCAGACAAAACCCGTCAATTTTTTCTAACCAAATTTAATAACTATTTAAGAATCAAGATCTGCTGACAAATGCTTTTACGTCCTCGATTTTTACTCGTTTTTGTTTTGTGGTGTCGCGCTGGCGGACGGTGACGGTGTCTTTGGTGTCGCCATCCAGGGTGTCGAAGTCGATGACGACGCAGTATGGCGTGCCGATTTCGTCTTGGCGACGGTAGCGTTTGCCGATGTTGCCGTTGTCGTCCCACATGACATTGCCGAATTCTTTTTTAAGAGACTTGTAGACTTCTTGGGCTTTGGCGGCTAGCTCGGGCTTGTTTTTTAACAGAGGTGAAACGGCGACTTTTACCGGTGCGAGGTGTTCGGGTAGTTTGAGGTAACTGCGCTTTTCGCCATTAACTTCGTCTTCTGTGTAGGCCGAAGATAGCACTGCCATAATCATTCGCTCTACACCAAAGCTTGGTTCGATGACGTGTGGCACAAATGGATCGCCACCGTCTTTGGGGCGATATTCCATGTTTTTGCCGGTGGCTTTTTGGATGTTATCAAGGTCGAAGCTTGTGCGATATGCCAAGCCCAGCAGCTCTTCTTTGCCAATTGGGAAATCGTATTCGAAGTCGATGGTGCGTTTGCTGTAGTGCGCCCGGTCGCTTTCTGGTACTTCAAGTTTGTGTATTTTGTCCTCTGGCAAACCAAGCTGTTTGAGGAACATTTCAATTCCCTTCACCCAGCCGTCAAACTTGGCTTCCCACTGATCGGGATGGATGAAATATTCAACTTCCATTTGTTCGAATTCGCGTGCGCGGAAGACAAAGTCGCGCGGGCTGATTTCGTTGCGGAAGGCTTTGCCCTGCTGAGCGATACCAAATGGCAAATCTGGATAGAAGCTATCTACTATATTCTTATAATTCGTGAATATTCCCTGGGCCGTTTCGGGGCGTAAATAACTGATTGAATTCTCGTCTTCGAGTGGACCAACATTGGTCTTAAACATCATGTTGAACTGGCGTGGTTCGCTAAATTTATCTTTGCCGCAAACTGGGCATTTGCCACCTTCAATGTGATCCTGTCGCAAACGCGAATGGCAGTTTTCGCACTCGACCATTGGATCGTTGAATCCGGTGGCGTGGCCGCTGGCCTGCCAGACTTTTTGATTCATGAGGATGGCAGCGTCGACACCATACATGTCGTCGCGGTCTTCGACAAAAGTCTTCCACCAGAAATTCATAATGTTTCGTTTCAGCGCAACGCCGAGTGGGCCGTAGTCCCATGTACCGGCTAAGCCGCCGTAGATTTCACTGCCCTGATAGATAAAGCCACGGCGTTTGCATAGGCTGACAATATCTTCTAATTTTACGTCGCTCATAATTGTTTAAGATTATATCCGAATATGGGCTTGTAGCATAGTTTGGATAAGAGGAGCCGATACTGACATAAGCTTGTCTAAGCCCTGCACTTTGTTAATGACGGCCGGTTGATGTCCCGCAAACAGAAGTCTAATAAACTTGATTTGATTACTGTCGTAACGGCCACTGGGATTTTGGCTAAATGCCATAGCCTCAAAATCAAAGTTATATTTCAACTCCGCCGCTAGGGCTTTGCCGTCTGTATCTGTTTTTAGATTAGGCGTGTGGCCGGCCAATCGTAATAGCTGGGCGTTAAACCAGAGTCTGATTAATTCCGTTTCTATTTGCGAATTATCTAGCGCTGCGAGGGCAGATTTTAACAGATCAAAATAGTCTGGTTCTGGTTCATCCTCAGTTGCCCGATTTAAAACTTTTAACAGCTCATAGCCGAGCTGTACTCGATCGATGTCGTTAACAATTTGTGAATAATATTTATCAAGCCTTGCCGAAATTAAGGTATCTATGTCGCCCCTACCCTTTATGTATGAGAGCTCACTGACACTAAATAGCTCAATGCCACCAGCCATTTTGGATTTCATGCGTCGCGCCCCTTTTACCATCAAGCGGCGCTTGCCTTTATCGGGAGTTATTACAGTGACAATGCGATCAGCTTCGCCATAATCAGTTCGGCTCAAAACAATGCCTAAGGTTTGTTCTGATTTCACGGAATTTCCGGCAATAAGTTAGTGATCTCCTCGATTAATGCCTTGAGGCTGGTTTGCGGCTTATAAAGATAATTGGCAACGTTTAGTTCATTTTTGAGCAACTCTTGATTGTCGCTAAATTCACTCAATGGCACCTGACTATGTATCAAAACCGGGATGTTTTGCCATTCTGGATAAGATCTAAACTCATACAAAAACTCAATGCCAGAATGTTCAACCAACTGTAGTTCCAAAATCACAAGGTCTGGCTTGGCTTGATCGGCTGCTAAAACAGCAGCTTGAGCACCAGCACAAACCGAAACTGTATGACCGGCTTGCTCTAAAGTCTGTCGATAAGTTTCAGCCAGAATGCGGTCAGGCTCGATAAGTAGAATGTGCGCCATAGCATTAGACCAGTTGAAGTTGATGATTGGGTTGTAAAATCGTGCCGAGGCCGTAAAGACTTTTATGTCTAGAGGTTATCAAATTTAAGTCCATGGCTTTTAAGATAGTGTCTGCCACAAATACGCCGGCTCCACTGGTGTGAGTTAGATTTAACAGCGGCTGGCGGCTTTGGTTTTGCAGGCGGCGACCCTTTTGCAGAGCCACACTTGTCAATTGTTTGGTGTCAGCGTAAAGCCCAGCTACGATGCCATAGCGACTGCGATGGGTCGCCATGTAAAGTTTGAGCTGACAATTATCTTGAGCCGGCAGAGCTTCGATTAAAGTGGCACCGAGGCTAACCAAAGCCGCCTGCAGGCCTTGGCGATGCGCTAATACTGGACCAAACCTGCCAGCCACGCCAAGCTCCAAGCCTACGCCATAACTTTTTGCCAAACCATCGAGTTGTTGACCAGCGTCATACAACACCGATGCCACCGAAACAGATTCGCGCTCAAAATGATCGCCGCGCATCGCCAGCCGCACAGCCAGTGAATAGTTATCAAGCAGTCGAAGCGCAGTTTCGGCCGACGTCCGCATATTTGTCAGATCTGATTTTTGACCTAATTCGGCTTGCCGAGCAATCTGGAGCAGCGGTAATTTAAGCTCTTCTGCCACCGTCAGAAGGAGCTCTTGAGATAACATTGGCTGTGTCGCCACTTCGCCTGATTGCCCCATGAGTAACCCTTCAGTTATATGACTAAAGTATAGCTCAATTTTTTAGTTACGGCGAGAAGCTGAAATTAGGCAAAATGTATTTATTGAAATCGGCTAAACCTTGGCTTCCTTCAGTCCAAAGCTTTATCGTGCCAGAACGTAGCGGTAACACCACCATGGTTACGTTTTTGTTATCGGATAGCGTGCCGGTAACTTTAACTCCTACGACTTTAGGTAATTTGGGCAACGAGTAAGCACTGACGCTGAGCTTGCCCGATTTTTGTTGACTGGAAAAAGTCTGTAAAACCGAAGAATAAGGACTCGATACAACCTGCGCTCTTAAGGCGAAGACTGATTTTTCAGAATCAATTGATGGCACCACGCCAGGGTTGAAATAACCATCTACCGAGCTGCTACCATTCGCCGAATCATCGACATACCCACTCCAAGTTTTTGGAAACTCTATATGCAGGCTGCCATAAGCCGATGGGCCGGAATATGTTTTTAACGGATCCTTGTTGGCTTCGGCGTTTTCTTTATCTTTTTTGATGCTTTCTTTTTCGACTGCCACATCAACAGCGGCCTGTGCCTTGGCATCACTCTCGTCGCGGTACTCGGTCATCTGGGTATATGCCCAACCACCAAAGCCGATTGCCCCAATAAGTAAAACTATCGACAGCACCAGAGCAATAGCCAAACCACTCACAGCGCCATTTTGGTTATGTTTTATCATGAGTCAATCTTACCCCACCTCGAGCACATACACAACGCATCCCCATTGGGGGGTCAACGAGTATACACTGCCAACAACCTTAGTTAAAAATATAAAGAAAAACGCCGTCTTTTTTGGCTCGCGGCCTAAGGTCCAATATTTCAAAAGCATAGCTCACTAGCTTTACAGGCTTATGTTTAGATTGCATAATCTTTTTATTCAGTTTTGGCATTAATTTTGGTAATAAAAAGGTAAAAATTGCCTGGTGTTCCGGCCAATCCGCTCGCCAAAAGTCACCCCATATAATTTTGATATTTTTACGGTATTTGTAGGTCCTGATCCAAGATATGAGTGCCATTACGGGGTTAAGCTCATAGCCAACCGAATTGACTCCTCTTTTGGCCGCCGCTATGAGCACCCTGCCGTCGCCGCAACCAAGCTCTAACATGGTGTCGCCAGGCTTCAGTTCAGCCAAGTCTAAGGCGGCATTGATTTGTGCGCGGCGAGTTGGTAAATATGGGGCTCCAAACAGCAATACAAACGTAAAGCATAGTCCAATTATTATAAATAGCAGGCTTAGCCAGATCATTTCAAGTCGGTTTTAAACTTAGCCTTCAGCTCGGCAACTTTGTTTTCGGCCGTCTTTAAATGTGTTTCAAGAGCTTGAACTAGCTCGAGTCCTTTTTGGTAGTACTCGAGCGCCTTATCAACATCGAGATCATCTTGCTGTAAGGCCGACATAATTTCATCAAGCTGTGACTTAAGCTCCTCGTAAGTTGGTTGCTTGGATTTAGCCATGATTCTCCCCTGTCTTGGCAACTTTGGCACTGAAACGGCCATCAGCTAATTGTATGTCTACTATAGCACCGGAAGCCAGCTGCTCAGTGCTGCGGATGGCTTTTTTACCAGATCTTACGATCGCATAGCCACGGCGCAATATCGCCTCGGGATTTAGCGCATTTAAAAGCTGTAAATTTGCGGCTAGGTTTGTTTTAACTGTTTGAATTCGGACGATAAGCGACTGATCGAGGTCTAGTCGATTTATCACTAGCGACTGTTTAGCTGCCTGAATCTGACGTTGCCCCGCCATTTGCAGCTGCTCAATGTCAGATTGGAGCGATTGAAGTACATGTAAACGATCTGGCACCAATAACTCAGCTGCATTGCTCGGCGTACTGGCCCGTTGATCAGCCGCTAACTCCGCCAAGCTCAGATCGATCTCGTGGCCTATAGCGACTAAAGTTGGCACCCGACTAGCGGCGACAGCTCGCGTCACCTGCTCGCTGCTAAATGCCGCGAGGTCTTCGGCGCTGCCCCCGCCGCGAATTATCACTAATACATCTGGCGGCGTGGCTTCTGAGTTAAATTGCTCGAGGGCGGCCGATATTTGAGCCGGAGCAATTTCACCCTGTACCTGCACATCAATCAATTCGATCGATAAACCCTGCCAGCGGGCATTGATAACTTTTATAAAGTCAGCATAGGCCGCCGACTGCCTAGATGTAACCAAACCAATTCGCTCCGGCGGATATGGCAGCCGACGCTTGCGCGACTCGTCAAATAGACCCTCGGCGACCAATTTGGCCTTAAGCAGCTCGGCCGCCCGTTTGATCGTTCCCTCGCCAGCTAAAGCAATATTGCTGACATTTACGCTGAAACCGTAGAGATTATGGAGCTTGGGGAGCCCCCGCACTTTTAGCACCATGCCGTCTTCAAGTGGCCCCGGCAGCTGATAAACCGTTCCAAAAAACTTCACCGTCGCGTCATCATCCTTAAGATCAAAATACACCCAGCGGTTTTTACTAACCCGCAAATTAGCCAACTCGCCAGTAATGACCACGCCGTTAAATGCGTACTCCATAGTCTGATTTAACAAACTCACAAATTGACTTACGCTGAGCTCGACTGGCGCTAGCTCAGACATGACTGCTGGCAGCACCCTCAGGACTGTCGCCCTCTTGCAAGGCTTTGTTGTACAAGTAGTAACCGGGTGGAAGCTGTATCAATGTGTTAACTACGCGGTACATAACGATAACCGGCAAGCTAACCGCCGCCGGTACTCCACAACTGGCTAGTGTGGTGACCATCAGAGCTTCATAGATACCAATGCCACCTGGCAATACCGAAATCAACCCAGCAAAATTCGCAATCGCGTAAGCCAATATGACTGCACCAATATTGACCCACTCACCAAAAGCAATAAACACTACATAAATTGCAGCCACCTCCGTTATATTAGTCAAAAGTCCATATAAAAACGGAATTTTTAGCTCTTTATAACTGCTCTTAATTTCAACATAGTTATCATGAAAATCATTGACCATGCGTTTAGCGTTCTCGGTATTTATAGTTTCAGGATATTTCGGCCTAATTAGATGGATCAGTTTATTTAAAGCCGTGGTTATAAAAATAAAGAAATTGTTAATCCGGCTGCGGCTTTCGATGACATAAAAGAAGCCAACCGTACCAAGTAATAACAAGGTCGAAAGCGAACCAGCAACCAGCATGACCAGATTATTAGCTCGGCCCATTACTGCTAAAGATATTAATCCAAAAATGATTAGTAGCTCAAATGATAAAAACATCATGGCAAGTTTCATAAAATGCACTAGCGTAGCTTTGGCAGCCGTCAGCTTTTTGCCATCCCGCAATCGCAGACTAAAATACGATAATCCAGTTACTCCACCGCTTGGGAAGACATGGTTCACAAAGTTTAGTTCCAACGATATTCGAAATAAGTACCAGTAATCAAGCACATTGCCGACAATGTTAAATAGCCTTTGGTATAGCCGGCTTTGAGCGTGGTAGTTGAGGAATTCAACTGGGATAATTAACAATAAAAACCAAGCATGGATGTGAGTCAGGTCGTCAAATGTTGAGCTTATCTGATCGCGCAATGCAAAAAATAAAATAACCAGCGCTCCGAGAGTCACAAGGTTTAAAATCAATTTCCAGCGGCGCCGGATCCAGTGGTTTTCACTCATTGCCCCATTATACCGTAGGCAGTGTTACACTTTTAAGATGCAGAGTTTGTTAGTTTTAGGCCGTCAGCCGGCGCTCGGTCTTGCAGAGCTTGAGAGCCTTTATGGGGCTGATAAGCTTAAGTCGGTTGGCGAGCAAGCCGTGATTGTCGATGTTGATCCATGTATGCTGGCTTTTGATCGGCTTGGCGGCAGCACAAAATTTTGTAAGCTATTGACTGAGCTCGACACGACAAACTGGAAAGAAATCGAAGAATTCTTGCTAGAAGTTTCGCCCGGCCACTCAACCAGAATGCCTGAAGGAAAAATGCAGTTGGGGCTCAGCGTGATCGGGCTTGAAGTCAGTATCCGACAGATTGAAGCCACCGGTTTATCAATAAAAAAAGCTGTCCGGAGGACCGGTCGGCCCGTCCGCCTAGTCCCAAACAAAGCTAAAGAACTCAACGCCGCCCAAATCATCCACAACAAACTGACCGGTCCGACCGGCTGGGAACTGGTTTTCATAAAAAACGGCAGCAAAACGGTGATCGCCCAAACCGTCAAAGTTCAGGACATCGAGTCATACACCCGCCGTGACCGTGAGCGACCAAAACGCGATGCCAAAGTCGGTATGTTGCCGCCAAAACTGGCCCAAATTCTTATCAACCTTGGTGCCGGCGAACTTCCTGAGGACAAACTCGAAAACATATGCGACATCCCGGCTGGGCAACCAATTCCAAAGCCTTTGCTCGACAAAACCGTGCTCGATCCGTTCTGTGGCACCGGAGTTATTTTGCAAGAAGCCCTACTGATGGGCTACGGCGCCGTTGGCACCGATCTCGAACCCAGAATGGTCGAATACACCGACCAAAATATCAATAATTGGCTAAAATCTTGGTACGATTTCGAAACCTCAGCCCAAACCGAAGTTGGCGACGCCACCAACCACAAATGGAACCAACCATTCGACTTCATTGCAGCAGAGACCTACCTCGGCCGCCCTTTCACCAGCAAGCCAACTACCGACATTCTTAACCAAACCGTCAGTGACACAAATCTCATCATCAAAAAATTCCTCGATAATATTTATAATCAGATCGAATCAGGCACACGCTTGGCACTTGCCGTCCCCGCTTGGCAAATTTCACCAAATAAGTTCAAACATCTCCCCCTGATTGACTCCTTAAGCGATTTGGGCTATAATCGGGTTAGTTTTGAGCACGTAGGGGACGATCGACTGATCTACTTCAGACCAGACCAGACCGTCGCTCGTCAGCTCATAGTAATAACAAGGAAGTAATTCACATATGTCACATGTCAAGGCTGGCGGTACAGCCAAAAACGTACACGATTCACCCGGCCAACGCCTCGGCGTTAAAGTCAGTGGTGGCCAAAAGGTCAAAGTCGGCCAGGTTATCGTCCGACAAGTCGGCCTAACCAAGCGCGCTGGCGACGGCACCAAACTCAGCCGCAACTTCACCATCCACGCTGCCCGCGACGGCGTCGTCAATTACCAGAAGCGCAAAGTCCGCACTTTTAGCGGCCGTTCAGTCGCCCGCACCGAAGTCACCGTAGTTTAAAAATTAGGCTGCTTGCGCAGCTTCTTCTTGAGATAGAACCTTGTCCCGATCCATTAACACCTTGTTAAAATTCCCCTCATTATGCGAGTTTATTACCAGCTCACCGCTATTTTGTATCATCATCGCTAGATACTTTGTTACTGCAATAGCATAATCCTCTGCTTTGTAGTCGAGTCGGTTTCTATCAACACCAACGACAGCTTCACCGCCGGTTAATCTAGCCAAAATTTCAGTTAATTTAAAATCCCTATTTACATAACCTGGTGTTTTCGATTCAACTTTTAATGCCATGTCTTTAAAATCTTCTGTGCTGCCACCTTCGACTTCTTTAAGTTGTCCAGTTTCAATTCCGTCAATTATAATTCGACTGGTCATGTCAACTACTGTGCTCACAAAAAACTTATCAGCGTCTGTTTGCTGCTCTTTAAGCGATATCGCTCGAATCATTGAACTGAGCTGATTACCAAACATAGCGACGGCACCGGCATTTAATTTATCCCCGACTTTGACTTCTGAACTGTCAGTCAGACTCCTTTGGCTAGCATCGGCTTCGCTTCTATCAAGTACCTCACGTACATCAGCGCTCATAGCAGCCCAACGTCCTTTTTCATCAAAGGGATTGTCGTGAACCAAACTAACCGCCTTGGAGCCGACTGCAACAATACCATCTCGACGAGCTCGAGCCAATTCATCACCCAACATCTGTTCACCAAACTTTGCAGTCAACTCAGCTTTAGTGCGCTGGGTGGGGGCAACCATATGAACAGCGTTTGGGCCTAAGTTGGTAATGTTAATAGCGAAATTATCGTCTATTTCTAATCTCAGTGATTTTTCATTAGCTGCGCCGGCAGCCTTTTCGCCTTCTCCGGCTACGGATGCTTGGTCTACTTCGAAAGGCTTGTCAGGCGAAGCAAATCCGACAATTTCGGGTCTTGCGGCTGGATCATCAGAAAATTTTGTAATGATTGCATGCGGTTTTGCTGGAGTTTTACTTCTTGAGCTTGCTACAACGTTTACCAGCGCATAAGTAGTGCCTTCAACCTCTACAACTCCTGCCAGTGTCTGTATGACACCTTCTTTGGAACTACGCGCAAACTTGTTGGTTAAATTTTGCGTAGGTAGATGCACCGATTGTTTCGGAATAATTTCAGCTACTTCAAAATTTGGGTTAGACTCAATGTTTGACCAGAAGTCATTTTGTTCTGATTTAGGTGACTCTTCAGCATTTCTTAGTTCGGACGCCAAAGGGTTTTGCCATAGTGATTCAGCCTCTGTCCGTGTAGGCATAACAGCTTCAACTCTAGGCGGAATATCACCGGGGCTACCAGTTGGCGTACCCGTTACAGGGACATCATTAATAGTTACTCGTACTTCTTCGTCTGGACTTGGTTGGGGTGTTGGTGTTTCGGACATGAGCTAATACTAGCATAAGCTTTGTGAAATGTCAAGATTGTGTGGGAGATGATCTAGCTGAGGTGGGCGCGAATGCGGTCGACTACATCAGCGATAACAACTTGAGACTTGATCAGGTATTCGTCGACACCGAGCTGTTTGGCGCGCTCGAGGTCACTCTCTTGGCTAAGCGCAGTCAGCATAATGATCTTAAGATTGGCAGTTTCCGGGGTGTTGCGGATAATATCAAGCACATCAAAACCACTGACTTTGGGCATCATTACATCTAGTAGAGCCAGGTCTGGCTTGTAGCTAAGCGCAGTAGCAAGGGCTTCTTCGCCATTGGCAACACGGCGCACGTCAAAGCCTTCGGCCTGAAGGCGAGCTACATAAACACTGGCTAGGCTGTCGTCGTCTTCGACTAGTAAGATTCTTTTTACACCATCGTTTTTTGGAGCTTCTTGGGCCGGAGCGGCGGCTGGCGGAGGAGCTGCGGTTGCAGCAGCTGCTGGGTCGGTTGGGGGGGCTGGCGATTCAGGCATGGCAGCAGGTTCAGCTGGCGGGCTGGCTGGAGCCTCGGGGGCTGGATCAGTTGGTGGAGTTGCGGGTTCTGCGGGTGGTGTTGTATCTGTTGGATTCATACTGCTAATGGTAGCTTAGATTGGCGTGGATGGCAACTAGTTGTTGTGAATAAGAGCTTTTATAAAACCGTCAAACATCGGGTGCGGTCGATTAGGACGGCTCTTAAATTCCGGATGGAATTGACTGGCAAGCAAAAACGGATGGTCAACGCCTTCGATGATTTCAACTAAATTATTCTCAGGGTTAAGGCCAGTAGCGCGGATGCCCCAAGATTCATATTTGTCTCGATAGTCATTATTACATTCACCGCGGTGGCGATGGCGCTCGACGACCTTTGTCGTGCCGTAGGTTTTAGCAGCCAAACTGCCCTTTTCCAGCTGGCAATCGTAGTCACCCAAGCGCATGGTGCCGCCTGTCTGAATCAAGCCTTTTTGATCGGCCATGGTGTTGATGACTAAGTCGGCGCTCTCTGGGTCAAGCTCAAAGCTCGTGGCATGATCCAGCCCAGCGTTTCTAGCTGCTGCGATGACTGCCATCTGAAGGCCTAAGCACAAGCCCAGATAAGGCATCTTGCTTTTAAGTGAATACTGGGCTGCCTTAATCTTGCCTTCTAGACCGCGCACCCCGAAACCGCCCGGCACAACAATCCCATCATAATTTTTTAATTCTTTAGAAATGTCGGCACCCGCTTCGTCGTATTTAGACGCATCGATCCAGTCAATTTCGACCTTTGCGTCATTGTGCCAAGCAGCCGATTTCAGCGCTTCGAAAACTGACATGTAGGTGTCGGTGTTATCCATGTATTTGGCGACAAAACCTATCTTGAGCGTCCGCTTATAATCGGCGGTGCAAAGCTTGACAACCTCGCGCCACTCCTTAAGATGCGGCTTTTTTGCTTTTAGTCCCAGTCTGTCGACCAAAACATCGGCGATGCCGGTATCTTCGAGAGTCAGTGGAACTTCATAGATGCTCTTTGCGTTGGGTAAAGATGCGATGTGGTCGTTTGGTATGCCGGCGAATAAGCTAAGCTTGTTGATCGCGGCCTCGCTGGCAATGTCTTCACTACGTGCGACTAACAGGTCTGGTGCTATACCCAAACCGCGTAACTCACGAACACTATTTTGTGCCGGTTTTGTTTTAGTTTCATTGCTAGCGCTGATGTGTGGCAAGTAGACCACGTGTACGTAGGCGCAATTTTCTGGACCAACCTTTACACCCATTTCGCGAATTGCTTCGACAAATGATAATGATTCGTAGTCGCCTACGGTGCCGCCGATCTCTACAATGTGCACATCAAAGCCTTCACCAGCTTTTTTAATCCAGTCCTGGATTGCCCCTGTTAAATGCGGGATAATTTGTACATCATCGCCATCAAATTTGCCGGCTCGTTCGTCTTGAATTAATTTCAGCAAAACGCGCCCAGCCATCAAGCTGCTGGCAGAAGTCATTTCTATATCAACGAACCGTTCGTAATGACCTAGGTCTAGATCTGTCTCGGCACCGTCTTTTGTAACGAAGCACTCGCCATGTTCACGTGGGTTTAATAGGCCGGCGTCAACATTGAGATAAGGGTCGCATTTTTGGAGATTGACCCGCAGGCCGCGGGCTTTGAGGAGGTTGCCAATTGAGGCGGCGGTTATACCCTTTCCTAATCCGGAAAGCACGCCTCCTGTAACAAACACATACTTAGTCGCTTTGGCAGCCACTTTTCACACCTCTCTTAAACATCTTATGCTACAGTATTTGCCCCAGGTTGGCAAGAATAATTCGTAAAGCTAGAAATCTAGTCCGAGATTGGTGATAATTTTTTTGGCTGCGCTTTTCCCTTTAAACATTTTTTTGCGTCGAAGCACTGCTTCCAGTTCGGTAATTTGATCAAAATCAAAGTATCCAAAGTATGATTTGCCCGAGTCGTTACCTATGCTTTGCCGAATCACTGGTTCTATGTCAGCTTGCTGGGCAACTTCTACGAGCTCAACTTGAGTTATACCCCAACGTTTACTTAATTCTCTGCCCCAAACAGTCCTTACAAAAGCATGTTCATTGAGTTCCATTAGCTCTGAGCGGTCGAAAATTTCGCCCTGCATTTCCACGGCACTAGCGTGTAGGTTATAAGTATCAGGCTGCCGTAAGAGCCCCATGTCTAATCCAGCGTGCACAACCGGCATCCTGCTACTGTGCAGAAGCCTTGCCGCTTGACTCAGCCTGTAAACTTGGGATGTTGAAGGATCAGCAAAACGCTCGGCTAGCTCAGCAGCAGTCGCCATTGTCGCTTTTTCAACTAAAGTAACTTCACCAGACATATTAACCTATTATAGCATATATGCGCATTATAAGCAATATCATATTGAGAGGCTGTGTTTGTACTGCCTATTGCTTGGTTTTTAAATACGCTAGTGCTGCGTCTAGCTGAGTGTCGGTGCCTGCCTGTGCCTGTTCATCAGTGAGTTTAACGACTTTATCAGGAGTGATACCTTTGTGATTGATGTTTTGCCCGTTAGGTCGGTACCAGCTGGCTACGGTGACTTTAAGCTGCGAACCGTCGCGGAAATTGATTAGTTGCTGCACAACGCCCTTACCGTAGCTCTTTTCTCCAATTATGTAGGCGGCTTTATTGTCATGTAGCGCGCCGGCTGTTATTTCGCTGGCCGAGGCACTACCACCGTTTATCAAAATGACTGTTGGGATGCCTTGTAGAGTGTTTGCACCACTTGAAACCTCGGTATCGGTTACTGTTTTGCCCTCTTTTTGATCAAGGATTTTTGTACCATCCTTAAGCCACAGACTAGAAACCTTTACAGACGAATCCAGCAGTCCTCCGGGGTTATCTCTTAGATCAAGAATTATGCCCTTAACTCCCTGCGCCTTAAAATCTGTCGCGGCTTTTTGGACAAGTTCGGCCGTGTCATCTGCAAAGCTGGTAATTTGGATATAGCCTATTGTGCCGTTGGCCAACGTTTTAGTTTTTACGCTCGGTAGATCGATGTTTTGACGAGTAATTTTGAAATCAAGTGGCTGAGTTTTATTGCGAACTACCTGTAATTTGACTTCACTGCCGCTCGGCCCGCGGATCTTATTGACAGCTTCATCAATCGCCATTCCACTAGTGTCTGTGCCGTTAATCGTGACAATTATGTCTTTGGCTTTAAGGCCGGCTTTGTCAGCCGGCAAGCCGTCGATCGGAGCGATTACTTCAAGATTTCCATCCTTATCGAGACCGAGCTGAGCGCCGATTCCGCTAAAAGTATCATTTAAATCATCCGTAAATTCCTTGGCTTCTTTAGGGGTAAAATATGTCGTGTAAGGGTCTTTAGTCGAGGTTGCCAAGCCGTGCTTTAAACCATTTATCAGCTGGTCTTCGGTTAATTTGCCGTCGTAATTCTCTTTAAGTGATTGATAGACCTGATTTACCGAACTGTAATCAAGGCTGGACGGGAGCTGTTTATTGCTGCTGTTACCTTTATGGAAATCAATCCGACCATTGCCCACATTGACTCCGACCATAAAAATGGCCAGTAGAATCAAAATATTCCCCATCGATTTTAGTACGCTTCGCCCACTTTTTGGTTTTAGCCTCATTAAGCTTAATTATACCAGCTTGAACGTTGTCTTAGAAGTGGATGAATACCAAGCCGGCTCGACTGACATTGCTGCGTGTCGAATAGCGACCATCAAGTGATGCATTGTATTGACTGAGATTAAACGTGCCATCGCCGTTGACGCTTTCGACGTACATGACGTGGCCATAAAAACCGGAGTTGCTGACGGCGATCGCGCCAGGCGTGGGGTTATTGTCGACAGGTATGCCGTAGGCGTAGGCGTTGTCATCCCACTGGTTGGCATTGCCGATACCACCCCAGTAAGGCATGTCGCGGCTGTTGCGTCCAGCCAAATAATCTTGGTGGACTTTAAAGGCCGTGTAGCTAACACACTCGCGGTTATACATGCCCCAAGCATCGATAACAGAATCTTGAGGAATCTCACACCACATAGCTGGATAGCCGCCACCACAGGCTGGACCGCTGCCGGCTGGGCCTCCGGTGAACCGACTGTTGGCAGCTATCTGCGCGCGGCGCAACTCGCCAATCTTGCTGGTGTTAGAACTGATTTGTGAATTATAGGCAGCTTGCTGACCTTGGTTGTATGACAACAGCTCCTTTTGTTGGGCTTGAGCGCTGGCAAGCTGGGATTGCTGGGCTTTTTGCGAATCAACCAGAGCATCTAGCTCACTCTTTTTCTTTTGCAGCTCGGTTTGTAAGGCAGCGATTTGCTTGATAGTCTTATTGATCTTATTTTGTGCAGCAATCCGGTACTCTTCTTTATCAACATAATCACTCAGGCTTTTGCTGGTTGCTAGTTCTTCAATTGTAGACAGTGAGCCATCGACATACATGGCTTTAATATCTTGGCCTAGATATTTTTTATGAAGCTTTATATTATTTTGAGCTTCGACAATCTGCTGCTGCAACAAGGCTTGCTGCGCCTCGTTGGCATTAATTTGTGTCTGGACGGCATTGATCTCAGTCTGGAGTTTGGAGATGGTATCTTGGTAGCTACTGGCTTGAGAAGACAATCCGTTTAATACACCTTGAGCTTGAGCGTTTTGCTCGCGCAAGGCATTTATCTGTGCGTCATATTGATCAGCATGAGCAGCAGCTGCAGCCCCAATCAAGCCCACTAAAACCAAAGCGCAAAGAATCGAACGCAATCTATAGAACTGATTTGGTAACTGTTTTGTTGACATTTTTTTTGGTTTTTTTAACCTAGAAATAATTATAACATACCCTTTCAAGCCCCTCGAGGCTATCTGCTATTATTTTGACTTATTTTACTTTAAATTTGAGATACCGGCGGGTCGCTATTATTGAAGAACCAGCACCAATTATTATACCAATTGCGACTTGTAATCCCAAAAGCTGGAAGAAATGGTCATTAAAAAACTCGTTGGCGTAGTTTATATCCAGCAGTCCGAGGCTGCTGGCTTGCAGCGCCCCACTCGAGGCCAAAAAGGCAGAATTAACAATTACAATCGAGAACACGGCCGACAGTAAGCCGTAGATGGCGCTTTCGACTACAAATGGCCCACGGATATAACTTGTACTTGCTCCGAGTAGACGCATAATCGTGATCTCATCTCGACGGTTAAATATTGCCATCTGTATAGTATTGAAGATTGTCAGCACACAGGTCATGGCAAAAACAATCACGCCAATGACACCTATCTTGCGAAGCACATTAGTGGCGTGAGCAATGTTATCGATCGCCTCTTTGCGTGTGTCGTTATATGAAGGCGAGTCTGATGTTTGGAGCTTTTTATACTCTGGTTTTACTAGGAAATCTTTGATCGCCGGCACTTCGTCTAAGTCTGTGGGATATACCTGTATAGTTGCTGGAATCGGGTTATCAGCCTGGATGACGGCCGTAACCAAATCTTTGTTGGTCTTGTTTTGGTCGATGTAAGCTTGAGTTGCCTGCTGTTTATTTAGATATACGACCTTGCTAACATTTGGCAATTTTTTGAGATTCGTGACCATTACTTTGGCTTGTCCTTCGGTGGTTGAATCTTGCAGATAAGCAGATACGCTGATTTTGGCAGTGATGTCTTTAATAGTGTTTTCAAATGTAGCATTGGCAATCACTGAGAATAGAACGATCGTGAGTGTCACTGACATGACTGCCATGGCCGCCACTGCCAAACTGACATTGCGCATAAAATTCACTATGCCAGTGTGGAGAATTCTCCAGAATGTAATTAATCGTCTTTTCATATCTTATACGTCGCGTTAGCTCGGTCGCTGGCTATTTTACCGCTCTCGATGGTAATTACCCGTCTTTTTAGCCGGTTTACTATATCTTGGTTATGCGTGGTCAGCAGCACAGTTGTGCCGTATCGGTTAATCTTTTCTAAAACTTTAATTACATCCCAAGCGTGCTTAGGGTCAAGGTTGCCCGTCGGCTCGTCAGCAATTAATATTCGTGGCTGCCTGACGATTGCCCTCGCGATAGCAACTCTCTGTCTTTCACCGCCGGAAAGTTCGCGCGGCATACGGTTTTCTTTGCCTTTAAGATTTACGATATCAAGCACCTTAGGCACGGTATGTTTGATCTCCCGATTGCTTATGCCGACGATTTCAAGCGCGAACGCGATGTTTTCAAATACAGTCTTGTTTGGCAGGAGCTTGAAGTCTTGAAATACTACGCCAATTTTCCGTCGCAGCATTGGAATGTCTTTGTCAGCCAGTTTGTCGTAATCAATTCCGCCAACAATTATTTTGCCGGATGTGGGCCGCTCTTCTCGCGTTAAAAGTCTTAAAAGAGTTGTCTTACCAGCACCGCTCTGACCCACGACGATCACAAACTCCTTAGGATCGACATGCAGACTAATGCGATCAATCGCCGTGCCCTCTGACTTAGGATATTTTTTGGATACTCTATCGAGCAAAATCATTAGGACTATTATAGCATTAAGGCAGTTGACCGAGAGACCGCCTAATATGAATAAGGTTATCAAGCATTGCAGTAGCTGTTGCTCGAGCGCCGGCAGAAACACCAATCGATCCGTATACGCCATCGTCTTCTTGCTCTCCTTCAGCGCCTAGCCTTATATAGTAACCGCCCTGTGGGCCGCGACTATTTCGAAAGTTTCTTTGTAGTGTCGATTTATCAACTCTCTGGAAACCTCCAATTGCTATCCAGCCAGCATGGTAGCGTTTAAAGCCACCTATCCGACCCTTGTTACCTTTTTTGGCGAGCGCTGCTTCTGTCTCAGGGTATAATGAAACCAAATATCTATAGCTTCGCACACGTCGAATTGCTTCAAGTGTTTCGTCATTGTCCAACTCAGTTGGTAGCGCATCTGCTGGCATAGGCTCTAAATGCGGGAAAATCGTATTCCATAAAATGGATATCTTTCTGGGCACATCAAGCTTAGCTTCTTTCTGTATAATGTGCAGCTCGTCGGTCAGACCAAAATCACCTGGCTCGACAAGGCCGGCTTTTTCTGCAAGCTCAACCGCTTCGACGAGCGTACTGCCCTTTTGGACCATGCCAAATATAAATGTCAGAGTCGCGTTAGGAGCAATATGTATTTCGCGGACATTTTCTGGGTCAAGTGTGAACAGCTCAAGGCTAGGGATTAACCGGGCCCCACCACCAACGGTGGCCCAATAGCCCAGCTGGCCGGGTAAAGATGTTAATTCAGAAAAGTTCTCTGCTAGTGATGTTTTTTCGGCGGTAATAACTGTTTTTTCCTGACCGAGTTGTCTTTTTATTAAGGAATAGGTGGGCTCATCATCCACTGTGGGTGCTGTCGCGACAAATAGGACATCTGTGTCGGGTGGCAGCTCCGTCGGCTCAATGCCCGTCAGGTGACCTTCGCGTCCACCTCGATGCCAACCATCAGTTCTTAATACAAAATCAGGGTCAGGATTAAGACCATGTCGGGCGGCGACACCTTCTTTAGCCAGCATTTCGATCACAGCGCCGCCCACTACGCCTGATCCGGCAATAGACCATCGCTTACTTGTCTCTTGTTCAAACGGTTCAATCATATAGCTTCCCTTGCGGGAAGTATATTATCCGCTGATTTTTTAGCTTATGCAAGCATAAGCATGCTACTGATTAAGCGTGTTTTCTAGATAGGCATCAATAAACTTATCGAGATCACCATCCAGCACCGAATCAGGATCGCTTGTCTCGTACTTAGTGCGCAAATCTTTAACTTGCTTGTAAGGGTGCAGCACGTAGCTGCGTATCTGATTACCCCACTCCGCAGACTGGTTAGGACCCTTTAGCTGGCTGACTTTTTCGGCGTGCTGCTCCATCTGCAACTGGATGAGCTTCGATCGCAAGATTGTCATTGCTGTCTCGCGGTTTTGGAGTTGCGAACGCTCATTTTGAATAGCAACTACGATACCAGTTGGAATATGTGTTATGCGTACAGCAGAGTCCGTCGTATTAACCGACTGCCCGCCGTGCCCACCACTACGGTAGACATCAATTTTTAAGTCTTTCTCGTCTATTTCTAGCTCTTCGGGTTTGTTTATTTTTGGCATGACTTCAACTTTTGCAAAACTTGTCTGCCTTAAATTATCCGAATTAAACGGACTTAGTCGCACTAGCCGATGTACGCCATGTTCGCTCTTTAGTTTGCCATAAGCATTAGGTCCATCTACTGATATCGTGATGCTCTTGAGACCGGCTTCTTCACCAGCAGATTCGTCTGCAACGCTAGCCTTCCATCTGTTATTTTCGATATATCGGCTGTACATTCTGAACAACATTTGTGTCCAATCCTGTGCATCCGTGCCACCAGCACCTGCATAAATAGAAACAATAGCATCATGATCGTCGTATGGACCATTGAGCTTCAAATCGTTCTTAAGCTTATTATATTGGTCCTCAGCCGACTTAAGCTGCCTACTTAGCTCGGTTTTGATGCTGTCATCATTTAACTCAAGCAGTTCGCAAATTTCCTTAGTGTCGCGCTTGAGCTCTAGCCATGGCTTTGTCCTCGCCTCAAGCTTAGCAATCTCTTGCATGGTCGACTGGGCAGCCGTTGAGTCATCCCAAAAGCCAGGCTCCTGACTTCGCTTTTTCAGCTCAGATAATCGTTGCCCCTCTTCTTCAAGCTTAAGCTGCACTATGGCATTCTGTATCTGTTGTTGCAAACTTTCTGCTTGACTTTTTTGCTCTTCCATTGAGTTTAGTATATCAGCTCGGTCTTATTAGTTTTTGCGATTCGGCCAGAGAGTGGAAATTTGCTGCTGAAGCTCGTGTACGAATGTTTCACCACAATTTCCTAACACACCAAAACCCCATACATCATCTTCGAACATGGCTGCCCCGATATCGACAATACCTTTTTTGTTAACTGCCTCTATGCGTTCGGGGATCTGTCGATAGTTCTCGATTGCCCCGTCAAAAAAATATCGACTGGCATATGCTGAGGCGGTCGCACCGACAGTCTGACCGCTTCGATGATATCTGCCTAGAGCATATTGCTTGGTTGCCTCGATTTCAGTATCGGAAATATTGCCGGCAGCAATTTTTTGAAGTTCTGTAACAGTGATCTCAAGCAGTGCTTTGGCGTTTTTATCAGACACCTGCGTGCCAAACCACCAGTTACTCGCATCGCGGGTGTAGCTCAACCCAGAATTCATGCCATAAACAAGTCCACGTTCACGCGCAGTACCCAAAATTTTAGAATATAGCGTTTCCGTAAGCATGGTATTTACCAAACTTAAGCAGTCTGTTTCAGCCTCGGTCATGCGGCGGTTCAAAAAAGTATCTATGTAAAAATATAGATTTTCTACGGTGTCATTTGCGACGTAGACCGAAGTTTTAAGCTTTTTGGGATACTCATGCGGCAGTTGAAATCGCTTGCCTTCTTGTGGCAGCTCGATTGCTTCCATTTTTTCTACTAATAAATGACGACGACTTTTTGTTAGATTACCTGCAACTACAAAACGCATGTTTTTTGAGAAATGAGTCTTTTTGTAATGATCACGCACGTCTTTAAGTCGAACGTTTTTCATCAGCTCTAGCCTGTCAGCATCACTCTTTGCAATTAGCCCTAAGCTCCGCCTCATTTCTAGGCTTAGGCGGCGAAAGTGATTATTGCTGCGGGCAGCCATTTCTTCTTGGACGTTACCAAATTCAGCTTCAAATTCATCCGCTAAAAACAGTGGTTTTGAAATTGCGGTTAGCAACAGCCCCAGGACTCTGTCCCATTCAAAATCTGCCGATTCAGCCTCATAAGTAATGTCGTAGACGCCTGTCGTCGCGTTACTGTAGGCGCCGTTTTTTTCTAACTCCGCCTGAAAGTCGCGAGCTCTGGGAATAAGCTCGTTTGCACCAAGCAAAACATGTTCCATCAAGTGTGGAACTTCCCATTTTTCTTCATCGACCAAGTATTCACCAGCACGAAAATTTATGTCGACTGTCATAACGGATGCATCCGGAACGTGCACCAATAAACCTCGGGCTCCGGACTTCAGGCGGACTTCATCGACAGTATGCCGCACGGCTTATTTTTTCCTTCGCTTAGCGGCAGTTTTGCGTTTGCGTTCCTTTTTACGAGCTTTTTTAATGTTGGTAGTTTGTTTCTTTCTTTCGATTTGAGCGGTTCGTCTATCAGTAAAGTCGCGTTCACTAAGTTCAGTATCAGTAGTGATTATTTGCGAAGCGTTGTCTACTGAGCCGCGGGCGGCCAGAGTTAATTCGGTTTCGGTAACTCGATCTAATTCCTCCTGCGAAACCGGCTGTGCATGGAAAAGATGAAGCACGACGTCATGACGCAAAGTATTTTGCATATCATCAAATAGAAGCTGCCCTCGACGACGATACTCTACTAAAGGATCTTGTTGCCCAACGCTCATCCAGTGGATGCCCTCACGCAAGTGGTCCATATTTTCTAGGTGCTGCATCCAAAGATTATCGAGAATCTGAAGATACAAATCTCGTTCGATCTTGCGCATTATATCTGCTGTAAAAGCGGTTTCTCGAGCCGCGTACAATTCAGCTGCTTCGGTTTTTAATACCTCTTCGAACTTCGTAGCGTCAGTATCAAATAATCTGTCTAAGGCCTCTTCGTCAAATGGGAAAACTTCTTTTAGAGCGTCTTCGAACTGGTCTGAAGTCACAAGATCAGACGTAGCCAAGTTATGCGCTTCATCATCGATCAAGATTTTAATGCGCTTGCTTATGTTACTGGCTCGCAAAATTTCACGCCGCATAGCGTAAATCGCTTTGCGGTGACGGTTCATCACATCATCGTATTGCACGACGCTTTTACGTTGATCAAAATGGAAACCTTCGACTTTCTTTTGGGCGCCTTCCAGACTTCGGCTGATCAAACGGTTCTCGATTGGGGTTTCGTCGTCTACATTGAGGCGATTCATGATGCCTGATATTTTTTCTCCGCCGAATATGCGCATCAGGTCGTCTTCGGTACTAACGAAGAATTGAGTTATGCCTGGGTCGCCCTGTCGGCCAGACCGGCCTCTTAACTGGTTATCAATTCGGCGTGACTCATGTCGCTCTGAACCAAGCACAAACAATCCGCCAAGCTCTTTAACGCCATCGCCCAGCACAATATCGGTGCCGCGACCAGCAATGTTTGTCGCGAGCGTTACGGCACCCTTTTCACCTGCACTAGCTACGATTTTTGCCTCGCGTTCATTGTTTTTAGCGTTTAAAACTTGGTGTGGAATATTAGCTTTATCCAGTAAGGTGCCAAGAGCCTCGTTTTTTTCGATCGAGACTGTACCAATCAAGACTGGCTGACCTTTGGTGTGTAAAGTCTGTACTTCTCGCGCGATTGCCTTAAACTTAGCTTTTTCGGTGCGGTAGATTCGATCTGTACGGTCAACTCGAGCTAGGCCGCGGTTGGACGGAATTTCGACAACATCCAGCTTATAAATCTGGTGGAATTCCTCTGCTTCAGTTAAAGCGGTGCCGGTCATGCCTGAAAGCTTTTCGTAAAGGCGGAAGTAGTTCTGGAACGAAATGGTCGCCAAGGTCATACTTTCTTGCTGCACTTCGACACCTTCTTTGGCTTCGATCGCTTGGTGCAAGCCTTCATTGTAGCGTCGTCCAGCTAGCAAGCGGCCGGTAAATTCGTCGACAATGACTACTTCACCCTCTTTTGTCACCACGTAATCTTTGTCACGCGTAAACAATGCGTGAGCCCGCAATGCTTGCTGCAGGTGGTAGATCGTGCGGATATTTTCAGAGCCATACAGATTATCAATACCAAGAATTTTTTGAACTTTTTCGACACCGGCATCTGTTAAAATTACGGTTTTACGCTTTTCGTCGGTTTCAAAATGCTTCTCTTTGAGTAGTTGGCGAACAACTTTTGCGAATTGCGCATAAGCCGTGCCGCTGGTAACGCTAGGCGCACTAATAATTAAAGGCGTGCGGGCTTCATCGATCAAAATCGAGTCAACTTCGTCAACAATCGCAAAATGCAAATCGCGTTGCCTCAACTGATCTTCTTCGCGCACCATGTTATCACGCAGGTAATCAAAGCCGTATTCGTTGTTGGTACCATATGTGACATCTGCCGCATAAGCCTCTTGACGAGTTGAAGGCTTGAGATGACGGAAGCGTTCATCTTCGTGCTCCGTGTTTGTAAACTTCGGATCATAAATATAACTATGATCGCCGACGATTACACCAGTTGTCATACCCAAAAAATCATAAACCTGACCCATCCAACCAGCATCACGTTGAGCCAGATAATCGTTAACAGTCACAACATGTACGCCCTTTTCGGTCAGAGCGTTGAGATAAACAGGAGCCGTTGCCACCAAAGTTTTACCCTCACCAGTTTTCATCTCGGCGACGTTACCTTCGTGCAAAACCATGCCACCAATGAGCTGCACATCAAAGTGCCGCTGCCCAAGTGCGCGTGTCGCGGCTTCGCGCACAACCGCGAAAGCGTCGGCTTGAATCGCATCAAGTGATTCTTTTTTGAGGCGTTTTTTAAGCACATCTGTCTGAGCTTTTAACTCTTTATCGCTCAACTTTTTATATTTGTCGGATAAATCATTAACCTTAGCAACGCGTTTACGCAGACGCTTAACTGTTCTGGCCTGCGGATCCCCCAAAATTTTCTTAAATACAATATGCATCAGTCGCTACGTACCCCATTTAAAGTCCTGAAAATATTACACTCAATTATAACGCTTTTGGGCGCCGAATGCGACTGAAACTTGTGTCCGTTACCTAGTTATCTTACGTTTTAACCGTCCAATTAGATGCCGGTGCATTTTGCCACTATGGTGTTTGTCTTTATATTTTTGCAGCTGTTGCTTTAATTTAACTTCGGTAATATCAACCGCCGCATACATGTTTACGGCACTTTCTTTAACAATAATTGATTGATGCGGCAAAAACAGAGTGACTTCGCAACTAAATCGATTGTTATTTTTGCCTTTGCCTTCTTTGAGGTGAACTTCGCCGTGAGCACTCTGACGGCTGTGTTTTGAAATATAACGATCCAGACCACCGATTTTTTTGGTAACATAGGCTTTGAGTTTGTCGTCGACATCGGCATGGACGGCATTAATTTCAAACTTTTGAAACATATTTCCCCTCTCCTTTTAACGTGCTGGTTGTTTTAGCTCCACACCTTCTATTATACTCTCATCGAGCAATCAAATCTCGGTGCGTCCAGACATAAACGGTTGCAAAACCTCTGGAATTTTTACTTGCCCGCCTTGTGTTTGGAAGTTCTCGATAATTGCTATTGCCATTCGGCTGTAAGCTGCTGCAGTACCATTTAGTGTATGTACGAGATCGGTTTTACCTTGCTCGTTTTTGTATCGTATATTTAGCCTGCGGGCCTGATAATCAGTTACGTTCGAGCAGCTCATCAACTCACGGTAGCCTTTATCGCTTGGGCTCCAATATTCTATATCAAATTTTTTATAAGCAGATTGACCGAGATCGCCAGCGGCAATTCTAACTAAACGGTATGGGATATCTAGGCTCTGACAAAGTTCTTCTTCCAAATCGACCAGTTTTTGATGCCAGTTCTCGCTTTCATCAGGCTTACAGAAAACGTAAAGTTCCAACTTATTGAACTGATGAACCCTATATAAGCCCTTACTATGCTTACCATAGGCCCCGGCTTCTTTTCGGTAGGCTGGGCTAAGTCCAGCGTAAAGAATCGGCAACTTTGAAGCATCCACTATTTCGTCAGAATGCAGTCCTGTAATAGGAATCTCAGCTGTGGCGATTAAATTAAGGTCTTCGCCTTCAATCTTATATATCTGATCTTCATCGCCTTTAGCCATAAATCCGGTGCCTTTAATGGTACGCTCGTTGACCATATTTGGCACTGTCACTGGCGTGAAACCGTATTTTGAAGCTAACTGAAGGCCGTACTGAAATAATGCCAGCTCGAGTTCGACCAATGCACCCTTGAGGAAGTAAAACTTAGCCCCGGCGACCTTAGCGCCCCGTTCAAAATCAATCAGACCATTAGCTTCGCCCCACGCTAGGTGATCAATGACTTCATCTTGGCGCGGTTCGCCCCATTTTTTTTCTTCGCGGTTGTTTTCCTCGCCGCCCTCCGGAGTATCATCAGGAGTAATATTCGGAATGGCTTCAAGCAATTCTAAATATTCCTTATCAATCGCAGCTTGCTTATGCTCTAAATCGGTCAGCCTGTCTTTAAGTTCACGACCTGCCTGCATTTGCTCTTCAGATGGTTTTTGACCTTTATTTTGGCTAGTCTGCTCGTTGCGCTGTCGCCTTAAATCTTCGACCTGTTGCAGCAACTCTATCCTCTGCTTGTCAAAACCTAAAAGCTGAGTTACATCAACATCGTAACCCTTCTGCTTGGACTTTTTGGCAACAAGCTCGGCATTCTCCCGAATAAACTGAATATCTAGCATGTGAATATTATAACTTAGCTTTACTTGTTTTTATTAGCTTGAAGGCTTTTTAGAGTGAGTTCGGTGCGGGAGCGAGCGTAGCTGCAGAAATCGCAGTCGCCGCCCATGGCAGCCGTGCCAATCGGGGGCATATGGTCATCTTCGAGACAGTCTTTCATTTGCTGCAGTGTCGGCTCAACCCAAGAATCGTTCCCTGTATAGGCTATAACTTTGGTACGAAACTCTAAGTGATCGTTGAAACCATCTAGATCAAACCGGCCGTTGGTATAGACAAAATAGCCTGTGTCATTAACTTTGAAGCCGTTTTGGCGCAGTAGCCACTGATAGACTTCCATCTGTCGTTTGTAGCTGATTTGCCAATCCGAGTCGATACCAACTTCACTACTTTTTGCGGTAGCTTTGTAGTCGACGACAATTAATTCGCCGTCGTCGTTTACCCAAACATCATCAATTGCACCAAAAACATGCAAATTTGTTGGCTGATGCAGGGCTTCGACACCAGTAAAATTATGACGCCACTTATTTAAATCATTATGTTGATACGGCACCGCTTTGATCTGATTATCTGACATTAGCGGATGAGGTTCGCCTTTTGCTCGGTAACTATCAAACTCTTTTTTAAATAATTCGTCGATCGCTTTGTTGATGTTAAATGGCGGACCGTCAGGACGTTTAATTTTAAGCCTAGCATCCAGCCAAAAACAACGCGGGCACTGTTTAAAAAGCTCGATTTTTGATCGGCTAACCTTATACGGAAGTGTTTGACCAGGTTGATATGGTAGTGAGCGTCTCGAATAAGCCATTACTTGTATTGTATCAAGCCACTTTTAAACTTCTTGCAGAATGCGCATTAATTCTTCGGGATTATCAGCCAGCCCTGTCGGTTTAGCAGCTTCTAGATTTTGCCGACTGGCGAAACCCCAGCTAACTGCCACCACGCGCATCCCAATAGACTTGGCAGCCTCCACATCACGTAACTCGTCACCTACATAGACGGCCTGTGTCACATCGAAATTTTGATCCCGCAGCAGTTGGCGCAAAGCCGGACCTTTGCCAAACACACCAACGCCCCCATAAATTTGCAAAAAATGTTTATACATTCGATGCCGCCTTAAATAGTGCTTAATATTGCGTACGGAATTGGTGCTTAATATAAATAGTTCGTGGCCTTCAGCATGAAGTTTACGGACGACTTCTGGTATGCCTTTAAAGGTTTTAAGATGATTAATTGTTTTACGCATTTCGCTGCGACCCTTAAAAAATAACCTCGGACCCTGCCACCATTTGAAACCTAACTTTCTTGCCATTCCCACCATCGACAAGCCTCTTAACTCATGCCGATCGTGGTCACTAAGTGGCGCCTGCCCGGCTTCACGGGCTAAAAAATTAGCTACGTAATCGAAGCTGTCTGCTATCGTGCCATCAAAATCAAAAATAATTACTGCCACAGCGCTAGTTTACACGACTTATGCCAAGCATCACATTGCGCACATTACGTAATCTGAGTAACATAAGATTATGAAGCTCGAATTAGCGACATTAGGCGGAGGCTGTTATTGGTGCCTCGAAGCGTTTTACCAACGTATCAATGGTGTTGAATCAGTGATATCAGGTTATAGCGGCGGCCATCTAGAGAACCCTACTTCCGCGCAAGTATATACCGGCACAACAGGTCACGCCGAAGTCGTACAGCTTAAATTTGATAGTTCAAAAATTACTTACGATGAAATTTTAGAAATTTTCTTTGTGATGCACGACCCGACGACCCTAAATCGACAAGGCAATGATGTTGGCGAGCACTATCGTTCGGTTATTTTTTATCATGATGAAGCTCAAAAACTCACTGCTGAAAAATTGAAGTCTGGATTTGCTGCCGAACTCTGGCCCGATCCGATTGTGACCCAAATTGTCGAATATACTAAATTTTGGCCAGCTGACGAATCAATGCAGGACTATTACAATCGAAATCCAGATGCCGGCTATTGTCAGCTAATTATTGACCCTAAGATCCAAAAATTGCGTCAGAAATTCGCAGAAAAATTAAAAACTTCTTAATAGGGCCATAATCGCATAAAACAAAACCACCGCGCCCAGCATACGACGAAAATAATTTACGCCTTTAAAGATTTCTTGAAGACACCACACAAACAGCGACGCCTCGCCTGCCCAACTCAGTATGTTTGAGATCAAACCTTTACTAAATAATAGTGAGGCAAAGGTAAATATTGCCCAGCCAATCAGCCAGACATTCGGCGTCTGCCAAATTACGACTTTTCCATCGCTATCGCGCCAAATTTTATCCCACAAACTTTGATGCTTTAATTTGCCGCTCATAGACTACTCCAATTCCCTTATTTTTTTGTGATCAAGACCATAATAATGCGCTACTTCGTGCCAAATCGTGTGCTTAATTTCTTCTTTAAGCTCATCGACTGAATTGGCCCGCCATTGAAGTGGCTGCTTAAAAAGCGTGATTTTATCGGGAAAGGTCCGTGTCATCCCTTGACGTTTAGTTAGCGGCACCCCTTCGTATAAACCCAGTAAAGTTTGGTTTGGACCGCTGATACCAGCGTTTATCATCTGTTCCTGTGTCGGCAGGTCTTCATAAAGTATGGCGACGTTTTCAATATTTTTTACATGCTCGCCAGGCAGCTCTGTCATGGCGAGATTAATTAATTCCTGAAACTGCTCGTCGCTAACTTCTACCACCTAAGCCTCGAGTCGTAGCCGTTTTATAAGCCAATCGCGCGGCAATATACTCAAAAACCAGCCTGCTCGAGGGCCTGATTGTTTGGCGATTAACGCCTCGTAGAGTGTTGTGAACAATTCTTTTGTTTCTAAGTCACCGGAATCCTTGAGCTCGTAGATTGCCTGATGAAACCAGGCGCCATCCGCATCATCAGGCGCCCCAGTAATTTTGTCTGCTAAATTTGCAAGATACGTTTTTTGCTTATCATTAAAATCTTCGGATGAAACTGTCTTGCTCAGCTCAAACTTTACGTCTTCAGGTGCGTGATTTTGGAGCCACTCTTCGATAAATTTTAATTCGTTTCTGATAATTTCTGCGTCCTGTTTAGCGGTTTCGGCATGCTCGGTCCGACTGATAATTTCTAGGGTCTTGTTTGGGTCTTTGAGCGCAGCTTGATAGCTGGCAACCAGCAAGGAAAAAGGTACCCGGCTGACAGTTATTTTGTCGACACCTCTGGTGGCAACATAATAAAGCTGCTCCTCGGACTCTGTGCGGTCGGTTTTGGCTGCGAAGGCTGCGAATTCATCCATCAACTGCACGACGCCGTCAATCGGGTCAAAATACAGTCTTTTAAGCGGCGGTGACCGTAAAATAAAGAACCGCATAACTTCTGGGGGCATGATTTGTGCTGCCTGCACAGCATCCAGGCCGGTTCCTTTGCTGGCACTCATCTTTTTGGTGTCACCAGCCATGTTAATAAAGTCATAAGATATCGGATATGGCGGCTCCGCCTCATAAACATCTTTCATAATTTGCACGCCGGTATCGTAAGAGCTGCCTTTGGTCATGTGATCACGGCCTGATGGCTCAGCATCGACTTTGAGCAGCCACCACCTACCTGGCCAATCCAAGCGCCAGTCCAACTTAACCTCGCCTTTCGAATAATCGACTGTTTGTGTCTTACCCTCATAATCCTCGTATTGAAGAGTTTTGGCCGGTTCGTCGATACTAATAAACTTGCGGTTTTTTAGCCTTCCGTCTTCCATTACCTGGATCGGTGTCCAGTGTTTATCGAGCTGCCGGCCTGAGATTGACTCTAGCGCATGCTTTGCTTCATCAACTTTTTCTAGGCTGCGTTCTATCGCCGGCACCATAAAGCCTTCGCGGTATTTTTTGTGCGAATGGATGTATTCAACATCGACGCCCAAAAACGCGCAGGCATCAATCAACCCCTGTAAAAAGTAGTCGGCGTATGATTTGTCTCGGCCTTCAGGGGATGGAATATCGCAAATTGGATAGCCAAGATACCTTTCGTATTCTGCCGGTATATTAATCGGGATTTTGCGCAAAGCATCCAAGTCGTCAACAAATTGAATATGTCTGGCTTGGCGGCCACGGCGTTTCAGCTCGAGCATGATGGCATCAGCCGTAACCAACTCACGCATGTGTCCAAAATGATAGCTGCCGGACGGCGAGCTGCCGGTTTCAATCAGAATTTCACCTTCAGGATTACGATCGACAAGGTCGTCGGCTATTTTATTTAACCACTGCATTTAGTTAGATTATAGCTGAGTTTCTATCTGTTAGCCAGCTTAGCCAATTGAGGCGATCTTGTAGGTGGCGGTTTCGGCAGGAGTTTTAATTTCGACGGATTCACCGACTTGTTTACCGATTAATGCCTGCCCGATTGGCGACTCATCGCTGATTTTGCCACTAAGTGGATCAGCCTCCACGGTGCCGACAACTTGGAATTCCTTAGTTTTGGTGCTGCCTTTTAGCTTAACGACAGATCCGAGCTGCACTTTGCTGTCGCCGCGCGGTTTTTTGATGATTTCGGCATTTAACAAAATGTTTTCGACTTCTGAAATACGGGTTTCGTTTCTCTCTTGCTCAGCGCGAGCAGACTGGTACTCGGCATTCTCAGCCAAATCGCCCAGCTCGCGGGCAGTTTTAATGGCATCAGCGATGCCAGGACGTTTCGCAATAAGCGCGTCTAGCTCAGATTGTAATTCATCAACACCAGCTTGGGTCAGTCGAAACTGCTTCTTCATTTTAGGCAACCCTCCTTAAGAGTTCTTCGCTATCAAGCGATTCAACATTATCTTGTGTGCGTTCTTTAAGTTCGATGTGACCGCTGGCCGCAGTTTTGTCGCTGATCACTACCCTATATGGTATGCCCAGTAGATCGGCGTCTGCGAACTTTTCACCAGCTCGAAGATCACGGTCATCATATAGTACCTGAACACCCACCTGTGTCAAGCGATCATATAACACATCGGCCTGTTTTACGGTTTCTGGTTTGTCGCTCAGCCTAGCAATGTAAATCTTTGCTGGGGCAACGGTTTCTGGCCAGACCAAACCTCTATCATCTGCTAGCTTTTCGGCGATTACACCCATAACACGAGTAACGCCAATTCCGTAAGATCCAAGATGTACAAATTGTCGTTCGCCTTGTTCGTTTGTAAACCCAAAATCCATTTTTTGGCTCTTTTCGGTGCCAAAATTAAATATGTTGCCGACTTCCGAACTTTTTACTTCTTTAAGCTCCTCACGCTTTACGCCTAATTTAGCTAGGCTTTCATCATCCATTACTTCTTGATTGATGGCGATATTTTTTGCTTCATGTAAATATATCGTGTCCTCACCTGCTTCACAGACGGTCTGGAATTCATGACTGAATTTTGTAAAAGCTCCCCCACTCGCAAATGTCACATACGTGTCATCGCCAAGCCCTAGGCGATCGTACACCTTTTTGTAGGATTCGATCACCGAGTCGTAGTATTTATCGTGCGCATCAGCATCGACATTCATCGAATACATGTCTTTCATAACAAATTCGCGGCCACGCATAATGCCGCTCTTGGCCCTCAGCTCATTGCGGAGTTTGGTCTGAAACTGGTATACGCTGACTGGCAGATCCTTGTAGCTGCTTATATACTGTTTCATCATCTCGACAATCGGCTCCTCGTGCGACCAAGCTAGACCAACTTCCGAACCGTCTTTTAGCTTGGTTTTAAACCAAATATCAACTGCCTTATCATCCCAACGTCCAGTCGCCTCCCAAGGCTCGCGTGGCTGTAGATTGGTCATAATCAATTCCTGGCCGCCGATTGCGTTCATCTCTTCTCGCACGATCTGTTTGATGTTTTCTACGACCCGAAGTCCAAGCGGCGTATAGGCATAGACACCTGCCATTTCCTTATGGATGAAGCCAGCTTGAATCAGCAACCGTGCGTTTTTGGACGTTTCATCCGATGGCACTGTTTTACTGGTTTTTGTGAAAAGCTGACTCAACCGCATATGCCTGCAATTGTACCTTACCTAGCATGGAGGATAAAGAGAGTTACAAAGGCAATGCCGTTTTTGATGGCATGCAAGCCAATGCACGACCACAATCCACCGCTGACTTCGCGTAATCCTACCAGAATCAAACTTAATACAAAAGTGTCGATCCCAGCGATATAAAGTAGACCGCCGTCGCCGCCTTCAAGCAGATGCCCTGCCGCAAATAATAGGCTGGTAACTAAAGCGGCTATTAAAATCGGCAATCCTTTTTTGAGGCTGCCGTACAGCATGCCACGAAAGATTATTTCCTCGGTTATCGGCGGCAAAATCACGAGCGCTATTGCTATAAAAAATAGTTGACCAGCGTTATATGTAGCATTAAACCCAAGGTCTTGGCTCTGATTGACATCGAGTCCAGGTGCAAAATGCTTAATGATAGCCACACTGATCGCAAACGTCAGTATATATAGCGGTAATGCCGCCAGGCTCCAAGCTAAATCTAGCCACTGAGGCTTGCGCAAACCGAGGATCTTATAGCCAACATTGTGTCTTTTAAGATAAAAATGAAGTGGCGCCAATATAAAAACTGTCGTTAACGACAAAAATATAATCCGTGACAAGAGCGAGTTATTTAGCCATTGCTTGGTTTCGGCGGTTGACCAGCCGGCGACTTGCGGTATTAAAAGGATTAAAACGCTGGCCGCGAATTGAGCCCCGATAAATAAAAAAATTGTAAATAACGCGCCTAGCCATGGATTCCAGGGCACCGTTGATGAATCATCAGCGGGTTTAGCTTGGATTTGCGCGCTAGAAGAAGCGTTTGACATCGACGACGGTAATTAAGGTAATCAACAGAAGCAACACGACAAAGCCAGCCGCGTTTATGTTTTCTTCCATCTTGGCGGATAGTGGCCGTTTCAAAACTCCATGAGCTGCTAATGTCATCCACAGCCTGCCGCCGTCAAGCGCTGGAAACGGTAAGATATTCATAATTGCCAATGTCAGAGATATAATAGCGATTATAAATAACATAAACTGAAATCCAAGTAAGCTGCCGTCCTTCATTATCACAAATATGCCAACTGGCCCAGAAACCTGTGAAGACGCCGTGGTTTGACCGTTTTGGCGAGCCTCGGTATTGCCTGTTACCGCGCCGGCAATAAGACTGCCAAGCCCGCCAATAGCATGCCCCAGCCCTTGAAATGTTAGTCCGGTCAGCTGGGCCGTGAATCCGACTGCCACGATAGGCGCCGACCAAGTCGAGCGCTGCATAGTAAATTCAGTCGGACTTATGCCGAGGTAACCTTTTGGTTCACCCTGTTTTTTGCTGGCTTCAACCGCTTTTTTACTCAGAAGCGTAGTCTGTGCAGTTTGGCGCTGACCATCTCGGACATAATAAATATTCACTTTTTCACCGGCAAATTTCTGAGTTACCCCCGGCAGATCGTCGGCCGATGAGACTCCGACCGGGCTGCTGCCAGTCATGCCAATATCAGTAATTTCGTCTTGCGATCTTAAGCCCGCCTTGTCTGCGGGCGAACCTTTGCTGATATAGCCAACCAACACCTTAGAAGAAACCAGCTGCGTGTCTCTTTGGACTGTAAACTGATTGTCGACCAGCTTAGGCATACCTATTAAAGCCAGGATCGTAAATAAGACAATCGCGGTTAACAGATTCATCACCACGCCGGCAGCCATTATTTTAGTCTTGACCCAAAGTGTCGCGGCCCCAAAAGAGCCTTTAGCGGTGTCGCTGTCATGTTCGCCTTTTAGCCTGACGAACCCGCCAAGTGGCACGGCATTTATAGTGAAATCCCAGCCGCCTTTTGTCTTGCGTTTATAAAGTCGTGGCGGAAAAAAAATGCCAAATTCCTCGACATCAACACCATTGCGCTTAGCCATAATGAAGTGGCCCCACTCGTGCACAACGACCAGCCCAATAAACATTATCAGGCCCGCGATCAATAATATGACTGCCATTACTACTATTGTAGCAAAAACCAGAAACTACTTTACATACGGATTTCGATATATATAATTATCCTTAAGCTTACAAAAAGCCAAAACGCGTAAAAAACAAAACGCAAATAAAAACAGAGGTTAACAAGTGAGTCGTGTAGCAATGCCAACCCTTGGAGTTGGTAATGATTTTGTGAGGGTTAAGCCTGCCCTAAATCCAGCCCAACAGATTAGCCCTGCCCATCGGGTGGCAATTCCTGTGATGTCCGCATTTGATGACTTGGCATTGGATATCGAACCAAGAATTATTACCAAAAAGCGGACGTTTTTTAGTCGCCCTCTAGATTTTATTCACCGCTACAGTCTTGGTGTCTTTGCCTTGCTATTTCTTATCGTGGCCTCTTCGGGAATTGAAGTTGCCAGTGTATACAAATCGACCCAGCTGGCTCTCAATACTCAATCTGGCCAGATTGCTGCACATGTTACAGCCAAGCCGCAGTCAGGACCTAATTTAATCGTGGCCGGGGCCGATCTCTCAAACACTCTGCAGTCTATTGAGACCCAAACGATTAGTTTGGATATCGCCGGTAAGCCCACCACTATAAAGCCAGAGGTTATTAAAAGCTGGCTTAAAGTTGTCTCAGATAAATCCGGCACATCATATATACATGTAAATCAGAAATTGATCGATAAATCGTTAACCGACACTGCAGCACCATATTTACGATCTGCAAAAAACCAGATAAGCCGTACCAATGCCGATGGCACATCTCAGATCATTGCAACCGGCCAAAACGGTGTGAAACTCCAAGACACATCTGCAGTTTCTCAACAAATTGGTAAAACTCTACTTGGCGCCAAAGGCTTTCAGCTGACCTTGCCAACCGAAACCCAGGCATATGCGACCAGCACGGTCGCGGATTTTGATAAATTAATTGAGGTTAACATTGTTTCTAAGCAAATGTACCTATACGAAAAAGGCCAGCTGGTGAATAGCTATCCAATTAGCGCTGGCGCAGTTGCTACCCCGACGCCAGTTGGTCAGTTTAAGATATATGAAAAACTAGCCGTCCAAGATATGCGCGGCTGGAATGCCAATGGCACTCGTTACTTCCAGCCCCACGTCAGATGGATAAGTTATTTCCAAACCGGCGGTTATGCCATTCATGGAAATTATTGGCGGCCACAAAGTTGGTTTGGCGCCGTTAACAGTTCTCACGGCTGTGTTTCGTTGCCAGACGTACAAGCCAAAGAAGTCTATGACTGGGCACCAATCGGCACCATAGTCGTAACCCACACCTAGATTGTTAGGATTTCCTGCTCTTTTGACTTAGAAATTGTTTCGGCTTCAGCTTTTGCTTTGCTCATTGCATCTTCAATCTGCTGCGATAGCCTTTTTGCGTCATCTTCACCGAGTTGCTTGTCTTTTTTGGCTTTGTCTATCGCATCTAACGCCTCGTGGCGAATTGATCTGAGGCCAATCATGGCTTCTTCCTGCTTTTGCCCGACTTGTTTAGCTAATTCTTTGCGGCGTTCTTCTGTTAATGCCGGAATCGGCACTCTAACAACTCGGCCGTCATCAGCTGGATTTAGCCCCAGTGCTTGGTTATTGCGAATGGCTTCCGAAATAGCCTGCAGATTGCTCGGATCAAATGGAGTGATTTGTATCAGCTGCGCCTCAGGCACAGTAATAGTCGCCACCTGAATCAGTGGCATTGGCGTGCCATAAGCCTCAACCGTAACCCCGTCAAGCATACTGGCGCTGGCCCGACCAGTCCGCAGACTTTTTAAGGCGTCGCGAAACCGCTCAACCGCCTGACTAAGCCTCTTTTGGGCATCCGGAACAATTTGATTGGTATCCATTGGAGCCATTATAAACTAATTAAGCAGTTGATTTAAGTAGTCTCTGAGTCGGTTTCTGTTTATTTTGGCTAAAGTTTCATTTTCTTTAATTCTTTGTTCAATAAGAAACGTGATAATTGCCTCACGGATAACGCCACTGCGCGAATGATAGTTTTGCTTGGCTAAATCATCTATGACGGTCAATAAATATCCCGGAATAGTTACGCTGACCTTTACGCAGTTCAATCTGTGCATACTCTGTCTCTCGAAGGGTGGCATAAAGTAGGATAATCTCCTACCCGTGCTGAGGGCAAAACAAAAACAGGCCAGTTAATTAATATTTAACTTATACGTGTCGGGATTTATGCCACTTCGCCAAGCGCTATACGACTAAATCGTCGTACGACTACGTTTTCGCCGAGGCGGGCCGCATGGTCTTTAACGTATTCACCTACAGTTACATCTGGGTTTTTGACAAAAGGCTGATCAAGCAAACATCGCTCAGCAAAATACTTTTGGAGTTGTCCGTCGACGATTTTAGCGATCATGTTGTCAGGCTTGCCATCGCTCTTTGTCTTTTCAGTAAATTCGGCTTCTATTTTTTTGCGATCGTCATCCGGCACTTCTTCAACAGACACGTAGACAGGAGACGACGCTGCGATGTGCATCGCCAAATCTTTGACGAGCCCGGTAAAGATTTCGTTGCGGGCTACAAAGTCGGTTTCGCAATTAACTTCTACCAAAACGCCGATTCGGCCGTCATGGTTGTAGGTGCCGACAACTCCGGCACGAGCCTCGCGTTCGCCGCGTTTTTCGGCCTTAGTCAGGCCCTTTTTACGCATAGCCGCTAAGGCTTTATCAAAATCACCGTTAGAATCTTCAAGCGCCCGTTTAGCATCAGTTAGACCTACTCCGGTTAAATCTTTTAAGCGTTTTACTTCTGCAATATCAATTGCCATGTTTATTTCTCCTCACTATTAGCAGTTTCACTGGTGGTTTCAGCTGACTTGATTGTTTTCTTTTCGGCTGGCTTTTCTGGAGCGGCTTTAGCCGAAGCTTTGCCGGTTTCAATAGCTGACTGCACGTAATTCAGGATTAGCTGAATCGTTTTAATCGCATCATCATTGGCAGGAATCGGGTAGCTTATCAGGCTCGGGTCAGCATTGGTATCAACAATCGCAACAATTGGAATATTTAGGCGCTTAGCCTCACGTACGGCATTAATGTCATTCACGACATCGACAACAAAGACTGCCCCTGGCCGCTTGTTGAGCTCTTTAACGCCACCGTAAAGAACATTCATCTGATCGATTTCCTCTTGGAAACGCTGAACTTCAAGCTTGTTGTACTTGTTGGCCAATTCCCCACTGGCCATGCGGTTTTCGAGCTCTTGAAGGTGTTTAACCCTTCCGCCGATCGTGTTCCAGTTGGTTAGCATGCCGCCAAGCCAACGCTCTGTTACATATGGCATGTTGGTTTCAACAGCAACTTTTTTAACAATGTCCTGGGCTTGGCGTTTTGTGCCAACCAACAGGATTTGCTTGCCTTCTGAAGCAGTCTTGGTTAAAAACGCCAGCGCATCGTCAAGACAAGTCACTGTCTTAGTTAGGTCAATAATATGCGTACCGCCGCGCTTACTGTGAATATAAGGAGCCATCTTAGGGTGCCAACGCTCGGTTTTGTGCCCGAAATGCGCGCCAGCCTCTAATAATTGTTTAATGTCGACATCAGTCGCCATGATTTGTCCTTTCTCTTCGGATGGGAGCCCGCATGGTCCGCTCAAGGTGCCACGAGGGAGGATTTAACCCCAACCTGATTAATTAGTTACTCCTAAAGAGTAGCAAATTAAACAAATAAATTCAAGTAAACTTTTTTGTAAAATGTGCACTAAAAGTATATTATATTGCAATGGAACAATCCTCGACCGAAAAAAAAGGCAGCGGTTCTCCCCCGCCTGTAGTTTCCGAAGCGGCAGCTAAGGCTCTAGGGCGCGCTTCAATACCGCATGAGGCGAGTGAAGGCGGCATTATCTTAACCGAGATGGAGGAACGCGTGATGCACTCTGCCTCCCTAGGCGGAACGCTTGAATCTGTCTCAGCTGAACTCTCAGAAGGCGAAAATACATTATCAGAGAAAGATGTTGAAGACGCTCGCAACAGCATTATCGAAAAATTCGGAGTAAAAAATATGGCGGCTGTCATTAGTCTTGCGATTTTGCAAGGCAGGATAAAGATTGATGTTGAAGAGCGCGCGCCTTATCTTTCACAAGAGGAAAAAGTTGTTCTCTCTTTGATTGCACAAGGCCAAACCAATGCGACTGTCGCTGGAATGATCGGAAAAAGCAGACAGGGGCTAATGAACAACAACAAAGTATTATTCAAAAAAATCGGCGCAACAGGTCGGACGCACAGCGTGAGGCGTGCCTACGAACTCGGTATATTCAAAGTCTCTTAAGCTTCTGCAGCATATCTGGTGAGCTCATCGAGATTTTCAACTACCGCGCTTAGGGCCTTGTATTCTGCCTCTGTCAAAGGCCCTGCTTTAGCTGCGTCTTCATACCACCCTTGTTTTGCCCAATCAGCTACTACGCCTTTTACTAGTGCATCCGGCTCTATCTGTCCCCTTATGG
Organism: uncultured Candidatus Saccharibacteria bacterium; assembly: GCA_964639505.1. GTDB lineage: Bacteria > Patescibacteriota > Saccharimonadia > Saccharimonadales > UBA4665 > CAZXDL01. Next base: position 35,051 of record CAZXDL010000002.1, on the reverse strand, counting down.
GAGCTGAGTCATCTTCGTTATCACGGCTACTTTCCCACTTGCCGCTTTCAACATTTTTTCCAATTACGATACGGTCGGAAGCTGTTGCTAATCCCTCAGCTTTAGAGATAGTGAAACTTACTTCTGATTGAGCTAGGTGATGTCGACCGCTACGGCTGGGGCTAGAATAGTGCGGCAGCCAATGAATAACACTTAATGTCTCGCCGAGCTGAAGTGCTTCAGCAGCATCGGGTAGCTGCTTTCGTACACTATCGCCAGACACTTCGACAACTACATGCGGCATCCCGTCCGTAACAGGTAATCCTTCATACTGTCCAAGTATTGCAGCTGGCTGATCGCTGTCACCGTAGTTTTCAATGACAAGCTGGCCATTATTTTTTAGCCATGCTTCACTTTTATTAAATAGATCACCTATTTGATTTTGGTTTGCCGGTGTTTCGCCATGTTGTTTTTCATGTTTAGGCATAGTACTATAATAGCATAAGCGGTGTTGTATGTCAATTAGTCGGCAGTTGTTGACGGCTTACTAACAGATGTGGTATTATGAAATTCAATGAAAAAGAGCTTGCACCCAGATAACTACCGACCTGTCGTGTTTGAAGACCTAAATAATGGTTTTCGTTTCTTGACGCGCTCGACTGCAGCCGCTGAGGAGACCACCAAATGGGAAGACGGCAACGAATACCCACTTATTAAAGTTCATATCACTTCCGCCTCACATCCCTTCTTTACCGGTGAGGAGCGTATCCTCGATATCGAAGGCCGCGTAGATAAGTTCAAGGCTCGCGCCGCAGCTGGTGCCGCCAGCAAGGACAAGCGTGCCAAGGCCGCCGCAAAAGAGTCAAAGCGTGCTGCCGCTAAAGTCGCCAAAGCCGAAGCCAAAGTCGAAAAGCAAACTATAGACACCACCAAAAAGTAGCTAAAGATGGATCAAAAAGAGGCAGCTCTTAGGGCCGAGCTCAAGGATCTGGATGCTAAGCTCCAGGATCCGGCTATTTTCTCTGACAAAAGTTATCCCAAAATCGCCAAACGCAAAAGCGCGCTTGAGGAGTTAATCGCCCTGTTTGACGAGCGATCTAAACTTCAATCAGACAAGACATCATCCGAAGAATTAAAAAATAGTTCAGACAACGAGATGGCTGAAATGGCTTTACTCGAACTGGGCGAGCTTGATAAAAAGATTGCTGCAAATGAAGAAAAACTCATCGAAGCCTTAACGCCAACCGATCCAAATAATGATCATGATGTGATTATAGAAATACGCGCCGCCGCCGGTGGTGATGAATCTAGTCTGTTTGGCGGAGAGCTTTATAGAATGTATTCGCGCTGGGCCGAAAATCACGGCTACACGGTCGAACTAATTAGCGAATCTCCCAATGAAGTCGGCGGCTTTAAAGAGATTACTTTTGCGGTCCGTGGAGATGAAGCGTATAAAAACCTGAAGTTTGAAGCTGGCGTGCATCGCGTTCAACGTGTACCTGTTACAGAGAGCCAAGGACGTGTTCACACCTCTACCACTACTGTTGCTGTGTTACCTGAAGCTGAAGAAACCGATATTGAAATAGATCCAAATGATCTCCGAATCGATGTTTATCGTAGCGGTGGTCATGGTGGGCAGTCTGTAAACACTACTGACTCGGCCGTCCGGATTACTCACATTCCATCCGGCTTAGTTGTATCTAACCAAGATGAGAAATCACAGATAAAAAATAAGGCCAAGGCCATGAGCGTCCTGCGATCACGCTTGCTGCAACAAAAGATTGATGAAGAAGCATCTGCCCTATCTGACGCCCGCAAAAAACTGATCGGCACCGGCGACCGATCCGAAAAAATACGAACATATAATTTCCCTCAAGACCGCATAACTGATCACCGCATAGGCTACAGCCGATCAAATATCCCAGGCGCGCTAGCAGGTGATATCGACGACCTCATCGAAAACCTCCAGGCAGCAGAACACGAACTGCTTACTCAGGAATAAAACTAGGCTACGACCCCACAAAGCTGCATAACTCTGCTAGCAGCATCACGAAAATCCCTTAAAGAATGATTTATTACTATTCCTGCCCTCTCCGAATCGTATTTCTTCTTACCGTAGGAACGAACAGCAAACACAGTCCTAGCAAGACCCGCACTGAACGCCCAAGGACTTATCCTAACGGGCTGAAGAGGAATAGGTTCTTCAACCATATATGTTTCTAGGCGGGTATACTTATTTCTAGCCCTCGATTTTCCCAAACAATATTCATTTACATTTCCGCCAAGACCCACAATTGTTCCCGCTGGAATTTTTACGTCGGACGCAATCAATGGTGCGAGCGTTATTCCAGATCGTTCTTCATATGATTTCCGCAGTACTAATGGGTGAAGGGCTTTATCGGTATACACACTTACTCGATTGTTGAGCTTACTTGGTTTTCCGCTAACGGCTTCGATCAGATCAGCGAAGTATGATTCCGCACTAGCGCAACATCCAATTCCTCGGTTGTTGCCGGAAAATGCTGCGGGTCGTGCTTCATCTCCAACATCCAAGCCAGACATTGGTATCAAAAGTTGATTGATAAGATGTGCCCATCTGCTTGTCTCCTCACCATCGATGGCTTTTCCTTCCATCCAAGGCCTGCGCCAACGAGCTTCATCGTCCGCAAACAAATAGGCGTCCCCTAGAAATACTAAGCTCGGCAATGGCCTCGTATATGGAACAGAATGTTGTAGTGCCAGATTACTATTTGTCAGCTCGCTAAACACCTTGGCCTTGTCGGGCAGTTCCAAGTCGAAATAAGCCTCGGCAAATGCCTCTCGATTAGTATCAATGAACCCAAGCTCTCTTTCGATTGCTATATCATGCCACCGCTGAGCCATTTCACCTGTCATATTAGCTTATTATACTGTTTTCTGTATATTTGTCAATGTGATCTACTCTGTTATTGCTTTATAATTAAACTAATGACATATGACATTTGGTTAAAATCCAGCACTAGGCTACTAAAGAAGGCAGGTATTGGCACCGCTCGGTTAGATTCAGTATTGCTGCTTGAGCATGTCATGGAAATTGATCGCGCTAAGCTTTTGGCAGAAACTGATCACGAACTAAGTGCATCACAAATCAAGAGGCTCAATAATTTGCTCAAGCGTCGGATGGCGCATGAGCCGCTTGCCTACATTCGTGGCAAAAAAGAGTTCTATGGTCACGAGTTTTTGATCACTTCGGCAGTACTCGAGCCACGACCCGAATCAGAAACCATGATCGATGAGCTTAAAAAGTTGCAAAATTTAGGTACTCAGCCAATTATTGCAGATGTGGGTACTGGCAGTGGCGCACTTGGTATAACTGCAAAACTTGAGCTTCCAGAAGCAACTGTCGAACTGATTGATATCGATGCTGCGGCCCTAATGGTAGCCAAAATGAATGTAGATAAATTTACACTGCCTATTAATGTTGTTGAGAGCGACTTGCTTGCTTCAACCCAGCTAAATTACGACGTCCTGCTTTGTAACCTGCCATATGTACCAGATGACTTCAAGATAAACTTGGCTGCTACACACGAACCGCGACTAGCCATCTTTGGCGGTAAAGACGGGCTTGATTTATACCGCAAGCTTTTTGAACAATTAGCTAAACGGTTAAAGATGCCGTTGTATTTATTATTTGAGGCTTTGCCTACACAACATGAATCGCTCGAAACGTTAGCACGTTTTCATGGCTATGAAACAACCTCTAAAAATGATTTTATTATTGTTCTAAAACGTACACAAAAATAGGTAAAACGTACCGTTTAACTACTGGGCAAGGTACCAAGTGTAGCGTTTATATGCAATGTCTTGCCGTCTCGCACAACTGTCAATTTGACGTCATCGCCCGGTTGGTGAGTACCAAGCAGAGTACTTAGGCTGTGTGTCTGATCAATTTTTGTGTCTCCAATAGCCGTAATGATGTCACCTTCCTTCAAACCAGCTTTGTCAGCAGGACTGTCAGCAATAATTGATGGCGATTGATCACCACTAGTTTTACTAATGTATGCTCCTGTAGTTTGACTAAGATTTAACTGATTAGCAACATCGGGTGTCAGTGATAAATAGCGTATTCCCAGATACGGCCTGGCAAACTTACCCGACTTAAGGACTTGGTTAATCATCCCGCTAACATCATTGATTGGTATAGCAAACCCAATATTTTGTGCATTTCCTGCAATGGCTGTATTAATTCCGATAACCTGTCCATTCATGTTAACCAGTGGCCCGCCTGAATTGCCTTCATTGATAGCTGCGTCAGTTTGGAACAGATTTATTAGATTCTCGGTAGCACTGCTTTGTCCTGAGCTATCGCCTGCTTGTACGCTCCTGCCATAGCCAGAGATTATCCCGGAAGTAACTGTATTTTGGAATTGGCCCAGCGCATTACCAATCGCAACTACATTGTCGCCGACTTGAACTTGGGTTGAATCGCCTAAAACAGCTGGCACCAGCTTATGGCCTTTAGCGTCATTAATCTTTAGAAATGCGACATCTAGGCTATCGCTATCGTTAGTCCGTCCAATTACGGATACATCTTTAAACTCTGTGCCATCGCTTAAGGTAACACTAACCTTCGTGGTACCACTCGGGACAACATGGCGGTTTGTCATAATTTGCCCGCCCGAACTAATGATTATACCCGTGCCAGCTGCCTGGGCCGAGGGCTGTGCGTTGCCGAAAAAGTCGGTAGTGTTATCTGATATTTCGACATTGACGCTCACCACGCTAGGTCCGACGGTTTTAGCAATCTGGCTAATTAGTGCACTTTCGCTAGTTACGATCTTCTTTTGGGCAGAAGTATTTGTAACAAGATTATTTGAGGCGTGTTTGGTTTGCAACCATGAACCAGTGAAGCCAGCCAAGCCGGCTAATAAAATTACCGCAACGATACTGAGCCAGCGCGAACTAACTTTGCCTTTAGGAAAATTTACTCTAGACAACTTTATCCCCCCAATCCGAAAATGCTAATACTACGACCACGATCGCCAGCATAATAAAGATAAACTGACGTCTAAGCCCTTTGCTCAAGCGATCATTGTGGTCTAGGTAATATATGACAGCTGTGCCATAGCCCAGCGTACTAAGTAGTAAGGTTATTTGAGCAACACCTTGATAATAGAGTAGCCAGTGGGTCAGTAGCCATGCCAGCGCGGCGCCAAAATATCCCCAGATATAGGCCAGCATTCTGGCGTATGGCTCATCGAACGTATCGAGGAAATGCCGTGCTGCTAAGAAACAAAACAGACCCGTTAGAAATGTCAGTATCCAGGCTGGCCCATCCGACCAGAGGTAAAGCGCGCTTAGCGACGCTAATTGACCTAAAAACGCCTGTATTGTCACCATTGGGATACTTTTGCCCGGCTTTATCGCTAGAAGCCAGATCGCATAGGTGATAACCCAAGCAAACTGGCTGATCAAGCTATCTGTTTGGGTCATAAATACCACGATGGATAAGCCTACCATCAGATCAATCGAGTTGGCGCGGATATTTGCCGGCCAAAAACGAGGACGTACTGCGAACATCCGCCATTTACTTAGGATAACGAGAGCAAATGCCAACGAATCGAAGTGCAATCTGACCAAAATAAACACGCCGATTGGCAATATTAGCACTAATCCAAGGTGCAAAAGATGCGATGTGCCGTTAGCCGGCTTGATTTTCTGTATTGCTTCCCTCATTACTGTCTATATAATAACAAATTCTGCTTCTCTATGCCGTTCAAAAACACCAAACCCCTTATGATTAACACCTTAGCTATGCTATAGTAAAACTCTGTATGGACACCCAACCAACCAAGCCCGCACCCTTGCCTCCACCAAAGCCACCCGAGCCTTTTGTATCTGATAAACCCGGCGGTTCTGGCTGGCACGAGCTATTTACGACGATTGCTATTCTCGGCGCGGCACTTTTAACAGCCCTATTTATAATCGCTTTTGTGTTTCGTTCTTATCAGGTAGATGGCCCAAGTATGGAAAACACCCTTCAAAACGGCGACAAGCTAATCATCTGGAAAGTACCTCGCTCATGGGCTAAAATCACCCACCACGATTACATACCCAATCGCGGCGATATCGTAGTATTTACAGAGAGCGGACTGGGTGAATTTGGCCAACAAGACAGCAAACAGCTCATAAAACGTGTAATTGGCCTGCCCGGTGAACGTGTGGTCGTCAAAGATGGAACGATAATTGTTTATAATGATCAGTATCCAAAGGGCTTTCAACCTGATAAAGCCCTGCCATACGGTAAAAATATCCCGATAACTTCCGGTAATGTCGATTACAAGCTTGGGCCACATCAGGTGTTTGTCTCGGGCGATAATCGCCCAGATTCGCTGGATTCACGCGCTTTTGGACCGATTGATGCTGACCAAATTATCGGTAAACTGATTATTCGTGTCTTCCCCGTCGGCGAAGCCAAGGCGTTCTAGCGCTAGACGTGGTATATTTTAGGTATGAGTATGGCACCTAAACGAGGGTTGGGTCGTGGTTTCGACGCACTTATTTCGAGTGATTTCGATAAGAGTATCTTACTAACATCAGACGACCGGATTGAAAAAATACCCGTCGACCAACTGCAGCCAAATCCGCAGCAGCCCCGCAGTCATTTTGATGCCGCAGCATTGGCTGAATTATCAGACTCAATTAAACGCCACGGTGTCGTCCAGCCATTGGTGGTTACCCCTGTTAAAGATGGTAAATATACCTTGATTGCCGGTGAAAGGCGCTGGCGAGCATCAAAGCTTGCGGGGCTGCAAAACGTGCCAGCGATTATCCGTAGCACCGAGGAATTAGAGCAGCTTGAAGTCGCTTTGATCGAGAATGTACAGCGAGTCGACTTAAGCCCGCTTGAAACCGCCGTTAGTATCGAACGCCTCCACCAACAGTTTAATTTATCATATGATGTTATCGCCAAGCGCCTCGGCAAAGCGACTTCAACTGTTAACAACACCGTGCGATTGCTCGGCCTGCCGGAAGCAGCTCGCGACGCGCTGGCCGCCGGTCGCATCAGCGAGGGTCACGCCCGCGCGATCTTGGCACTTAAAGGCGATGATGAGCGTCAGGCATATCTGTTAAAAACAATTATTGCGCAAGGCTGGAGTGTCCGGCAGGCCGAACGCTTCGTTACCAGCGTCAAAGCCGGTACAAAAGATGTACGCAAAACCCACGAACACGTTGGTACTGAGACTCCGGCCACCAAAAAGCTAAGCAAAAAACTCGGCACCACAGTTAATATTCGTCGCACGGCTCGCGGCGGCAAGCTCGAGATCAGCTTCAAGTCCGACACCGAGCTCGAGCGCATCATAAAACTGTTTGAGTAGTTAGCCGATCCGCTGTTTGACCTCTTTAGTTAGTGATTTGTAAGCCCTCGAACCTTTGCTCCAGCGGTCGTGTTCGTAAATTGTGCGCCCGTAGCTCGGTGCTTCAGCCAGACGAACGTTGCGTGGGATTACGGTAGTAAACAGTTTGTCACCGAAGTATTTTGAGACCTCGGCCTGTACTTGTTCGCTCAAAGAATTTCGCTTGTCATACATTGTCAGCGCGATTCCCAGCAGCTCTAGATTCGGGTTAGTGCTACCACGGACTGCCTGAATCGTATCAAGCAGCTGGCTTAACCCTTCAAGTGCATAATATTCTGCCTGAACCGGTATTAATACGGTGTTGGCGGCCGTTAGTCCATTAATTGTCAGCAGCCCAAGCGACGGCGGACAATCAATAATAATATAGTCATAGCTGGCGCCTGTTAAAGCCTGCTTAAGGGCAAATTCCCTAGATTCGCGACCAACCAACTCAACTTCCGCTCCGGCCAGATTGGCATTTGCAGGCACAACTGACAATTGTGCGACATGCGTCCCCTGCACTACGTTTGATAGTTTGGCTGAATTAAGCAAAATATCATAGGTGGTTTGCGCGGCATTTTGTTTCGCCAAACCGAGCCCGCTCGTTGCGTTGCCTTGCGGATCGAGATCAACTAGTAGGACTGACTTTTTGTCGCGAGCTAGTTCGGCCGCCAAATTAATAGAAGTAGTCGTTTTACCGACCCCACCTTTCTGATTAACCACTGCGATAACTGTTTGTGTCATAAGCAATTCTTTCGACCTAAGTATAGCATCCTACCTGTAGTTACAGTATAGCCTTACAATACTAGCCATTTAGTACTATATGTCTATTGCCTTTATCTAACCTCGCTTTTTCTGCGAAAATACCTTTTCATACTCCAGACCTCACAGCTCGATCAATACAATAATACGTATGTCGTACAATTAGACGGTTTTGAAGATTGGATCGCCTTTTATAAGTCGACGCAGCTCTTCCTGCTGCCGTCGCTCTTTCATGGAAAGTCGTTTCAATAAACGATCGTCCTGCTGTTTGCGGTTTTTTGTGTTGGTTTGCATACTGGTTCCTTAAAAACAATCTGCCGTATTCACAAAATAAAAACACCCGACTAACTTTGGGTTAGCGGGCATGTATTTTGTGGTCGCTTAGTGCGATTTTGATAAGACATTTGTTTTTGTTGTTTTTGTGTTGGTTATCCAAACGATTTAGTCTTAGTAGCCTCCCCGATCATTGCTGACCAAGGAGGCCAGTTTGGCTTTTTGTTTGGTTTTAACCAATGTTTGTTGGTTAGGACCGCGCCGCTGACCGGTGCTAATCCTATAGATCCAGTATGCTACTGCTTACAGGGGTATGCAAGTACTTTTTGAATAAATAATCTGTGCATGTTTGACGTCAAATTTTTTTACTTTTTTGATAAATTTCGTTGTAGGAATCTCTGCAATTACATCATTATAAGCATAAGAAGCCCTTTAAAGTTGTGACGTACTTCTTGTACTTAGAATATACAGTCGTTGTGGCAAATATAACAGTACGAAAATGCCTAAAAAGTTATCCACAGCGACATGGATATTTTTGTGCTCAATAATTCAGATTACCCCTGTTAAGGAGTGATTTTAGCGATCTTTATAACGCTTTGGTGCTGGCGGTGGCCACGTACTTTGCGGACTCTCTTTTTGGCTTTGTAACGGATTGAGGTTACCTTGTCTGCCTGTACATCAGCTTCGATAATATCGGCTGTGACCTTAGCTTTTTCAACCAGCGGAGTGCCGACATGTACCTTATCGCCATCGACAACCAAGAGCGCGTCAAAATCGACTGTTTTGCCGGTCGGCTTAAGCAGCTCGACTTTAATTGTGTCGCCGACAGCGACGACGTATTGCTTGCCGCCTGTGGCGATTACTGCTTTTTTCATATCCGTCTATCTTAACAAATATCCCCGCCCCTGTAAAGCGAGTCTGCCGACTTTGGTTTCGTATGTGTTTTATCAAGCTCGCCGGCAACTATTTATGTTATTGCAGATGGCCACTGGGTGGCCATTCAGTGGCCATCCCTGTGAACCTTAATAACAAAATATAGTTGTCTGGCTCGCTTGCAATAGTGAATTCTTATAGCTTGTGCAGAGCGATTTTCAACTCGCCCTCGCCTACTTTAACAGTTGTTTCAAAGCCTTCAAGCTGATCGGAATTAAGCGACTTGGCTAAGGTTTCGTGCTTCATTATCTCTGTAAGATCGCTGTTTGAGAGCACTTCTAAAACGGCCTTATCATGACTAATTAGACTAAGCTTGATTCGGTCGTCAACCTCTAGGCCAGCTTGCTTGCGAGCCTGTTGGACATGTCTAATAATCTCTCTCATTAAGCCCTCTCTCTTCAGATGAGGCGGTATTTCCAGATCAATTGCTACTGAGGGCATAAGATACGCAGAGCCACTTCCAAGTGGATTAATGTGTTCTTGGATTGGCATTTTTGAAATAATCTGCTTAACATTTAGCTCCTCTTTCAAAATAATTATGTACTCTCCGTCAAAAGGATGTGGCGAACCAAAAACGATTTTTTCTAGCGGTTGACGTACTTTAATTCCTGCCTCTGCACGCTCCGCCAATAGCTGTGCTATAACTGCACGCAATAAATGCATTTTGGCCAGCTCTGTTTCGTTGATGTGGCCGGTGGCGGGCCAGTCGAGAAGGTGGACCGATTCGCCTCCCGTGAGCTTTCTGTAGAGCTCTTCTGCCAAAAATGGCGTGAAAGGTGCCATTACCATCGATAACTGCGTCAATACGTAGTGCAGCGTGCGGTAAGCGTCGGCTTTGTCTGCGTCGTTATCGCTCTTCCAAAAACGTTTGCGGCTGCGGCGAACGTACCAATTACTAGCATCGTCAATAAACGGCAGGATCGGCTTGACCGCATTGGGTAGATCGTATCTGTCCATGTGGGTCTCGACATCTTTGGTAAGCTGGTGAACTCGACTGACTATCCACTGATCAAGCGGGTTGCTCAGATCGGGGGTCGGATCTTCGAGCTTTCCGTCCCACTCCCAGCCATCGACATCGGCATACAAGGTGAAAAAGTCGTACATATTCCAAACCATTGCTAATTTGCGCGACACATCACCGACTTCTTTGTCTTGTAGCGAAAAATCCTCGCCGTTTAACACTGGTGAGCTCAGTAGCAGGAAACGCAGCGCATCAGCACTGTATTTGTCGATCAGCTCGTTGGGGTCGGTAAAGTTATTAAGGCTTTTGCTCATTTTGCGGCCGTCATTTCCTGCGAGCGTGCCTGTTACTACGACATTTTCGAAGGAATTTTTGCCAAATAGCCCCACCGAAATTGTATGCAAGTAATAAAACCAGGCACGAACCTGCGCGATATACTCGACGATAAAATCACCTGGGAAGTTTTGCTCAAACTTTTCGACGTTTTCAAATGGGTAATGAAATTGAGCGAACGGCATCGAGCCGCTTTCAAACCAGCTATCCATGACCTTATCGATGCGCTTGTACTCGACTCCATCTATTGTGAATGTTACATCGTCAACCCAGGGTCGGTGATAGTCTTCAAGCTCAACACCAGATAACTCCTTAAGCTCTGCGTAGCTGCCAACTACTTTGATGTGCTCTTTACCACTCTTATCGGCGCCTTTCCAGACCGGCATGGCCGTGGCCCAGAAGCGGTCGCGGCTCAAATTCCAGTCTGGCGCGGACTCGACAGTTTTGGCAAAACGGCCTTGTTTAATATGTTCGGGGAACCAATTAATTGAACTATTTTGTTGCAGCATTTGCTCGCGCTGCCCTTCTATGTCCATGAACCAACTTGGATGCGCTCGGTACATTAATTTAGTACCGCAGCGATGGCAGTGCGGATACGAGTGCCTAATGTAGTCAATTTTCCAGACTTTGCCCTGCTGATGCAGATCTTTGGCAATCTGTTTGTTGGCTTCCCAAACCTGTTGCCCTTGCCACTCGCCTTCGGTGTAAAAACCGTTATCATCTATTACGGAAACAAACGGAAAATCCATTTGCTTGGCTAACTCATAGTCTTCTTCACCGTAGGCAGGCGCCAAATGCACGATGCCGGTACCCTCATCAAGGGTTACGTAATCGGCCGACCAAATTTTGTGTGCTTTAGGGCCTCGATCACTAAAAAGCGGCTCGTATTCTTGACCTACCAGCTCCTTACCATTAAAGGTTCGTTTCAGCTCATAGGGCAAAACTTGGTGTTTTTCATCTGTTAAAACTTTGTCGAGTAATTCTTTTGCCAAGATCAGCTTTTGACCGCCGATCGCGACTTCAGCGTATTCGGCTGATTCGTTGACGGCGGCTGCGGTGTTGGCCGGCAATGTCCAAGGAGTTGTCGTCCAGGCTAACAGATAAGCGTCTGAGTCCTTGAGCTTGAGCTTCACGTAGACGGAAGGGTCGGTGACATCCTGGTACGAGTTATCCATGGCCACCTCGGCCTTGCTGATGGGTGTAGCATCGCGCGTACAATAAAGCAGTACCTTTTCGCCCTCATAGATCTTTCCGGCCTCATAGAGCTTCTGGAAAGCCCACCAGATCGATTCCATATACTCTTTGTCCATGGTCCGGTAGGCGCCCTTGAAGTCGACCCACCGCCCTATCCTATCAATCGTAGATTCCCAGAGATCGCCAGTCTCGATCATGTTAGCTCGGCAAGTTGTGATATATTCCTCTAGACTCACCTTGGTACCGATGTCGCGTCGATCTTTGATACCCAATTTCTTCTCTGTAAAAACTTCTGCTGGGAGACCATGGCAATCCCAACCCCAGCGGCGCTCAACCCGTTTGCCCTTCATCGTCTGATATCGCGGCACGGCGTCCTTAACTATACTGCTCAAAAGCGTGCCGTGGTGCGGCACACCGGTAATAAATGGCGGGCCGTCATAAAAAACATAGCCATTGTCGGCCGGTCTCTGCTCGACTGATTTTTCAAAAGTCTTGTTTTCTTTCCAGTAATCGACAAGATCTTTTTCGTACTCGATCGCTTTACGCCGACCACCCTTTTTAAACTTCATCTCACTCCTTATAAAATAAAAAATCCCTTCGCACAGGAGCTCCTTTAGGGGCGGTACCATCCTGCTTGGGACTTAATTACGGTTGTAACGGACCTCTCCGGTGAGTTCTACTCGGCCTCCCTGCCTTTCTTCTCACTCCTTGCGGTTGATAGCCGCTCTGACGGATTTGCCAAATTGTATCCTAATCATATCAGTTTTTAGCATTTTATTTAAGCTGGCCTGCGAGAATTTTCCCTTTACCCTCGCTGAGTGCATACACAACGCATACACATTGCGCATACTCTGTATATGCACTGATTAGCCCTTTGTAAAAACTACCTCAACAATTGCTAGACGTGAGAATAGGAGACAACTTCGTCCATCAGGGGTAAATCTTGCCCCTGCCAGACTTTTTGGGCATAGCCGTCGGTTTGCAAAACCAAGATGGCAGGATATTCCATAACGTCGTACAAGGAAGCCATGGCGGCTCCTTCTCGGGTGTCGATATTGATAATTTCAAGTTTGATATCGCCATGGCGCGCTCGATAATCATGGATAAATTCCTCCATGCGCCGGCCATGTTCCGAATTCGGCCTGTAAAGTACCACCACCTTCATAACAACCTAATTTTAGCACAGTGCACAAAGCTTATGCTTGCCCCTGTTACGAATTCGATTTAAACTGTTGTTTTAATAGGACAGGCTGTGGCGCGTGATATTTTTGAAAATCTAGAGCCAATAACGGATACGTGGCTGGCAGAAGTTGGTGTCCCCGAAAGACTCCAGACGCTTCTTCCAAAAAATCGTCCGAATGTACTTAGGATTTGCTTGAATGACCTTCTTAAGCACGCACGAGATCCCGAAACTCGCTGGAAAGGTTGGTATGAAGATACCAAGGTAAAACACAAGCCTGTAGCTCATGTAAGAACACCTACCCTGGAAATACCAGGGCAACCTGGAAATCCGCGCTTGTCCCAACTTCATTTCTTGCTCCCTTCTCTAGACATACCTAGGGCTGTCGTTGTGTTGGAGAAATTAGGAACCGAATTGGATGACCCGGATGCGATATATAAGGGACAGTTGGTTTCATGGGACGTTAATGCAGCGACTCGACCTCTAATACAAATGGACTTCGACGGCTCGGGAAGAGAAGTTCCGGTCAAAGGACTTGGCTGGACTCGCGGCGCCTACCTGGATGCAACCAGAACCATCCTGGCTGCTCACGCCGAATTCACTCCCGTAAACTAGTAAAGATGTGGATAAACAATTGCTAGTGTTGGCAGTGTGAAATATGCTATGTGTGAGCCTTGCTCAATAAAATGCCCCCGATTACTCGGGGGCTTTTGCGTTGATAATATCCAACTCTAAGGTATCGTGAATTGAATTTTATCAAAAACTTTCTAGCGCTTGCCTATGTCGTACATCTTCGTTGCTAACGGTACAGTCGAACACACATTTTTGATTGCTTGTTGAACTATTTGTTTACCGTTGAAAGGCTGTCCGCCAATTGCAATTGGCTCACCATTACTATCAATTAAATGCCAATACCACTGGCTATCCCTAAGACTTTGCCAGTATTCGAATTTAGGCGTATTACTCATATATTTTCCTTCTTTCATATTTAATTTTTAAGGTACTCCGATACCTAAGCACCCATTCCGTTCCCTTTCGTCAGGATGCTCAGGTTGAGGGGTGAAGATTGATCTCCACCCCAAAACTCTTAGCTACAGCCAGTAGTGCTGCCACAGCTGGTACAGACATAACACGAACCGGCGCGCTGGGTCTGGTTGCCGCAGTTGTAGCATAGCGGTGCAGTCGAATCACCGACCAATGATTTTGCTTCTTCAGTGGTCACGGCAGGAGCTTGGTTGACGGCTGGATCTGGCTCAGTGACTGCTTGAACTGGCTTTGGAGACGGCGCATCAGCCTCGATTGTCGTAACTTCAGGTGTTTCAAGTAGGTTGGTCTGTGCTTCTGGCATGTCATCGATTGAAGCTAAGCCTAGCTCAAGGCGGTCATCGAAACTGAGGTAATCCATGGCAAGCCGACGGAAAATATAGTCGGTGATCGAGCTAGCGGTACGGATTTCTTTGTCGTCGGTCATACCAGACGGCGCGAAACTGGTACCACGCATTGTTTTAACGTAGCTCTTTAGTGGTACGCCGAATTGCAGGCCATGACTAACACTGATTGCAAATGAATCCATCAAGCCAGACAGTGTTGATCCCTGTTTGCTAACACTAATGAAGAGCTCGCCTGGAGTGCCGTCGTCATATTCGCCAACCGTGAAGTAGCCTTCTAGGTCGGCAATCTGGAACTTGTAAGTTCGACTGGTGCGCACCGGTGGCAGTTTACGTCGAACGGCTCGAGTATTTGTTGGTTGAGCAGTTTCGAGGATGGGGCCACTAGCCTGTGCAGCGGCCGGTGTGGCGGCAGCGCCTTCTTTTTTAGCCATGCTGAGCGGTTGGCCGACTTTACAATTATCTCGGTAAATCGCGACGGCTTTAAGACCCATCTTCCAGGAGTCGATGTGAATCTGCTCGATATCTTCGACAGTAGCTTCTTCGGGCATGTTAACTGTTTTACTGATTGCGCCGCTCAAGAAAGGCTGGACGGCTGCCATCATTTTAACGTGACCGCTGTAGTGGATAGAATTATCGCCCATTGAGCAGGCAAAAACTGGTTCGTGCTCTTTTTTGAGCTCTGGTGCACCGAGTATGGTCTTTTCTTCGTCGATGTAGGCTACGATTGCATCAATTTGGGGCTTGCTGTAACCGAGGTTTTTAAGCGCTCGGGGCACTGTCTGGTTGACGATGCTCATAGTGCCGCCACCAACAAGTTTTTTAACTTTAACAAGGCCGAGATCAGGCTCAATGCCAGTGGTGTCACAGTCCATCATCAAGCCGATTGTGCCGGTTGGTGCCAACACGCTGGCTTGGGAGTTGCGCACTCCATATAGTTCGCCTAATTCGACCGCGTCATCCCAAGCGCTGGCAGCAGCGTTGAGCATTTCCTCCGGCACCAATGAGGCATCAATTTTAGAAACTTCTGCCCGGTGCATGCGCAAGACATTTAGCATGCCTTCGCGGTCTTTGCTAAACCCAGCAAACGGACCAACGCGGTTAGCAATTTTTGCACTAGTTGCGTAGCTTTGACCTGTTAGTAGCGCCGTAATTGCCGCTGCCCAAGCTCGTCCTTCATCGGAGTCATAGGGCAAACCGAGAGCCATCAACAGGGCTCCGAGATTGGCGTAACCTATGCCTAGTTCGCGGTAAGCTTTGGCAGTTTTACCGATAGATTCGGTTGGATACTCGCTGTAGCCGACTAGGATTTCCTGAGCTGTAAAGATCAGCTCGGTAGCGTGAATGAAGGCTTTGATATCGAATGTATCGTCGTCGCGCAAGAATTTTAGCAAGTTTAAACTAGCCAAATTGCAGGCGGAGTTGTCTAGGTGCATGTATTCGCTACATGGATTGGAGCCATTGATGCGGCCGGCAACCGGCGTAGTGTGCCATTTGTTGATCGTGGTATCAAACTGCATGCCGGGGTCTGCGCACTCCCAAGCAGCTTCTGAAAATTGCCTCATGATGTCACGAGCTTTGACGGTTTTTACAGTGCTACCGTCTTTGACAGCCTTCAATTCCCAGTCAGCGTCGTCTTCGACGGCTTGCATAAATTCATCTGTAACGCGCACTGAAATATTAGCGTTTTGGTACTGCACACTAAAGCTATCTTTACCGTCAAGACTCATATCCCAACCGAGTGCCTGCAGGTCGCGGGCTTTACGCTCCTCGATGGCTTTGCTCCAGATAAACTCCTCTACATCTGGATGATCAACATTTAAGATGACCATTTTTGCAGCGCGGCGGGTTTTGCCACCACTCTTGATAGCACCAGCTGAAGCATCGGCACCGCGCATAAAGCTCAAAGGCCCGCTGGCTGTGCCAGCCGATTTTCCAAGTCGCTCTTTGCTTGAACGAATTGGGCTGATGTTAATGCCTGAGCCACTGCCGCCCTTAAAAATCATGCCTTCTTCGACGTACCAGTTAAGAATTGCCGGCATGGTATCTTGGATGCCAAGGATAAAACAGGCACTGGCCTGTTGAGATCGCTCTGGTGCACCAATGTTAAACCAAACCGGGCTGTTAAATGCTGCTCGCTGGGTTGCTAAGATGTATTTTAGTTCTTCACGGAAGTCTTCAGCCTCAACATCACTCGAGAAATAACCTTCTTGCTGACCTTGTCGGGTCACAGTATCAACAACACGATCGATTAAATGCTTCAACGAACTCTCTCGGCCTTTTGTGCCGGGTGTGCCGGTAAAATATTTTTGAGCCACGATGTTAATAGCATTAAGCGACCAGCCTTCTGGAAATTCGACGCCCTTCTGCTCAAAAACAGGGGTATCTGTCATTGGATTTTTAATAATTGAGTCGCGCTTAGTCCACTTTAACTGGTCGTATGCTTTGCTTTTCGCAGGGGTGAAAAGCCGAGCCACCCCCAAAGATGTTGTTGATCCCATAGTATTTTCCCTCACTTACTTTTATTACTTTTTATTACTCTAGCGCTGATTTTTGGTTTTAGGTTGCAATATGTTTGCCTTCGCGTACGATCGATAATTCCTGTTCGAAACTTTTTATGTCTTTGAAGCGTCGATAAACGCTTGCAAATCGCACGTAGGCCACTTCGTTAAGCCGAGCTAGTTGATCCATCACCAACTCTCCAATTTTGGTAGACTTCACTTCCTGGTCACCGCAGGCATAAAGCTCTTGTTCTATTGAATCGACGACTTTCTCCAGATCTACACTGGTCACAGGCGTTTTTTCGCAAGCCCGGTAAAGACCGGCTAAAAGCTTCGATCGATTAAACAACTCTCTGGTGCCGTCATTTTTTATGACGATCAGCTGAGGTCGTTCAAGTCTTTCGTAAGTCGTAAAGCGGTATTCACAAGCGTTACACATACGGCGGCGTCGGATTGCTTGGCCCTCTGCAACATCCCGCGACTCTATCACCTTGATGTCATCGCTTTGGCATTGGGTGCATTTCATTCTGCCTCCTCTTAACCGTAAAAATTAAATGAATGTGCTCACGCCTATATTTGTTGTTTTCCACATATAGTGCTGTGTCAACTCAATATACCCCCAGCTATAGCGTTTTGCAAGCGGTTTTTCGCTGTATTATTTAATACGGAATTGACCAGAAAACGGGAGATTAGTCTCCTTTGGGCTCGTCTTCGGATTCTTCGTCATGCTTTTTGCGGCGTCCTAAACGACGCAGAAATGATGGCTTTTCAAGCTCAGATTCGATATCGCTGCTAACTATATCGTGTTGGCTGTCGTCGGATTTATCGTCAGACTTTTTGTCGTCTGAGTCATGGTCGTCGGTCTTAGATTCTTCTTCGTCGTCGTGCATTGACCAAATATTTGGGATCGCTTTATCGTCACTGAAATCAGCATGAGCGTCACTCTCGTTTTCGAGGCTCATATCGAGTTCGGAAAGGGCTTTTTCCTCTTGCTTGCTAGTTTTGGGCGTACTGACATCAAGATCAGATCTTTCGGAAACTAAGCTCTTTTTGCTAGTAGGTGTTTCTTGGCGCTTAGCAAAGTATGAAGCGTCAAAACCAGTCGCAACCACGGTGATGATAACCTCACCCTCCAAGTCTGGGTTAATTGTGGCACCAAATATAATATTGGCGTCTGGATCGGCGGCAGCAGTAATCGCTTCGGCAGCGGCGTTAATCTCGTGCATCGCCAAATCATTGCCACCAATAACGTTAAACAGGATGCCGCGGGCGCCATCGATTGATACCTCTAATAATGGCGACTCGATGGCTTGCTGAGCAGCTACTACCGCGCGGTTTTCGCCACCGCTGCGGCCAATACCCATAAGAGCCGAGCCAGCCTTGCTCATAACGGTCTTTACGTCTGCGAAATCGAGGTTAATCAGTCCGTGGACGGTAATTAAATCGGAGATTCCCTGTACTCCTTGCCTCAAAACATCATCAGCAACCTTAAAGGCTTCCATTAGTGGCGTATCACGATCGATCGTCTGAAGCAGGCGGTCGTTGGGTATGATAATGAGCGTATCAACTGCCTCTCGTAGCTTATCAATCGCGACATCAGCGTTTTTACGGCGCTTTTCACCCTCAAAGGCGAATGGCTTAGTAGCGAAACCGACGACCAGAGTATCGAGCTCGCTGGCGATTTCGGCCACGACATGACCTGCCCCGCTGCCAGTGCCACCGCCAGCTCCAATCGTTACAAACACCATGTCAGCGCCCTCAATGGCCTGCTTAATTTCGTCACGTGATTCTAGTGCAGCCTTTTCGCCAACATCAGGATCGGCGCCGGCGCCAAGACCGCGAGTCGTGTCTTTGCCAATATGGATTTTTACGTGAGCCTTTGAATGATGCAGAGCTTGAGCGTCAGTATTAATAGCAATAAATTGAACGTTCTCAATTTTGGCCTCGACCATTCGGTTAATCGCCGCGCCGCCGGCGCCGCCAACCCCCACAACTTTAATTTCCGCGAACGTTTCGATAGCTGGCTCTACAACTTCTGGCATTTTTGTCCTCTCAAATCCCTAGCTTGTATGCAGTAAGTATACCCGAGCTACCCTATAAGTTCAACAAATTTATACAGGTGTTTTTGGCAGATTTTTTGCGTCATCAAAAAAATACAATAATTTACACGGCTTCATAATTTATTTACACAGGCAGTCGAAATTTGTGTTCGCGGCTTATTTTTTCAGGCGACCAAACAAACCGTCGAGGATGCCGCGGGCGTTTTGAAGGCTTTTGCCGTGAACTGGTGGCAGTGATGGGAGCAATAGCATGTCTAAGAGCATCAGCCCAACCACGGTGGTAAAGCCCGGGTCTTCAACTGTGTCGACTAGGCCGCCGATGTTTTGGAGTTTGCCAGTTCGAGCCGCCAACTGCAGTTTCTCTTTTGCCAGCTCGTCAATGCCTGGTAGCTTGGATGTGCCGCCGGTAATGACGATTCCTCCAGGTAGTTTGCGTGATTTTTTAATTTTTTGAAGTTCTTTGTCGACATATTCAAACAATTCTTCGACACGGGCTTCAACAATCATACTGACATCTTCGAAATCAAAATTATGTGAAACATCGCCTTTTTTGACCGTCGCAGTTGTCTTTTTGGCGGAGTGACGAATATCAGCGTGCTTGACTTTTACGTCTTCGGCAATATCTAAATCCGTCTTTAGACCAATCGCCAGATCATTTGTTATGTGCTGTCCGCCGATCGGAATTACGGCAACATATTGGACTTCGCCGTCCTCAAAAACTATTAGGTTAGTCGTGCCAGCGCCAACATCTATCAGCGCGGTGCCGGCCTCTTTTTGCTGACGAGTTAAGACAGCTTCGGCTGCGGCCAAGCCAGATACGGTGTGATGGGTGGCCTCAACTTCAGCTTTTTCTAATGCCAGGTCGAGATTGCGCAGATTCGGCGTCGATGCTACAACCATGTGAGCGTCAACTTCTAACCTGACTCCATGCATACCAATCGGGTCTTTAATATTACGTTGGCCGTCTAGGCTATAGCTTTTGGCAAAAAATTGAATGATTTCTCGATTTGTCGGCAAGCTAACAATGGTAGCAGCTTCTTCGACCCGCAGGCGATCTTCGGTAGTAATCTCACGGTTAGCGGCGCTAATCGCGATGACGCCTTCTGAATTGAGACCAGTAACATGCGAGCCATTTACATTAACGGTAGCGTGCTTAATTTGCATGCCCGAAATTCTTTCTGCCTCAGTAACAGCCTTAACAATCGCGTCGGCAACTTCGTCGACGTGCACGACCGCTCCCCGACGCATTCCTTGATTTTCGGCAGAGCCGTGACCAATAATCGATGGGGTGTTGCTGCCATTTGGATCAAATGTACCAACAACGCACCGAACTGCACTTGTGCCGATATCGAGACCAATAAAATAGTCGGGTTTCATCTGGTCAACAGTATAGCGCTATTGCTTCGGCGATAGCAAATTACTAGCCCATGTGCATACTGCTAGGTGGGTCGACTCTGCCCTTGAAGACATAGCTAGGCTGGGTAGTAGTCGCACCGTCTGTTAACTGTTCGATATCTGCTCCTGCAATAGCAGGTTGCTGTACCGGAAGAAAATTACCCGCAACATTATCCATTATTCGCTCGAGAGACCTGCTACTGAGTACGCCTCTAATAATATCTGTGCCCTTATCGCCAGAAAACTGCCTAGTTTCTTTTCCCATATTCTCTCCCGATTAATTGCCTGACTATAGTATATAAAATATTGGCTGTCAAAATTAACTATACTTTGGTCAAAATCTCGGCACCGTCGTTTGTAATTAAGACAGTGTGTTCGAAATGAGCTGTCCAAGATTTGTCGGCTGTCATTACAGTCCAGTGATCGTCGGCAATATAAACTTTTTCGCTACCTAAAGTAACCATTGGCTCGATTGCGATGGTCATGCCTGCTAGCAGCCAAGGGCCGGTGTTGGCGCGGCCGTAATTCGGGATATTTGGGTCTTCGTGTACTTCATGTCCGACACCGTGGCCGACTAAATCTCTGACAATTCCGTATTTATACTGCTTCAAATAGCCTTCGATGGCTGCACCGATGTCACCCGTGCGCACGCCGTCATGGACAGCTTCGATTCCAGTCTCTAAGGCTCGCTGGGTACGTTCAACTAAACGAATGTGTCCCTGCTGCCTCGGCTTACCGGCAATTACGCTGATAGCGGCGTCAGTAATCATTTCTCGATATTTGACCCCAAAATCCATGCCGACAATGTCACCGTCTTTAACTATTTTGTCGGCCTTAGGAATGCCGTGGACAATTTCATCATTAACAGATACACAAAGCACCTCGGGAAAGCCTTGATAGCCTTTAAAAGCGGCTTCCCCGCCAAGCTCAGCCAGTTCTTTTTCGGCGATTTTTGATAAATCCATGGTAGACATGCCAACAGCCAACTCAGTCTTAAGTTTTTGCAATACAATGGCTAACATTCGTCCGCTTTCGCGCATGGCAGCGATTTCGCTGGTAGTTTTTACTTTAGTTGTCATTGACTTATATTACGAGGCATTTAAATGCTTGGCGATGTCTTGTTGAACATGCTGAATCGATTGTTCACCGTTTACGTCGTAGACATCGATATTATGCTGACGCAGCCAATCAAGAATAGGCGCGGTGGACTTCTCGTATTCGTCAAAGCGCTGCTCTATCGCGCCTTCTACATCATCTGTCCTTGCTCGACCGATCAACCGCTCCTTTACTGCTTCACGAGAGGCAACAAGATGAATTGCGGTCCGTAGTTTGAAGCGCCCGCTTTCGACTTCTTTTATGAGCCATTCGGCTTGTGGCAGGGTGCGCGGGAAACCATCCAACAATACCTCTTCGTCTTGAGGCAAAGCCGCTAAAAACTTGTCGATCAGCTGAATTATCTCTTGGTCATCCAGCAAAATACCGGCTTCCATTTTTTGGCGTTGCTGCTCTGAGGCGCTCTGTCTTAACACATCGCCCATAGTAATAAGGTGAAAGTTATACTTATCAGCCAGTAGTTTGCTTTGCGTGCCTTTACCAGAACCGGCAATTCCCATTATCAGTATCATGACAACTTCTCCTTGGTCAGACGGGCGATAACAGAACCATCGGCCGTCGCGCCGGTTTTTGCCTTAACTTGTCCAATGATCTGTCCCATTGCTTGCGGACCGGAAGCGCCGGCCGCGGCAATCACTTCATCAATCAGACTGCTGATTTCTGCTTCGCTAAGCTGCGTGGGTAAATAAGCCTCGATGATTGCCTTTTCGGCCAGCTCGGCGTCGGCTTTGGCTTGATTATTCCCCTGTTTATACATTTCAGCGCTTTCTTGGCGCTGCTTGGCTTCTTTGGCAAAAACCTTATAAACTTCTTCGTCGGTTAGTCCGCTATCGCGCTTGCCTTCAGCAACTTTGACGTTTAATAAAGAGGCTTTTAACCCTCGAAGTGTAGTTGCCTTGACAGAATCCCCGGCTAAAAGGGCAGTCTTAATATCCTGCTCGAGTTTCTGCTCTAACATGGTGGTTGTTTATCGCAGTCCGAGCTTGATTTTCTTGAGCTTGATCACCTTGCGCTCTTGGCGAATAATCGCTTTGCGACGGCGCTCTGGCTTACTAATTGGCTTTTGAAAGAATTGATTTTGCTTAACCACGGCTAGAGTCCCCGACTGCTGTACCTTGCGGTTAAAGCGGCGGAGTAAGTTCTCGGTTGATTCTTTAGAATCTTTGCGGGTTACTTGTATCATCAGTTGAATATTGTACAGAACAGGGGTTAAATTTGCAAGCCTTATCCGTTCATGCGTTTTTGCTGGGTGGCACGTTGTGATTTCAACACGATGCTCTGCAACTCTCGGAAGATTGGAAATTGCTTGTTAGTGGAATATACCTTGGTGTTGCCTTGCCGTTCACTAGTTAAAAAGCCGGCTTTTTCGAGTCGCTTGAGCTCTCTTTGGATGTTGCCGGCGTCTTCTTTGATAAGTTTGGCTAACCCTCTTACGTGGGTCTTAAAATCAGGATACTTCGCGTAAATCACGATGATTTTGCGTCTGACCCGAGATGTAATAAAGACGTCCAGCATGCTTTTTTACCTAGCCTCCTAAAGACTTATTCCTGTTATCCTATTGTTATCCGAACAACGTTAATTTTTAGTATAGGCCGAGGCTTTGAGTTTTGCAAGGCAGATTTTAAATTTATTTTGAACCGGATTTGCCGTTATCGACATGGGCTTCAATTGCGCTATGTATCGAATGCACCAGATCTGAAATAGCACCAGGAATAGCTTCGGCCATTTCTTTAGCATGAAGTCCAATATTGCCAATGGCCTCTGTTGGATATATGATTTCAAGCGGTGGATCAAGCTGCTCTTGCTTTTGAACTCTTGCATCACGAATCTGCCTACGGTAGTTATCATAATCTGTTGGATCTAGAACCAGCCTAGACAACCGAAGCGCAAAACCTGCCTGAACAGTACTTTCGAACGCAACAGCGACGGTGGTCTCGCAATTAACCCTTATGTGAGGTTTTGGGATTTGCATAAGGTAATACAATAGCACATTATTGTTATAAAATCAATACTCCCGCTTGTAAATAAATAATGCCATATACTTGTAGTATGTACTTCTATTTAGTGTGGGTACGCAGTAACCGTTATCACGGTACAGAAGCGTTGACTTATGCGCATCCCAAAAAGCTTAAAGCTGGGCAAATTATCGAAGTTGAGCTCCAGCGCCAACAGGTAGTGGGTGTCATCAGTGCAGTTACTACAGAGCCGAGATTCAAAACGAAAGAGATTAGTCGAGTTTTTGATCTGCCGATACTACCAAACCATTTGCTTCGACTTTCGAACTGGCTTAAAGAATACTACCCAGCCCCGCTTGGCATACTGGCCCAGCAATTGCTACCGGCAAGTTTTTCGGAGAAGCAGCTAGCTAATACCTCTCTACATGATCTGTCAAAACCAAGTTTGAAAAATCTGCCGCCACTTACAAAAGAGCAGAAATCCGCCCTCAAGGCTATGCAAGATCAAAATACATATTTGCTTCACGGAGCCACGGGCAGCGGTAAAACCCGCCTTTATATAGAGTTGGCGTTTAAAGCTGTTAACGAAGGTAAATCAGCAATTATACTGACTCCCGAAATAAGTTTAACTGCCCAGCTCGCCAACAGCTTTAAGGAAGTATTTGGCGAACGGGTAATCGTTATACACTCTCAGCAAGCTCCGAGTGAGCGCCAAAAAGCCTGGCTGGATTGTATGCGAGCTAGTGAGCCCGTAATCGTAATCGGGCCACGCTCAGCACTTTTTTCATCAGTACAGAAGCTAGGTCTGATCGTTTTAGACGAGTCGCATGAAGGTGCATACAAGCAAGAGCAAGCGCCACAATATCAGGCTGGCCGTGTCGCCTCATACCTGGCACAAATTACTCGTTCAAGCCTCGTGCTTGGCTCGGCAACACCTTCAATCAGTGATTACTATCTAGCAAAACAAAAAAACAAACCAATTATCGAATTAAAGGAGCTGGCACAAACTAACCTAATTACAGATACAAAAGTTACATTTGTTGATCGCAAGGATCACAGCCTGTTTAATCGCTCGCCGTTTTTGAGCCAGCAATTAATCAAAGCGATCGAATCAGCTTTGTCGCGTGGTGAACAATCGTTGCTGTATCTAAACCGACGCGGCACGGCCAGATTGGTGCTGTGCGAAAATTGCGGCTGGCAAGCGCTCTGCCAGCACTGCGATGTGCCCTTGACCTATCACGGCGACAAACACGAGCTACGTTGTCATAGCTGCAGCTACCATTCCCCTACACCAAGCAACTGCCCAGATTGTGGTCATTCAGAAATCATTTTTAAAACGGCAGGCACTAAAGCGATTGTCAGTGAAATCGAGCGTTTATTCCCAAATGTCAGAGTTGCTAGATTCGATACAGATAACTCAAAAGCCGAGCGCTTCGAACAGCACTATGATTCAGTTAAAAATGGTGAGGTCGACATCTTAGTAGGCACGCAGCTCCTCGCAAAAGGGTTGGACTTGCCAAGGCTAAGCACTCTTGGCATTTTATTAGCAGATACAAGTTTATATTTGCCCGATTTTTCTGCCGAAGAACGAACTTTTCAGCTAATAAGTCAGGTGCTGGGTCGGATCGGCCGTGGCCATATAGCTGGTCAAGCAATTATTCAAACCTATCATCCAGATCACCCAGTTTTGCAGCAGGCTGTAAGCGGTGATTATCAGCACTTTTATGAAACCGAGCTCGAAGAACGACAGACTTATTTGTTTCCACCCTTTTGTTACCTTTTAAAAATCTCAGTTCGGCGAGCCAGCATTAAAGCCGCCGAAGAAGCTGCTAGCAATTTAAAGCTCGAAATCGAAACAGGCGGCTATAAGGTCCGAGTCGAAGGCCCTGCTCCATCTTTTTACGAACGTTTTCAGAACAAATATCAATGGCAGTTGGTGGTTAAGGCCCGCCAACGCTCTGAACTACTTAAAATAATTAGCCAATTGCCGGCTAATTGCTCGTACGACATCGATCCGATGGACTTACTTTAAATTCAAGAAAATTATCTATTTAACTGCAGAACATCTTTGCCATTTTCAGGTATACTTGACCCAAGAATCATGACTAAAGACGATATTATTGCCCTGCCCAACCCACATTTGCGACAAAAATCTAAACGCGTCGGCGTTATAACAGATGAGATAAAGCAAATAGTTCAAGAGATGAAAGATGCTACGATCGACTGGGACGAAAGTCGCGAACACGAAGTTGGTGTGGCCTTAGCCGCCATCCAAATTGATAAGCTGTACCGCATAGTTATTGTTCGCAATAATTATGATGACAAAGCCGACCATGATTTTACAGTTTTTATCAATCCGGAGCTGACTAAGGTAGAGGGAGAGCCAGTTGCAGATTTTGAAGGTTGCCTAAGCGTAAGGGATATCTACGGCAAGGTGCCTCGCTATCCTAAGGTCAAAGTTAAAGCCCTAGATCTTGCTGGTAAGCCATTTAGAGTTACTGCGGAGGGTTTTTTAGCGAGGGTTTTTCAGCACGAAATTGATCACACCAATGGACTGGTGTTTATCGATCACATTAAAGACGATGCGCAGGCATTTTTTCAGCTTGATGATGCCGGCAAATTACAGCCTCTAGATTATGAAAAAGATGTCAAAAACAATAGTCTTCTTTGGTAGTGGGCCGGTCGCTGCCGAGTCGTTGCGCCTATTAGTTGAAGATTTCGAGATTGAAGCGGTCGTTACTAAGCCCCGTCCGCCTCATCATCGAGGAGAATATCCGGTTGGCGAGGTCGCTGAGGAACTTAATCTAAAAGTTTTTACGCCCTCCAATACCGATGAATTAAACGATTTGTTTAATCGCAAACCGGTCAATAGCCAGCTTGGTCTGGTTATTGACTATGGCATCTTGATTTCAAAGCAGGTAATTGATTATTTCCCTTTTGGAATCGTTAACAGTCATTTTTCAATCTTGCCGGAGTGGCGCGGAGCCGATCCAATAAGTTTTGCGATCTTAAGTGGCCAAAAAACTACTGGTGTGAGCCTGATGCTAGTTGACGAAGGTCTAGATGAAGGACCGATTTTAGCCCAAAAAGAGTTCCAGCTTCCTTCATCAATAACAACCCCAGAACTTACTGTCGAATTGATCAAGCTAAGCCATGAACTGTTAGTGGAGGTCATGCCAAAGTATAAAGGCGGCCAAATTAAGCCTGTTTCTCAAGAATCTACCGGCCGCCCAGTTTCGCATTCGCGCAAACTTACCAAGGAGGATGGCATAATCGACTGGAACAAATCTGCTGAGCAGATAGAACGTGAAGTCAGAGCCTACAGCGGATGGCCCCGCAGCCGTGCTAAACTCGGAAATGTTGAGTTAGTGATTACTAAATCTCATGCAATTGAAGGTGTCAGCAAGCCCGGGGAATTACATATACAAAACAAAAAACTCGGCGTTTATACTTCTAATGGTATTTTGATAATCGATTCACTTATCCCAGCTGGCCGCAAAGAAATGTCCGCTGAAGCATTTTTGGCTGGCTACAAAATTAACTAAATTATAGGGGCTGCGCTGGAGCTTGTGGACCGGCTGGAGGCTGCTGAGCTGGATAGTCAGGCTGCGGAACTGGTGGAGCTGCTGGCTGCGTAAAGTCTGGTTGGACAGGTTGCGACGGAGCCGGCTTAGGCTGATCTTGCGGCTGATAACTTTGAGCAATAGCAACTGGATCGAAAGATTGGCCGACTGCCGGTTCGGGAGTTAC
>CAZXDL010000002.1:3522-7798 GCA_964639505.1 uncultured Candidatus Saccharibacteria bacterium | reverse complement strand
GCTGGCACCGGAGGCTCGACTGGTGGAGGCGTCGCCGCTGCTGGCTGAGGAGCAGGATTAATAGGCTGGGCGGCTTGAGCCTGGCTTGCAGCTAAAATTTGAGGCGCCGTTTGAGCCACTTCAGCCTTTAATTTATCAAATTCCTGCTGAACGATATCTTTATAATTTGGGAAGTTGGTTTCGAGCCATTTGAAGGCACCAGCATCATCTTTGGCTTCAAAATAGCGTTCGAATTCATCAAGCTGTTCGTTGCTCATCTGATCAGCCAATCTTATGCCGACCCTCATTTCGAGCGTTTCATAAATATGCTTTAAGAAGCTGTTTTTCTCAGCCTCGGGTAAGCCATCTAGACCAATTTCAACCAGTAAACTATTATCGATTTTTAGCATGAATGTTTCCATTTAATATTGTAGCATCAGGGCTTTTGTTAATCTATATGCCGTGAATTGAATAAGGCAACATATATGGTTCGTCAAGAACGCCACCAATAGTTGTATAATCGCCTTTCAGATCGTCTAAAAGACTGTGGCCGACCGCCCTTTCAACTTTATTCATCTGATGATCAACACACATCATGTCATCAATATCAAAGTCGCCATTTATTTCTCTATCGTCTCTTATTGTGGGCTTTATAAGAGGAATCCACACATGTGCTTCTTCATATCCATCGGGATCATTGGGGTCAATATATGGACGACTTAACTTAATTGCTTCATCAAAACCAATATGAACACCATCTTTATCTACAACCTGCATACCGCCAACGCATGCACGGGTAAGACCATCATCCTCAAGAAAGTCAGTTACTGAAAATATAATGCCGTTGTCGACAACATGTATAACATCATCACCGCCTGACAAAACCGACTTAACAATATCTCGAGCTTTTTCTAGAGTACCGGACTCAATTAATGCTTCCTTTTGCCGCTCCTGGATGGCTAATAATCGAAGTTGCTGAGCCTCTACGCTGTTTGGACCGGCTATTTCACGGTCAAGTTCTGACATAAATCTTGGAACTTCGTAAGACATATTAATATCTTATCACTTTATAGTATCTTTGTCAACCAGCGACCACTGTTAGAGTTGTCGCTGAACTGCTTCTCGAGTAAAGACTTCTATGCGGTCGCCCTCTTGAAGTTCGATCTTTTTGGTCGTGGCGAGACTCATGCCGCACATTTCACCCTCGACGATTTCTTTAGCTTCAGCTGGACCACGTTTAAGGCCAGTTACTTCGACTTCGCCAAGCTCTTCTTTGTCACGGAAAATTCTAGCCAAAGCAGGTACAGTCAATTTACCCTTGGTAACCTCTCCACCGCAGATGATCGATGACTTTGTAGTGTTAAAAATGCCTTTGACTACTAGTCGACCTAGTTCTGTTTCGACAATTTCAGGGCTTAACAGATTAGATAGTTCGGCTTTGACATCGTCAATCAGCTGATAAATTACCTTGTATAGATGGACTTTAATCTTGTCGCGGCTGGCTTGCTGCTTGCTGCTGGTTGGGATATCGACGTTGAATCCGTAAACAATGGCTCCCGAACTGTGCGCGAGATGGAGATCGTTTTCACCGATTGGGCCTACGCCCGAGCCAACAATACGTACTGAGACTTCCTCAGTATCGAGGGCTTTTAGGCTATCAATTACAGAGGTCAGTGAACCCTGAACGTCGGCTTTAACGATAATGTTTAGCTCTTGAAGTTTGTTGTCGCGGTTGATCAAACGTATGAGTTCACTGCTGCCGATGTCGCTGCGACCGCTAGTTGATTGGCTGTCAGCGGCGGTTGCGGCCTGAGATCGGGCCAGTTTTTCGTTAGCAACAACGGCGAATTCATCCCCAAACTCAGGCAAAGTTTTAAAGCCGGAAATCGCCACTGGCGTACTTGGAGTCGCTTGTTTGATTGGCTTACCAGTTGTCGTCTCTAGGTTGCGAATTTTTGCATATGAGGCCCCTGCTACGATAAATTGGCCGGGCTTGAGTGTGCCTGCTTCGACTAATGCTTGTGCGACAGGGCC
Organism: uncultured Candidatus Saccharibacteria bacterium; assembly: GCA_964639505.1. Taxonomy (GTDB): domain Bacteria; phylum Patescibacteriota; class Saccharimonadia; order Saccharimonadales; family UBA4665; genus CAZXDL01. The sequence continues at coordinate 5,785 of CAZXDL010000002.1, read as the reverse complement.
ACGGCCTTGTTCGACATGAGCCTCAATAATCAGGCCTCGAGCAGGCACATCAACATCTGCCTTTAATTCCTCGACATCTGTTACGAGCAGTATCATATCAAGCAGCTCATTGATGCCAGTCTGGTTTTTAGCCGAAACTGGCAAAACGATTGTGTCACCGCCCCACTCTTCGGTTAAAAGTTCGTGTTCGGATAATTCTTGCTTCAGACGGTTAATATCTGCGCCTTCTTTGTCCATTTTGTTGGCCGCTACGACAATTTTGACCCCAGCTTTGTTCGCAAAACGTATGGCTTCGATCGTTTGTGGCTTCACACCGTCGTCGGCCGCAACCACTAAAATTACTATATCTGTCAGTAAGGCGCCGTGCTCACGAATTGCCGCGAAAGCCTCGTGGCCCGGAGTATCCAAAAAAGTGATAGCTCGACCGTTGTGATCAACCTGATAGGCGGAAATATGCTGAGTTATCCCGCCGGCTTCACCTTTGACGACATTGGCGCCGCGGATAGCATCTAACAGAGAAGTTTTACCGTGATCGACATGGCCCATAACGGCTACAACTGGTGGCCGGGCGACGGCCTTGTCTGTCATAGATTGCTTAACACGTACTGGCGCGTCTACGTCAGCAGAACTACGCTTTTTGAGCTCAATGCCTAGATTGAGCTCACCAACAATTATCTGGGCGGTATCAAAATCAATCCGCTCGTTAACGGTCGCCATGACGCCGTTTTTCATCAGCTCACCAATCAGGCGCGAAACAGGAATCGACAAACGCTCAGCTAGGGTGCCGACGGTGATCATATCTTCGATTTCTATCGTGGTGGTCTCTTGAGCTGCTGCTTCAGTGTCCTCTGCCATCGCCTGCACTCCTTTCTGGCCTTAGCGGCCGATTACTTATGTCTTCATACTACTTGGGGGTTTTAGCTGCCTTGGTGGCCGGCTTTTTAGCACTTTTTAGTGACAGGGCAATTTTGCGGTTTTCGGTATCAATATCGAGCACCTTAAACTGCTTCTTTTCGTTTAGTTGGAATAGTTTCTCGGGGTCAACGGCTTCATCATCACTCATTTCAGACACGTGTACCAAAGCTTCTACACTTGGGCTAATTTGGACAAAAGCGCCGAATGGCGTGATACGGGTAACTTTGCCTTCAACCTCATCGCCCTTTTTAAAGGCCTTAACTTGCTCAAGCCAAGGATCTTCGCTCATTTGCTTAAGGCTCAGGCTCAGTCGGTCTTTGTCGATTGCAATTATCTTAGCTTTTACTTCTTCGCCTACTTTAACGTAGTTGCGTGGGTTGTCGACTCGCTCCCAAGAAATCTCAGAAATATGAATTAGGCCCTCGATGCCATCAACGTTAACGAAAGCTCCGAAGTCAATAACTCCGGTGATAACACCTTCGACGACATCGCCGACATTAAGTTCGCTGAACCGAGCCTGCATGTCACCTTTGACAGCTTCTTTTTCGGAAAAAATCAGCTTGTTGTCTTTGCGGCTAACATCTAGCACTCGGACCCGCAAGGGCTTGTTGGTCAGAGCATGCAACTTCTGTAAAATCTCGTCTTTATCAGCACCGCTTACGCGTGGATAGTGACCAGCCGCCAGCTGAGACACCGGCAAGAAGCCTCTGATGCCTTCAAGCTCGACTAGCAATCCGCCCCTGTTGGCGTCATATGGTACGACTTCAACAATTTCGTTAGCTTCATTGACGCGCTGAAGTTCGTCCCAGCCGCGATCTTTAACGGCTCGCTTCATGCTGAGCAGCGCGTGGCCTTCATCCATTTCAGGATCAATAACCGAGACCGTTACGTCTTGCCCCTCTTCTAGTTTTTGGCCGTAGCCGATTTCGCGGCGCATTACCACCCCGACTCCTCTTGCGCCCAGATCAATCCAGACCTCGTTTTTTTTGACGGCTGTGACCTTACCCTCGACGACTTCGCCTGCGCTCAGTCCATTTAGCTCGCTGCCAGCCAACAGCTCGTCCATTGTTAGTACTTTTGACATGTTCCCCATGCCTCCTTCAAATGTATTTCCCTATAACCAGTTAAAGCTGATATAAAAGATTATCTTAATTATAACTCGCTTAACTTCTTTAGTAAAGTGTTAGCTTTGATTTTTTATCTAAGGGTTTGGAGGGATGGCCACTTATTGGCCATCCAGTAGCCATCTTCACGATTGGTAAGAACAAAAATTGTCATTTTTTTGGCCGGTCAACATCTACCCTGTGTGCTAAACTTTACTCATGTATGTGGGGGTAGATGTCGGCGG
>CAZXDL010000002.1:0-3422 GCA_964639505.1 uncultured Candidatus Saccharibacteria bacterium | reverse complement strand
AATATCCAGCATGATGCCGAAAATATCTTTAAATGCCCAATTGCTATCGAAAACGACACAAAACTGGCCGGTTTATCTGAAGCAATGCTTATTAAAGACAAGTACAGTCGTATTGCCTATGTGACAATCAGTACTGGCATAGGCTACACGCTGGTTGTAGATAGCAAGCTCGATGTAAACGTTGGCGACACCGGTGGCCGGGCAATTCAACTCGAACATAAGGGCAAAATGATGGCTTGGGAGGATTTCGCCTCTGGTCGAGCAATTGTCGAACGCTACGGTAAAATGGCAAAAGATATCGATGATCCGGCAGTTTGGCACCAAATCAGCCGTGAGCTCGCCCAGGGATTTATACACTTGATCGCAATCCTAGAGCCTGAGGTCATCGTAATCGGCGGCTCCGTCGGCGAGTATTTTGATAAATACGCCGATTTCTTAAGCAAAGAGATTACTAGATACAAGCTGCCGATGGTCGTCACCCCTGACCTCAGGCAGGCCCAACGCCCCGAAGAAGCCGTCATATATGGTTGCTACGACTATGCTAAACAGGTCTACGGTCATGCAAAATCTAATTAATGATCTTGCTACCAAATTCCCTAACATCAGGTTCAGTCCTGCCCAAAAATTCTACTGGTCGCCCGAAACCAGTGAAATTTTTTATCAACAAAACGCTAAAGGTGTGAAGGCCGTCTGGTCGCTACTTCACGAAACCGGCCATGCCCTGCTCAACCATCAAAACTACCAAGCCGACTACGAACTTTTACGACTTGAAGTTGCCGCCTGGGAGCGAGCAAAACAGATTGCTCAAGATTTCAACATCGAAATTGAAGAAGAGCACATCCAAGATTGTTTAGACACATATAGAGACTGGTTATACAAACGCAGTATATGCCCGAACTGCAATACAAAGTGTCTCCAACAGGGGGATTTTGTCCACTATCGTTGTTTTAATTGCCACACTCGGTGGCGTGTTTCATCCAACCGATTCAATCGTTCATATCGCAGCACTAAGCCCGCCTCAGCCGAAATGTCCTTGCCAGCATTTTATAACACAAAATAGCCCACTTAGGTGAGAGGAATATCACAGTCAAGCCTGATTTTACATGTTAGGATTTACGCATGACTGATGAAGCCTTTGAAGCACGCGCACTGAAACACGAAAGTGTAGTTAATGGTTATCTTAGCGGAATACGTCTAAGCGCCCGCCAAGTTCGCAGAGCGTTTAAGCCAGACCCGGCCGAGCAATCCGACTCCGCACGGCAACCTGCCGTAGCTGAACGGATTGCGAAAACAGATGCGGCACTGGGACATACTGCAGTACATGAAGGTCAACCCGAACCACACTCGCCAGAGCCATCCGCAACAATTCAACCTGAAATTTAAAAGCCCCCACCGAAAAGTGAGGGCTTTTTTGCTGGCTAATTATGATTATCCAGCTTTTTGACCTGCATGTCCTGATTCAATTTCACGCCTAACTTGTTCTTCGACAACAGATGCTCGTGCATCATATTTTGCAGCTCGTTCGCCAGCATCGTAAGCTGCTGGCCACGGGCCTACATGAAAATCAGGGTCAAGTGGTTTTTCGTCAAAATCCTTGAGTGCCTGAAAAGTCTGCTCGTTATCTGCTACTCTGTGTGCTTCCGTGGCTTCTATATAGGCTGCTTTTGCATCCGCTTCTTCTTTTCCGGGCACTCTAGTAATACCGGTGATTTGGGTTAGTTTTGACATCTCTCGATTATTACGAAGTGTTACCCATGTGCTTGTCGCCCTGGTGCGTTTCTTTTCTAATTCTTGGGTATGGCGGCTTTGAGCCGCTTTGGTTCTGAATTCATCGCCTGCGATAGCCATTGGCCATGCAAGTTCTTCGCTTACTGGCTCAACACCTTTTGGAAGTGGTGTGGTTATTTTTTCTTTAGACATATATTAATCCTTAAGCATTTATATAGTTTTTATTTTTTAACTTACGGATAATATTACTATACTTCTCTACTTTTGTCAAGTTTATCTAACACTCCAACAGCAAAAACTCCGCCCACATGGAGCGGAGATTAAGCTCTGGCTAATATTGTATTAGTCAGCTTTTTTGGTGCGACGGCTAATGCGTCCACCTTTGGCGCCAGCTGCACGAGCTAGCTCACGGTTAGCGTAGAATCCGCCTGTGCGGCCTAGCTTTCCACCCTTAGCACCGATTTTTGCGTAAAAATCGGAACCGTATTTACTTTTGTTGGTTGCAGCAGCCGCTTGGCCACCAGCTTTAGTTCCTGCCATAGTATATGACTCCTTATATTTAGTCTCTCGAGCTAAACAAAAAGGTTCTGCCCTCTCAGGCAAAACCCTCATTATCACTCGAAATCATGCTTATGATATCACGCTATTGTTTACAAGTCAACTATATTTAATACGACTAGAGATGGGCTAAAACTTTGCGGAATTCTTTGGCGTCTTTGACCTGGCCGCTAATTATCTGCACTGTAAGGTTAGCCAGCGGTAGCACGACACCATGTTGTTTTGATATCGCTTTAATAGAATGGCTAGTATGAAAGCCTTCTACGGTTTGTTTAGGGTTATGCACGCCACCTTTTTTGTGGGCTGAGGCTAATTCATAGCCATACTTATAATTGCGGCTTTTACCCGAAGTACAAGTTAAAACTAAATCCCCAACCACCCCCGGCGACATAACGTCATAATCCGCAAAATGCATGGCTTTTGCCAAAGTGCGAAACTCAGTCAGTGCTTCGGTAACAATTTGCGCCTGAGTGTTGATGCCGAATCCAAGCCCCTCGGAATAGCCGCACAATATGGCATATAGATTTTTTAGTGCACTGGCCAGTTCGAGAGCCCTGAAACCCTTTGAGGGCTTGACCTTAAAATATGGCGTCTGCAACACATCCTGAATCGCTTTAAGATGTTCGGGATTTTTATAGCCTAAGGAGACCACTGTTGGCTGGCGATCAACAACTTCGTGCGCAAAAGATGGACCGATCAAGCTGTAATAATTGGGGTATTTGCCGACGCTACGAACCAGCTGATGAGCCATCTGGTGAGTTTTTTCTTCAATACCCTTGGTACCATTCACTATGATCCCGCTCTCAGGTATGAATTGTTTGTTATCAATGATGGCCTGCCGCATAAATTGGGACGGAACCATTAAAAATACCATGTCCGCCGTCTTGCTTAGCAGCCGATCCTCGACAACTTCAGCATAATCATATTCAAGACCGTTGTATTCAACTAGTGAGGCAATAGCCTTGCCAAAATGGCCCAGGCCAACAAACGCAATATTCATTCTTACCTCCATTATATATGATAAAGAAAAAGACTTCCTCGAGAGGAAGCCTTCTTCATAATTTGGCACCGTGCTATTTTCCCAGGGGTGGACCCCAAGTATTGTAACCGCTCCGAGGCTTAACTGCTGTGTTCGG
>CAZXDL010000001.1:162037-170846 GCA_964639505.1 uncultured Candidatus Saccharibacteria bacterium | reverse complement strand
GGATTGTTATAAGACCACAAACTGAGCTTTTGCAACCGTTTTAATTTACCCTTGTTAGAACCGGCTTTTGTAGCCATAAATTTCTCCCTTTTGTATAATTCTACCTGCTAAAATCTAATCTTCCAAACATGATTAACTTATTGTTTTTGAGCTAAGACTTGAGTCCAAGGCAACGGAGTCTTCTTTTGTATAACGGGCCCGAAATTTTTTTCTACAAACCGTCTTAAAGCGAAGCTCGGCCAGTGATTCAAATGCCCAGGCGTATTACCAAAATGCCTTAAATATTTACCTCTAGCTATATTGAGCGTGCACCATAACGGCTCTCGAGGCACGCCTAAAATCAAAAATCCATCGGGTTTTATAATGCGAGCTAGTTCTTGGAGGGCTTTGTCAGGAAAATCTAAATGCTCTAATACCTCAAGCAAAAAGACCATATCAAATGTATTATCAGCGTATGTTGTTTCGTAAATACTTTCCTCAATAATAGAAACTTTTGGATTTCGTTGCTGTGCCTTGGGTACTAATTCGGCAACATATTCAGAAGCCTGCAGCTTAATATTCTTGGGAAGCAGCTCACGTAGCCGTTGTGTAGAAAAACCTTCACCACAACCGATTTCAACAGCCGTTGCAGATTTGCGCTCAAGTACTCCGCTTTGCTGGACCAGCAATTCAACCGATCGAAAATAACCATCCAATAACTTACTACCAATTTTACCTTGGCCTTCTTCGGTGTATTTATGTGCGAAGTCTTCGGTCTCAGGCTTGGCTTTAAGTTTCAGTTTGCTATCTTTTGACATTGTATTTGATTATACCGCAGCCTCCTGAACAGGATAAAACATAACCAATACAATAAACTGGACAGAAAGCGCCTGATATGTTAAAATTAACATAAATAACGCTGTTGTGTTACCACAATAAGTTTTAATGGGAAAAATATGCCGGATTTTGAAAAAATCAGCTTGAGCGAAGAGCAGATGCACCAAACTGTGTTTGTTAGTGGTGATGCTCACCCTGAGTTGGCTGTTGACATTGTTGAAAGGCTCGGTATTGAGCATATCCCTGTTAAAACCAGCCAACACCCGAATAGCGAAGAATATGTAAATATATTGCGCTCGGTCCGTGGCAAAGACGTCGTGGTCATGCAAACACATGCGGAAACCGATGAACGCAAATCAGGTGAAGCCTTAATTCAGCACCTGCTCTTAATGTCAGCAGCTAAAGAGGCGTCTGCTAAGCAAATTACAGCGTTTTCACCGAATGTATATGGGGCTCGTCAAGATAAAAAGACGTTTGGCCAAAGAGAACCGATTACAATAAAGCTCACATTGCAGATGCTAGCCTTAGCAGGAGCAGATCGTAGCCTATTTGTTGATATACACAGCGAACAGTCTTTAGTTGCGTTCCCCGGTGTTGCAGAAAACATTAGAGCTTTAGAACTAGTTCTAAAAGGCGTCCGTGGCGAGCTTACGCCTGAAGAACTGAGGAACTTAGATGTGGTTGCGCCAGATGAAGGTCGCGGGAAGACTGCGCGTAGGGCCGCTAAAATTCTCGGTGCGCGGGCAATAATCCTAGATAAAGAGCGAAGTTCTTCAGATAGCCAAGATGTAAGTCATACAGGTGTAGCATTGCCCGACTTAACAGGCAGAACGGCCGTTATCATCGATGACATGATTGACACGGCAGGCACAATTATTTCAGCAAAAGACGCCATATCTGCTGCAGGCAGCAGCAACATATATGCGGCCGCCACTCACCCATGGCTATCAGATCCGGCGGTAGAACGATTAAGTTCCTCTGGCTTGAAAGGTATTATCTTGACTGATACAAACCCACAAGCCAAGGAAGCAAAACCATATTTTGATGCCGACCCAGATGCTCCTAAATTTACGGTTGTTTCGTCAGCTGGGTTTTTGAGTGATGCACTTAGGCAGGTTATTGGAAACGGCCACCTAGAAGCGATATACGAAAATAAAGAGTCTCTCGAAAATTAAGCTATCTTCTTACGCAACTGTGCAAGTTCGCCGGCGTCTAGCCAGCGATACGGGCATTTTGTACATGAATCAATAATTGTTTTTGACCCAGTATAAGGTACCCGCTCCATCTTATTGCCGCATGCTGGACAATTTAATATGCTGTGTTCGGCTGACTGATTAGCCAAGTTTGGCGGGTTTGAAATTGCTCCCGACTTAACTAGTGGCAGCCTGTAACCCATTAAAAAAATGCCATGCCTGCGCGGGCATAAATAATAGTTGCTTTCGTCAGACATAGGCTCGCCGCAGATTGGGCATTTGTATGTCTCACCGACATAAACTACTGATTTACTGCCACTGGAAGCGATTTTTTTTGGCAATTTTTTACCTATAGCAGGGCGGATTTCATTCACAAAGCTTTCGATGTCTTGCTGCATAGGTGTCGGATCGGCCATAGAGCCGGTTCCAGAAGCCTGGACGAAGTAGAGTTCGTTGCCTGTTATTTCCCAGTTATGTGATTGACTAAATTCGATAGTGTATTGCATAGCCGCCGGATCAAGAACGTATCTCGCGTCAGCTTGCATCCCCTTTTCGCAAAAAAGTGTGAAGTATTTTTGATAGTCACCTTCAAGCACGACTTTTTCCATCAAACCACCTCTTTTGGCGGGATTTAACTGAGTGGCTCCAGATTGTTTGGGGATGGCTAGTAAATGAACCTTAGTGATGAAGGGTAACTCTATCCGATATAGCAAGGCACTGCCACCTGTCGTGCCTCCACCCATACTGCCAACTATTCCAATTGCTGAGTACTCGAGGTCGCCTAACTTGCCTTGCATTGCAGGAATCAATTCCGAGCCTTCAGTGTAGTATCCCAACAATATTGGCGTGCTCTCTAAGTCGACGGGCCTAGTTCTGCGATTGTATGCTACCGAAAACGCTTTTAGAAGTACAGCGGCGTATATTACTAGGAATGCTATTGTTGGAATGTTTTGGGATATGGTTTCGCCCATTGCAAAATAATTTATATTTATGTTAACCGAGTTCTAATAAAGCATAAACTGCTTATAGATATTTGTAAAAACAAAAAGACGGCCTATTGCTAAGCCGTCTTTATAGGGATATCTAGTTTGTTAGATATCTTTTAGCTCGCCGGCATGTACGATTACCGAGTATATGACCATGACATCAATCGTGATGACCATGATTGACCAAATCGGATATACAGGGATAAATGCCATGTTGGCCGCGGCGCTAACCAAAGCAACTAAAACAGCGAAAACGCGACCATACATATTACCGGCCATCAAACTGCCGGCAGCTGTAATCGCCAAAATGCCTAGAATAATATGGATCCAACCCCACTGTGTATAGTCAAGTACCCAAGCAGTGTTTGTTGCTGAGTGGTAGATAACAGTATCTTTAAACAGTGCAACGAAACCTGCCAGACCGCTTAAGAAGCCGCCGAGCAGTAACATGAAGCTGGCGAAGCCAACCCAACCTAACATTCCTGATTCACTCTGTGTACTTTTTGCCATGATTTTCTCCTGGTTAATTTAGTTGAGGAACTTCGAACTCTTGTTGATCTGACCTGCAACTCCCTTATTAATTTACTTTTTGATAGGGTCCCAAGCTCTTCTGCCGAATATTGTACACTTCGCTTGCTAGAAATGCATTAAGAATTTTTACAATTGTTCGCTTGGCTTATTTTTGAATCTTTTTGCGATGGCCGGCCTTTTCAAGCCAGTCAAGAAAAATGCTGTGTATGGTTGTGCTGCCGTAAAGTTTTTCATCTTCATAATAGCGCTTAGAAATCTTTAAAGATTTAGGTCGCAAAAGGATCGCCTCAGTCTGCCAGCCGCCAATCCCACCGTGATTACCAACAAGTTCTTCGAAGGCATGAACTTCCCTTGTACTCGGCTGCATGCTTGAAACTATTTGTATGTCAGGTGCGTTAGGGTCTGTTGCTACTTCAAGCAGGTCTTGGCGGCGTATATTTTGATAAAGTTTCAGTGGATTTTTGCCCTTTACCCGCCCAGTTTTTAAATTAAGCTGCCCGTTAGCATCAATACATACTGGGCCATCCTCTCCATCAGGAATAATGACTAAACCAATACCTCTATGTTTGAGCAGTTTATCCAAAAACCCTGGATAGGATTCGTCGATTTGTGCTCTCGAAGGCCGTGCAGAAAACTTCTTTAGCCAGACATTGCCTAAATTTCCGGATCCGGTGACCACAATTTCGGCGTCAGATGGAGAGGCTGCTTCAAGCACAGGCTTTTCGAGCGTCTTGCGACGATATTTTTTGCTTAAACTTTCAGCGGCAGATCCGATGATGCCTCTGTTGGCAGATTCATGCGCTAGTAGAGATCTGGCGACACTCTCTTGCTCAACAGGCGCAGTTGAGGAACTAACAGAGCTAGTGCCAAGCAACTTACCAATAATCGCCTCTAGGCTCTGACCGCCATTGAGCTGCTTGAATGTTTGACCTTGACTCTGGCCGTGGTCTGATACAAATACGACGTGATACGGCCTTGGAGTTAGTTTGCTTGCTTTGCTTAAAACGCCGGCTATATGATCGAGCCCAGTTAGAGCCGCCAAAGCTTCTGGGCGAGCAATTCCGGCATGATGTGCGATCTCGTCATAATCTAGATAATCTACGTAGATGGAATTTACGCCTTGCATCATCTGATCGACGACGATTGTTGTCTGAAGATCTCTTAATAAAACGTTCGTACCGGCTCTCAGTAGAATGTAGCTTCCCTTTCTAGATACGCGGGGCTGTACATTTCGGATTCGCTGTCGCTGTGCCTGATATATTTCTTTCACCATTTCACCTAGGGACAAAATAAGCACCCTCATGAAACCATATAGACTTGAGAAATAATCTGTATATTCACGCATTGCATTAATAGACTGTCTATCGCCAGAGATTTTACTCATTACCATTATGTTATTTGGCGCATCGCCTGAAAATAGATTACCGATGCTTGTGCCGCCGTCAGCAAGCAGGCCCTTGCCTGTGCTCAGACGCTTTTCTATTAAAGCTGCTCCTGCAGTTTGGTTCGCGACGATAAGCTGATCGGTTTTGCGTTCGTACCAGCGAAAAGCCGGTATGCCCCGGTGCGAACCAAGCAATATCCCTGCCTGTGAGGCTGGTGTTGTTGAAGGTATCTGGGTATGCCAACTCTCAAAAGTGTATCCTTCAGCATCAATCAGTCGCTTAATATTAGGTAGATTGCCAGCATTAAGCTGCCACTCGAAAACCGGACCGGAAACACCATCAAACTGGACGAACACAAAACCTGGAACATCTGTTTTTACCTGATCTTTATTGCGTGCGCCTTTTAAGGTTTGTCGCAAAAAGAAATCATCTGACTGGGCTAGTATTACCCATTGCAGTAACGCCACAACCGCGGCATAAATCCACGAAGCAACCAAGCTGCTAGTGAAACTCACGTTTTGGATGCCGGGGACAATCTCGAGAGCAAGCCAAACAACAACCGAAAAGCCAAAGAAACTGACAAACAGTATCCCTAGCAAGCCAAAGATCTTCGCGACTAAAGAAAAAACCGGCTGCAAAATAATTTGCAGTATCTGCACGAGTACAATTCCAGCCAGAGCACTTGCCCAGCTATCGACCTTTATCGACGTAAAACCCTGCAGGATAAATGTTAGCACCACCGAACTAATGATTGCGTAAGCAACATACTGCAGTGGCGTAACTTTAAGCGAATTTTTCATCTCACAGTAGGATACACGCAAAAGACGACGCGATAAACCTAGAATGAAGGATGGACTGGCTAGTTAACTCCATTTCCAATTACGTATCTCAGGCATATCTATCCCGTGCTCATCGATGTAGTTTGAGTGTTCGACAAGCTTTTTTTCCATATCTTCGCGGAGTTTCGTCGCGGTATCATCAGATAATTTAAGTCGCGCTATTACATCCATTACTAGATGGAATCGATCCATGTCATTGCGGACAGTCATGTCAAATGCTGTAGTAATCGTTCCCTCTTCTTTGTAGCCACGTACATGCAAGTTGCGGTTTGGACGGCGATAAGTTAGGCGATGTATCAGCCATGGGTAACCATGAAACGCAAATATGATCTCTTTGTCACGGGTGAAAAGCTCGTCATACTCAGGATCGCTTAAGCCATGCGGATGCTCGGTATTGGGCTCCAATCGCATGAGGTCGACAACATTAACAACTCTTATTTTAAGCTCTGGTAGTCTTGATCTTAGGATAGACACTGCTGCTAGGGTTTCGAGAGTTGGGACATCTCCTGCGCAGGCCATAACTACATCTGGCTCTTCTCCGTTGTCGTTACTAGCCCATTCCCAGACGCTAATCCCACTGGAGCAATGTTCAATAGCCTCCTCCATGTTTAACCATTGCGGGCTGTCATGCTTCCCCGTGATGGTCAAGTTAATATAGTTGCGACTTCGCAAACAATGATCCATGACTGACAATAAGCAATTGGCGTCCGGTGGCAAGTAAATGCGTACAATATCCGATTTTTTATTGACGAGATGGTCGATAAAGCCAGGATCCTGATGAGTGAAACCATTATGGTCTTGGCGCCAAACATGTGAGGTTAGTAGGTAATTTAAAGATGAAATATCCTTGCGCCAAGCCAGCTCAGACGACATTTTAATCCACTTTGCGTGCTGGTTAACCATCGAGTCAACAATACGGATGAATGCTTCGTAGCTGTGGAAGATGCCGTGCCGGCCTGTCAACAGGTAGCCTTCTAGCCAGCCTTGAGATTGGTGCTCGCTTAACATGGAATCTAAAACGGCGCCATCATTGTCCAAAAATTCATCGCCTTCGACAACACGAGCGTTCCATTGCCGGTTTGTTGTTTCAAAGACGGCTTCCAGACGGTTGGACATAGTTTCATCTGGGCCAAAAATCCTAAAGTTACGGCTACTCTGATTTAATTTAATGACGTCGCGCAGGTACGGACCAAGAGCATGAGTATTGCCGATATTGCCAATACTTCGATACGGCACCTCAACACTGTAATCACGGAATTCGGGCAGCTGGAGCTCGCGTAGTAAAGTACCGCCGTTGGTATGAACGTTAGCGCCCATACGACGTTCTTCTTTAGGAATTAGCTCTGAAATAGGTGCCTGTAAACGACCGATTTCATCAAATAGCTCTTCTGGATGATAGCTGCGCAACCAGTCTTCTAGCAGGCCAAGGTTTTGCTCGTGAGTTTCATCTACCAAAAAAGGTACCTGATGAGATCGGAAACTTTTTTCGTTTGGTAGCCCGTCTATTTGTTTAGGTCCGGTCCATCCCTTGGGCGAACTTAGGATAATGATCGGCCAGCGCGGTCGAGTTAAGTCATCATGACTACGGGCACGATTCTGAATTTCTTTTATATCAGCAACAGCACTGTCCAGCTTACTTGCCATTAGTTGATGCATAGTCTTTGGATCGTCGCCTTCGACGAAATATGGAGTATAGCCGTAGCCACGGAATAACTGCTCTAACTCCTCATGTTCAATCCTAGCCAGAAGCGTAGGATTACTAATCTTATAGCCATTAAGATGCAAAATAGGCAAGACAGCGCCGTCGGTCTTTGGGTTAATAAATTTGTTTGAATGCCAAGCGGTGGCTAGCGGTCCTGTCTCAGCCTCCCCGTCGCCAACCACACAGGCTGCAATCAGATCTGGATTATCAAAAACTGCGCCGTAGGCATGACTTAGCGAATAGCCCAGTTCACCTCCTTCGTGTAGCGAACCAGGAATTTGTGGTGAAACATGACTAGATAAACCACCAGGAAAAGAAAACATTTGAAAAAGTTTTTTCATACCTGCTTCGTCTTGAGTGACTGTTGGATAATACTCGCTAAACGTGCCCTCTAAATAAACATTGCCAACGATAGCTGGTCCACCATGCCCCGGCCCAGAAATATAGAACATGTTTAAATCGTGCTCGCGAATAACCCGGTTTAAATGCACATAGATAAAGTTTTGTCCTGGCGTGGTACCCCAGTGACCAAGCAAAAGTTTTTTTATGTCATTTATCTCCAGCGGCCGTTTAAGGAGAGGATTATCGCGTAAATATATTTGCCCAACAGATAGGTAGTTTGCTGCTCTCCAATAGGCGTCGATTTTATCAAGCATGTCAGGGCTTAATGGTTGTTCGCTCATACCGCGCCCCGTTGGCCACTAATTAAACCTTTTGTTTGTCGGGCAATGATTTGCTCCTCATCTGTCTTAATTACATGAACTCCGACCCTACTGTCATTGGACGAAATTAGGAAGTCGCCGGCTTTGTTAAGATCCTCGTTGAGCTTGATACCAAGATGGTCTAAGTTAGTACAGACGGCTTGACGTATTAATGGCGCGTTTTCTCCTATGCCACCAGTAAAAATCAATGAGTCAACACCGCCGAGTGCAGCGCTTAGACTGCCAATGGCTTTTTTAACGTAATAGCAAAAAAGCATCACAGCGTCATTGGAGTCTTGATTGTGACCAGCACCCTGAATTAGTTGCTCCATGTCACTAGAGCTGCCAGATAGGCCCAGCATCCCAGATTCGAAATGAAGCATACGAGTGGTGTCATGAATGGATTGTCCGGCTTCGCGTTGCAAAAAATCAAATATGCCAGGATCAATGTCGCCTGAACGTGTACTCATAGGTATGCCCGATGCCGTCGTAAAAGACATAGTCGTGTCTACAGGCTTACCATTATGGATTGCGCTTAGACTTGAGCCACTGCCAAGATGAGCAACTATTACCCGACCGTGAGCGGCAGCATCGCCTGCTTGTCGACCAAATTCCTCAAGGATAAAGCTATACGATAGGCCATGAAAACCATAACG
>CAZXDL010000001.1:42869-161937 GCA_964639505.1 uncultured Candidatus Saccharibacteria bacterium | reverse complement strand
GTCGACCAAATTCCTCAAGGATAAAGCTATACGATAGGCCATGAAAACCATAACGTCGCAGGCCTAGATCTGCGTACTTTCTGGGTATGGGAAGCAATTTTGCTACACTTGGCAAATCCTTAAAAAAAGCGGTGTCAAAACACGCTATCTGTGCTGCATTAGGATATCCAGCTAATGAAGACTCTATGATTTGTAGAGCATTTGGTGTGTGTTCAGGATCGTAAGTCGCTAATTTTTTTAATGAACTAATAAGAGAAGTAGATATAATAGCAGGCTCAGTGAAGTCAGGCCCTCCATGCACAAGCCGGTGGCCTATTGCGACCAAATCTTGAGGATCCAACCGTTGATGTAGTATCTTTAAAATTTCTTGAAATGCTTGGGCATGTGTCTCGGCAGTGATATTTTGTTTCGGCCCATTATCAAAAAAAATCATCGGCTTCGGCTGGCCGATATTTGTAGCTTTTATTTGGAGGCGAGGCTTTAGCGAGCCAAGGTCGTATAGCCTAACCTTAATGCTTGATGATCCTGCATTGACCGTTAATACACTTTTTTCGTC
Organism: uncultured Candidatus Saccharibacteria bacterium; assembly: GCA_964639505.1. Taxonomy (GTDB): domain Bacteria; phylum Patescibacteriota; class Saccharimonadia; order Saccharimonadales; family UBA4665; genus CAZXDL01. Next base: position 161,381 of record CAZXDL010000001.1, on the reverse strand, counting down.
TTGAGTACCCACACTTATATGATATCAGAGATAAGCGTTAGCGTTTTTGCGTTTTTAATGCGGCGGCTGAGCTAAAATTTGTCGATTTCGATCTTATGCATTTGCATCATGTTTTTAAAGGCGTCCGGTTTTTTCATTAGATCGGCCATATTGGCTGGCACAATCTGCCAGCTTAGTCCATATTTATCCTTGCACCAACCACATTGTTCAGACTCTGGTACGGCTGAAAGTTTGCTCCAAAAGTAATCAATTTCTTCTTGATCTTTACAGGCAACCGAAAAAGACACTGATTCGTTAAATTTAAATTCTGGACCGGCGTTAATTGCCACGAAACTCATACCACCTAATTCGAACTCAACGGTTAATTCCTTGCCAGCCATTTCTTTCTGAAAATCAGCTAAACCCTCATTTGGGTAGTATGAGGTATTGATGATTTTGCCGTCGGGAAATACCGAAACATAAAAATCCACGGCTTCCTTAGCATTCCCGTCAAACCATAGATTCGGTGTAATTTTTTGCGACATAATTCCTCCTTATTCTCATAATACTATTCTTAAATATAAGCTCTAGCTATACGAATAATTACTAAATTCCACATATAAGTAAACCACTACTGAGGTGTATTATATGGTATATGCAAACTAAGACGATTGCCTCCGGAGTAGTACATGATCTACCGACGGATTTGCAAAAAGCCCTAGTCTCAGACGAATCTGCACTTGAGCGATGGGAAGATCTCACGCCGCTAGCTCGAAACGAATGGATCTGCTGGACAGTCTCGTGTAAGAAACCGGAAACAAGACGAAATCATGTCGAACGAACTGTATCTGAGCTCAACGAGGGCAAACGAAGACCATGTTGTTGGATGGGCTGCGACCACCGTCAAAAAAATAAACGCTGAGACGTATGGCTTTTAACCATTACGCTAAAATTAAACGTATCATCGATCAAGAGCCTGCGGGCTGGGTAATAAAACGAATCGATCAGCCGACCTCAGCTAAGAACTTTAAGGGTGAGACGATTCACTACCCATACTATTATCGAATTTATAACCGAAACGGTGCGCCAATTAAATATTGCAAATTTCAGCAGATCGAAAGACTTGCTCGCGCCCTTAACATCCCAGCCGAAGCCCTACCAATTATCGATGAAATTAATTAAGTTATGATTTGCCGTTAAGGTACTTTCCGGCAACACTAAGCGCAAACGAGCTAAGAATGAAAAAAACGCTGGCCATAAAAAGCTTGCTCGCGCCAAAATTACCGTCTAGATCCCCTTATAGCTCTTAACTAAGCGCTGTATTAAGATACTTGCGAGCTTTTTATGATGGACTTATCAATCAAATGATTTGCTTCTGTAAGGACAGCCTCATCCCCTCTAATTACAGCATCTGCTAGCATTTGAGCGGGGTAGTTCATGTGGTCCGGTATCAATCTTGATACATATAACGTCACAATTCCTCGTCTATATTGGTTAGTAGGAGGAAGCCGTCGCTTTAATCGTTTTTCAATTTCTCGGGAGGAAGCTTTCACCTGTATAGGAATAATCCGATGGGGTGTAGCAAGCTGTATATCAAATCCTTCTGATAATCTTTTTTTTGGGCTGCTGCGATCCTGTTGTGATGTGGCAGGTAAAACACTCCTGCTTGCTCTGTCGGCAAGATTAGAGTGACCCCATAAAAGCGTGCCTAACACTGCCATCTCTGCAATCTGTCCTTCGACCTTATATGCAAGGCCACTACCGCGTGCGGATTTTGTATTTTCGATTACTGTCTGATCTAGGAGAGGGCGTAAGTTATCGAGAACCTCATCGGCAACATCTGCATGATGTGGCAACCCTGCAGCTGTAACTCGCAAACTTGGCATGAAGGCCAGCCACATATTGGCCGTAAGTCTCATCTGAGCTTCGCTATTTGTATCAGTATTCGCACCAAGTGCGAGCCTTTGAACTGCAAAGTTTTCAGCCCCTTCCAGCGTTTGGAGCCTAACAGCAGGCTCAAGTGCCTCAGCATGTGCGGCAAAATACAAGTTGTCGCCTAACGGGCGGTTGAAATCACCGAGCTTCATGATAAATATAATATATCACAAAAAGTGATATTTGACAAGTCTGGCTCAGCATCCCGGTCTCGAACCTTTCTATAGAGGCAAACGAGACAAATGAGACACTGTAGGAGGAAATTACAGTGACTTTGTATGTTTCATCAAAAATGTTATATAATATGCCCATGAGCGAGCCTGAACAGGGAGAAATTAACATTCCCGAACTTAATGATCTGCGGATTAAGCTAGATCAGATGACTGGTCGCATTACTAGCCGACTTAAAGACAGATCAAGGTTTACGTTTAATGGCGAAATATACGTTCCTGACGGAGTTCCAATTGTTGGGCACGAAGGAACTTCTTTAGTTGAATTCGCAATTGACGGTCTAGAGTCATATCACGCCTCTCTCGGCAGATACGACGATAGTGACCAATACCCTGTATTCGGACATAACTTACCCACTCCCAGCGTCGTAAGTGCTCCACAGGAGTCCGTAAGTGATGGGGGTGTCATCTTAAGCGAGAACTTAAATAGTAGCAACGACTTGATCCCTTTCTACACTGATCTCGTTAAAAAGCATACTGAGCCGGGAGATGATCCCAAACACTATGGTGAAACAGCCTATGTAGATGCTGACCTAATTCAAATGATTCACGAGAGAATTAATGTTGGCAGGCATGTAGCAGATATCAAAGGTCGACAGGATCAAACAATCTTTGAATGTGAAAGCGATGAAGAAATTGAGTCAAAATTACGTGACAAAGTTAGAGAAGGATTACTGCTTGATAAAGTTTCTCGAATTGCCGAACAATATGAGCTCGATCCAGAGTTTGCTTTAGACGCTTTTCGATGGATTATCGAGAGAACAGTTCAGCTTGAAGTAGATTACATACACGTTCAGAATGGTCATCAGCCTGATAACCTAACGGCCTAAAATCGAATCAATGGGTGTCTTTAGTAAATAGTCGTCAACATTATCAACTGGATTAGCTAGCTTCTCCTGGTGATCAGCTAACAAATCGGTAACTTCCTCTACGGCTGCCGCCTTACAATCGCCGCACAATATTTCTCCATTGCTACATGCATCGTAAAGCCCTTCATTACTTGCAAAGTGTGAGCTGCGGAGCTGATAGACCGGACAAATCTCAGGAATGCCACCAACTTCTCTTTGATAGCTTGCTAAGACGCTTCCGCCCGTGTAGGCCGACTTAATTTTCTTCTTAATCGTTGCTGGATCATCGTCCAAGAATAGTGCTGAATCTTTTCTGCTGGCAGACATTTTGCCTTTTCCGTCTAAGCCCTCTTCAAACTTGGTAAATACGGCTGCAGGAGGCGTAAGGTCCATCTTTCTAGCAACATCGCGGGATAAGTGCACATAAGGGTATTGATCGATGCCAACAGGCACTAATGTTGGCTTTGGACCTCCAAATTCAGCAAGTTGTGGTAAAAGAATTTCAGCTAACTGCACACCTGCGCGATAAAATAATGTGCCCGCATTCTCGCCTTCTTCGTCTTTTCCAAATCCAAATACTCCATATACCCGGTTTAAACTTGTTTCTTTTGCAACCTGAATAGCAAAGTTATATATATCGGGGTAGTCTGAGTCGACAAACATATGTGTTTTTTCGGGGTCAAAGCCCATAGCAATTATTGCGGGAATGATTTTGTCATAGGCGATTTTTCGTGCTGCTGCGACCGATTCTGCTTTGCCTACAAGGAACGTCTCGTCATTAGTTATAGGTATGTAGATATCAGCCCCTTGTTTTTGACACCACAACAGCTCATCAAAGACTAGCTTATGGCCCATATGAAGTGGTGCCGAGGGGTTTAATCCAGAAACCACGGCCCATTCTTCTCCATTGGCCATAGCGTCCGTAACGCTTTCTAGATCTCTGTGTGCAAATGTGATTCCTGCTTCCATATGTTCGCTAGGATCCGGGTGATACATTGCGAATCGTCCGATATCACTTAAATCGAGTTCTGAAACCCTAGTCGCGTAATAATCCACTTCAGCATCACGTCGTTCCATTTTTAGTTGACGTTCTTCGACTGCTAATTCGTATAAGTTTGGCTGGCTCATAATTAAAAGTACGCCATTACAAATTTTGATAAATTACCAAGCACTTCTTCTTTCAATTCCGCGTCAGATATTTCTCGACCATAATACCTTTGGGCTAAATCGATCTCACCATCATCTTTCTCAATTCTTTTTCTCGCGAATTCCGCAATAATGCCGATATCTAATACGGGGTTTGGTAGGTCTGGGTTAGTGGACATAAAGGTGTTATCAAACAGATATTCTACGTGTCCCATTGCTGATCGCCCTAGAATGATTCTATGACTCTGAAGTCTTTTACTTGCCGCTTTATATGCAGTAATACCATGATCTTCTATGCCTTCGTTTTTGAAAAAATAAGACCAGTTCATGCCTAGGGGAAAAGTTGGGCGCAGGTATAGAGACATTAATGGATCCTGGCCTTCTGCAGTTGCAATTGTCCTGGCAACTTCATCGTACAGATCTTCACGAGGTGGGCCGACTTTTAAATCCAAGTCCATGATTGTAGCCAGTTCGTCGAAAGAGTACATAAAACCCTTCTCTCTCTCAACTTCAAGCTTAGACTCCGGAACGGTTTTTTCAACCTCTATCATCAACTCAGGATGATTTTGGCAAAATTCCATAATTTCTTCACGCTTAGCTACAAAATTCGGGTCATCAATAAAGTGACTCATTCGAGCTATTTTTAACCCAGTTCCATATACCTCATCTAAGTAACTAACAACGTCAAATCTGTCATCTCCATGATGTCGATACTGAGCTTGTTTTTCGGTTGCTACATTTCTCGATACAGCTGTGTCTGCGACCAGAATCGTTGGGTTAGTGGGATAGCCCTCAGCTCTTAAGGCATCTGATAGCTCAGCTACGAACAAATAATACTTAAGACTATCTATTGGCGTCCCGGCTTCATCGAAAGTTTCACCATAAAAGATGTCTATAGGCTCACCTGATTCACCACGAGCCCGAATATCATCAGGATTAGGAGCCTGCTCGACTAGACCTTGTGTAGACAGTAAGCTTTCAAGTTTCATTTGTCCCCGGTAATTCTAATTAACAACACCGTAAAGTGGACTATAAATATAACATAAATATGCGTTATAAGCCAGTTTCTTTAATTGTTTAATATCAGTTATCGAAATAGCCGCATCAACAACATTTGACTGCTCGGTTTGCAGCTTTTTACTTGCCAGAACGGCAATTGCGAGCAAATCAGTTATTGCACGCGGATCATTTGTATCAAATATTAATTTTTCAACTTCATCAGGCTGATCGTTTATAGGATCTATTCTATGGCTCCTCTGCCCCTTGCTATCGATTTTATAAGGTAAAATCCCGAATGCTTCAATAGACGCGGCTACGTCATCACTAACGGCTGGAGATCCAAACAAAAATCCCTTTGTCGCATAAACCGACGAAAACACCTTAAAACCTATTTTGGAGGCTATATTTCTGGTAGGATCATCATATTTTCTTTCATAGACAGGTCCAACTTTTATGTCTGTACCAAGACTTGCGATCGTTGCGATTTCCTCGATCGGATATCTGATAGATAATGGATCATCTCGCCTGTCTTCGGGTACAGCTAGAAACAAAGCATCTCTAAATGCTGGATTGGTTTCTGATTCTTCGTCTAAAATCGCAACATTACTTTTATACTCTGTTGTTTCAGCAAGCTGGGAAGACATTACATGCCCAATATTAAGGCCAAATGCCCAATTGAGCCTTTCCAGGTAATCCACACGATCTTGAGCCTGCGCAGTGACGGTTTCTACCACTTCATCTTTATTAATATCTGAAATAAAGTGATCTGCAATCAACCAGTTAGCAGTGGATCTTATGCCGCTTTGTTCAGCAACTCCTTGTATGCCATCAATCAATAGCCCGTATTTCAGCAGGTCTAATGGTTGCCCATCGTCAAAAGTTTGGCCCATCATTAGCGTAAGATCATCGCGTTCGGACAAACCATCCTGTAGAGCATGATTGTCTGTTACTCCGCTCGCGTTGAAATAACCCACCAGTTTTTCATTTATTGTTGAGCCATCTATTTCAGTCATTCTAAAACCTTTTTGTAGACAATCATTAAGGGATTAGTCGGTCTGACGAACCAGCAACAATGTCATACCATCTTGATTGCTTTGAATCGGTTGGGTTTACACGTGCTCCATCAGGGGTAGACCAAAAATCTGGTCGCACACTAGTGGCATCCGCATCTCCAGCCGCAAGTTTCAGTGCATAACGTAGTACATCTTCACGCCTTTTCTGGTGCGCTTTAAGAAAGTCGGGTAATGTTTCTCGAACTATATCTTCGTTCACTTGCCGAAGGTCTTTACAGTTTTCTATCAGAAATTTGTCTATATCTGCAACTGCACTTTCCGCTCCAGCTGAAGTAGTTGAGGCTTCAAGATTTTGAACCAACGCTTTATAAGCCGGTTCACTCGTAAGCTCGGTAAAGTCAACTTCACCCTGTGCATTAAATTCAGCCATATACCGAACCATATCCAAGCTAAAGACAGCTAATTGCTCAGGAAGTGAATCATCAATTTTTTTTACCGACCGTGAAATTCTTGTTTCTATGTCCTCAAAGTGCGGACCTTGACCAAGGTAAACAGTTGAATCGGCTTCACTCGAGCTAGCTTTCTTTCCAGTAATGCCTCTCATATGTGGTATATACAGACCCGACGGGTTTGTTGAAATACCTAAGAAGTTATGACCATTAGTCAACGCTGAATCTGTAAGTGATATAGACATTTTCATGTGTCCGTCTTGGTCTTGTCCGCTAACCATAAAAGAGTGATCGTTGCCAAAATCTGCATGTTGAGGAAGCAAGATATCCCCCACTTGAGTAACCCCAGCAAATAGAAATGGGAATTCATCTACCATTTTATCGGCACCATATATATCTACAGCCGTTTGGAACAGCATACCTCTAGCAACCATATATGAAAGCGCATTAACTCGGTATTCCTCGGATTGTAAATATACATGCGCAGCGTCTAAGTCGACACCATTTGCGCCCCAATCCATCAAATTATCAGCAGCCCAGAATCGGTATTGCTCACGGGATATTTTGTTATCCATCTCAGATTCTATATCAGCAACTGGAACAAAAACCTGTGCACCATTGCGCTGAAGAAACGCAACCGTCCCAGATGTAAGCTTGTGGCCAAAGTGATATGCTCCACTTGGCTTAAACCCAGATGCAATACCAACCTTTGATTCGCTTTCTAAAGCCTCGACAAGTGTCTCGCCGTTGCGGTGTCTAAGTGCTCGGGTATCTGCAGCTAGAAAATCGCCATCAAATCCTGCAAAAATATCATAAAGCCCATCACTAACAGGAAAACCTTCACTAGTTAGGTACGTCGACTCATAGCCCCCAGGTCCACCCTTTTCAAGCTCAGTAATCTCAAAGCGGTACCTTTCGGTGTCGAAGTTCATAGCACCTTCCTTCTAAAACTCGATAAAACGAACAGTTCTAAGGTAGACATAATGATATTTTAATTCTATAAATTTTGCAACATTTATTAGCAAAATCAAAATTATCGTCAAATAGATGTCTATTGCTCATGCTATTAGTCCTTGGGCTCTAATTTTATGTTTTGTTGGATCGCAATTTTAAGCGGGTCAATAATCCTATCGTCACTACCTCCGTTAAATACTAATGAAATCTCAGTACAGCCTAGGATAATTTTTTCTGCCCCGCTCTGAAATAACTTTTCAAGCGGCTGGATAAAGTGCTCCCTGTACTGACTAGGTTCTATATTAGAAATAACATCTCTGATGATGTCCTCGACCGCGTTTTGTTCCGGAATATCAGAAGCAATTACAGATATTCCTTTATTTTCTAACGGCTTAGAGTAGAGACCGCTTGAGATTGTCATTGGAGAAGCCAGTAAGCCGACCTTCTTTACTTCATCTGAGCTGGAGGTTAGATAATTTTCAACTTCATCTATTAAAGAAATTATCTTAATCCCACCAGTATGTTTTTCAAGTGAGTCTTGTAGTTTATGAACTGTGTTGCAGGTTAAAAATACTTTGTCAGTAACAAGGAATGATATCTTTGAGAGAACGTCTTCAAGCATTCTTTCTGCACCCGAACTATCATTGGAATTTATAAAATCCGGTACAGGAATAGATATGTGTACTATTTCTGGATAATCGGCGTTATTTTTTGCCCCGTGCTCAGCATAATAATCAATTAGTAATTTATGAAAATATAGGCTAGCCTGCGGCCCCATTCCTCCAATTATTACTATTCTATTTTTCATTAATTCTCCATTTGTTAAATTAAAATTTCTATTGATTTATGAAGGTTATCATCATGTCGCATTTACGTATTCCAAGTAGTAAAAAACCTAGCACCTTCTCTACTATCAAAGATCTCATAAACTTCACTTAGATAATCGAGATCTCTCTGTACACTTGGTACATCAGATCCTATTTCAATAGCTTTTTTGAACTCTAGGGCAATAGGCGTGTTTTCTGGTGGAGTTGGTAGCGCTGGCTCGCCTTCTCTGCAGCTAAAGTAAGGCGCAAGAACATGCCTAGTAAAAAGCTGCCCTGTGTCTACAGTCTGATCTTCGGGTAATACGCCAGCTTCTCTTGCTGCCATTCGTGCAACATAAAACGGTCTTTCAGACTGTGCCCCAATGCTTATAACCCTGCCATTAGCTGGATATTCTGTTGCTGCGCCACCAAGCGGAGTAAACGGGTATTTTGTTAAAAGTGGGTTTGTATCATGCAATAAAATATGCGCAGCTACATAACCGACATAGTCTATGCCTTTTCGTTTACCGGTGCCTTCAAAGGCCGTCTTTAGAGATTCATCTTTTTCAAATACTTCGGCAACTGATTCTCTTAGATCGGCATCCGGTAATACCAAGTCGTAAAATTGAGAATAATATCCTGCAACACCACTATCCATCCTCAGACTCGTAGAAAAAAATCTATGTGCAGCTTGCTGAGTCTTTTCAGCTACTTTTTCTGATTGAGTCTGATCAGTGCCATTAATCGCTTGTGCAGTATGACTTGGGAAAATAAACTGTACATTTGCTTCAGGAAAATACCTCTCATGTAATAGAATTGCACTAGCGTAATAACCTAATGAGCGCATAGGCATCGATTCCCCATTAAGGCCAAAAGTAACGCGCAATGTCGTATCAGCTCCATTATCAGCAAGAGCTTCTCTAATTGTTCCACGGTCCTGCCTGCCTGCACTTTCAATGTAGACGTTTGGATCGTTAACTATAGTTTTTATTGAATTCATAAAATAGTGATTAATGTACTTAAATAAGAAAATTTAATTTTTCTTTAAATACTTAAATCTTCCTTGCTTAATTTCTTTCGATCCTCTTGTAACAGTTCCGATTCCAACTCCTAAATTTTCAGAAATTTGCTTCTGCGGAACGCCTGCAAGCAGCATTTTGACAATTTCTACTCGTTGGGCGAATTCTCTGCGCTCTTGGTCAGTAGTTATACCAATCAAGAAGTCTTCAATGTCTTTACGATTTTGAAGCGTTACAACTAGATTTATAAAATCACTAAACTCTGACATATCAGTATACTAGCACGCTAGTACATATGTGTCAACAAACTCGTTGATGTTGGCTTGGGTTAAATACAAAGTGGAATATGGCTCAGCATGTCGGTCTTGAACCTCGATACAGGGGTAAGTGAGACAAATGGGACACTGTGGCAGTATTTGAGCAATGTCTCAGTTTTTGGGCTTAATCCGGGAAGTAGCCGAACAAAACCCGCTCTAATAGTGCTCGTGCTATGATGTCTGGGAAATAGCTCCTGATTCGCTTGCGAGAGAGGAGCTATTTTACTTTCGAATGCTGATCACCAAATTACCTGTCCCCATTCCTTTCCAAGTGCATCGTTGGCAGCAGCGGCGAGCCGGCTCTTCTCATTATTGGTCAGTTCGTCAGACAAAACATTGCTTGGTTTAGTAGGGTCGGTGATTCTTGCGGATGTGATCGAATTTTCAAAGTACCTAAGGACAGTAACAAAATTGTCAGCCAGATCGGCGCCATGACCTTTCAGCGCCTCAATAACCGTTACCTCTAGAGGAAATGAAGGAAATTCAAGCCCGTTTAGTTTTCTCCATATTTTTGTGAGCCGGATTTCATCTATTCGATTAGACTCACGCACATATTTAATATGCTTGTTAATATCTGTTTCTCTGTGTGTTTTGCTCTTGTGAGACCACAGACTGTGGTTGGTAGTTGAGCTGGAGTGTCGTTTTGCGGGCACCACGTCAACTTTCCAGCCATTGATGACCAAGCCCAAGGAAACGTTCTGTCGTCTTGGCGAAAATCCATCAGCCTCTAGTCGATTGAAGAGCTTATCGTAGACTTCCTTTAGTGTCTCGACAGCGGTTTCGCGTACTGACACAAGAATATCTACATCCGAAGATTCGCTGATTGCAGTGCCTTTCGCAATTGATCCGGCGGGCTGTATGCTCAACAAGTGTCCGTTTGCCCAGGTAGTGATAGAGCTCCTCAATGTTTCAATAATGTAGCTAGCAACATACATATTGCTCTCGCTTTGATGGCTACTCAACACATTGCTTACATGTAACTCAGCCGTTGTCATGATCTGTCCTCGGGAAACGTAGACATTACGGCGAATACATCCGATACAAGTCGTAGCTCAGTTTCGCATAACGAACTGAAACTATAATTTTTAAGCGCCTTATGGTCTTTGTCGGACAGGCGTTCCGTGCCTGCGAAGACTATAATCGGCAGATCGTTCGACTTTGCGTAAGCAAATGTCTCAGTGTAAACCTTAGAATTGGGCGAGTAGCCGACAACGATCAAAACGGAGCCGCGGATAAAGCTCAAGTTTCTAGTATCTGCTGCGATTGGCTTGACCTTGAAGTAGCCGATACGTTTAAGTAGGTCAGCCTCGTGCTCCATATCCTGTTTTTCCGTTGATATCACCACTACTTCTCGGCTAACGTTTTTGGCGAACCGTTTCCAAACTGGTCGCATTGTTCGAATGTACTGAACTGCAAGTAAACCGCCCCCAAACGTGACTATAAGTGCCAATATGAACTGGCCGATGTTGGCAATGTCTGATGCTTCCTGTAGTGCCATCTTTCCCCTCGTTGACTTTCTTTGCGCCCTTTCGCGCAGCTTAATGTTGCCTGTTTATTTATTCTAACTGTACGTGTATTATACCACGTTTAAACGTTAGCAACACTAAATATGCAGTATAAACATAAGCGAAATACCTGCATATAGCGTGTGGACAGTCTATCTAATCTGTAGTTGACCGATTTCAGCTACAATATATGCATGGGTACTAAAAAAACCGCACCAGCTGCGCCAGAACCTGAATCGTTCGATCAGGTACTCCGCAACTTTCAGCGTAGTATTTCTTTGGTTGTAGACAGTCAGGCTTTGGGTAATATTAAATCGATTAGTCAGGTAGCAGACGACATAGCTAAAAATCATCAGAAACTACTGTTATCGATTTCGAAAAGCATGCCAAAATTCGACTTTCCTTCGGCTACTCTGTTCTTGCCTACACTGCAAGCTGACGAAAAGCAGCCAGCAGCCAAGTTAATCGGCGGCTCAGATGTCCAAGTTACAGGTCATGTTGAGCCAAAACAAAAGCAGATCAAAAAGCAGTTTAGCCTGTACTTCATCCAAGGTCATAGCATCAAATTTAAAGGAAAAACACTAAGAGCTTTTTCGCTGGAGACGCAGCATGGGCTGTTTCTGAAGATGCTTCTGGATGCTGAAGACCATTTCGTCTCGGACGAAATCCTTCTCGCCACCTTTGGCAAAGATCACATCCACGAGATTAGCCACATTCGGCGCAACTTAAGGAATGCCTTCAAAGAGAATCATTTAAATATCATTATTGATCGAAAAAAAGTTAGCAAAGGCTACTTGCTAATAGACATCCAAAAAATTGATTAACAGATTAAATTTGGCATAAACAGAGCCTAAATAAGGTCAATTGGCTTCCGTTTTTTATTGCTATCCGACAGGTTAATCTGGGCGCATAACCTTAAGGAGCATCGCATGAATAACGATCTAAACATCCAACAAGTTGGCATAGCTGCCCTAAAGCCAGCCACTTACAACCCACGCAAATGGAGCGAATCTGCCATAGAGCAGCTGAGCCAAAGCATCAAAAACTTCGGCATGGTCGATCCAATAATTGTAAATGGCGCGTTGGAGCGTAAGAATATCGTGATTGGCGGTCATTTCAGGCTCAAAGTCGCCAAAGATCTTGGATATAAAGAGGTGCCGGTTGTTTACGTCAATATTCCAGATATTGAAAAAGAGCGCGAGCTTAATCTTCGGCTCAATCGTAATCTTGGGGATTGGGACTATGAGCTGTTAGCTAATTTTGATGAATCATTGCTTGAAACAGTCGGCTTTGGTAGTGAAGAGCTAGACGAGATCTTCGATATGACAGTCGATGATCCTGAACAATTTGATCTGGAAAAAGAGCTCAAGAAGCTGGACATAAAGGAGATTGCTGTTCAGAAAGGCGATGTCTACCAGCTTGGTGATAGCCGGCTGATGTGCGGTGACTCAACTGTTGCCGATGATTTTGCGAAGCTTATGGATGGCCAGCAAGCAGATATGTGCATGACTGACCCGCCCTACATCCTGGACTACCTGCACGCCAGACGGCACGGTAAACCAACTGAAGGCTTTGGAGCTAAGCGCAACCGCCGCTACCTTGAAACCGACGTATTGCCAGATAACTTCACTGAGCTTTGGATGAATAACGTTTCAACTCACGCCAAATCAGACTTTAGCATCATTGTTTACGAAAACTGGAAGAATCTCAGAACAATTTGGGCTGAGATGGAAAAGTACTGGAAGATCAAAAACATGATCGTTTGGCACCTGCCAAACCGTCATCAAGGCTTTGCAGCCAAGTACAAATTTTTCTCTAAACACGATATTGCCATGGTCGGAGCTGGTGGCACGGTTGAGTATAACCATGAAGAAGAGTCAGATGGTCTGCAAGAAGAGTACGAGACGGCTCTATATGCCATTGGCGGTAAGCCTCAATGGGAGGGTTACGAACGCGGTAAGAAGTACCAACCGACAGATTTCATCGACTTTATGGCCAGTGACGAAAAGCACTCTGGCCAGGGTGTCATATTTGGTACTAAACCGATTGAAATCCTAGTTCCCTACATCAAAGTACTAACTAAACGAGATGACTTAGTTGTCGAGCCGTTTTGCGGCAGTGGCAGTACGCTGATTGCGTCTACAAAGCTAAAACGTCGCTGCTATATCATGGAAAAGTCACCTGTTTATGCCGAGGTTGCCCTCAAGCGCTGGGAAAAGCTAACTGGTCAAAAGCGAGTCAAGCTATGAGCCGTAATCAGAGTGCAGATAAAAATAATCTGCTAGATAAACTAGCTAAAACGCCAATCGTTGAAGCAGCTTGCAAACAGATCGGTTTACCCAGATCAACATACTACAGGTGGCGCAAGGACGATCAGATCTTTGCTGAAGCCTGTGATGAGGCAATAGAACAAAGTTCATCTATGGTTAATGACCTAGCAGAGTCACAGCTAATAAATGCGATAAAAAGCCAGAACATGACGGCAATTATGTTTTGGCTAAAGCATCACCACCGTAATTACCGCACTAGAGTCGAGGTTGAGGCTAGCATTGGTCTGAATCAGGACGAACTTACGCCTGAACAGATCGAAACTGTCTCACGAGCACTAACATTAACCGGACTAATGGGAAAATCTGATGAACAAAAGCCAGAAGAAGAGTCTCCAGCAAAAAATATTTAATGACCGTAAAGTCAGAGCGGAAATTACAGGTAAAAGTCACCAGTGGTTCTTTTCGACCTATTTCCCTAACTATATAACTCATGAATCATCTGACCTGCACAGACAATTGTTTGCAATAACCGAAGACGATAACCTGTCACTAGCCGTAGTTGTAGCTTTCCGCGGCTCAGCTAAAACCACCATAATGACAATGTCCTACCCTATTTGGGCAGTAGTAGGTAGACAGCAGAAGAAGTTCGTTCTAATTGCCAGCCAAACGCAGTATCAGGCTCGAGTGCACCTAACAAATATTAGGCGCGAACTTGAAAGCAACGAGCTACTAGCTGGCGACATGGGTCCATTTATGGAGCAACGCGAAGAATGGGGCTCGACGTCCCTGTTTATTCCTAAATATAACGCTCGGATCACAGCAATATCTACTGAGCAGAGTGTGCGTGGCATCCGCCACGGTGCACACAGACCTGACCTAATAATTGCCGATGATGTAGAAGACATGGCTAGTGTTAAAAACCGTGAAGGTCGAAACAAAACCTTTGATTGGTACACCAGTGAAATAATTCCGGCTGGTGACACGCATACCAAGCGTATTGCTATAGGCAATTTACTGCACGAAGATTCCTTGCTCATGCGCCTAAAAGACCGAATTGATGAAAACGTAATTGACGGTGTTTTTCACCAATTCCCTATCCTTGAGGACGATATTAGTCTCTGGCCCGGCAAATACCCTGATTCGCGGGCTATAAGCACCCTAAAACGCTCAATTGGTAACCGAATAGCGTGGGAGCGTGAGTATATGCTCAGGATCATTCCCGACGATGATCAGGTCATCGATAGCGCTTGGATCAGGTTTTACGACCAATTGCCCAATAAAACGCCAGAAAATGAGTACATTAACTCCTTTATTTCAGTAGATTTAGCAATCTCACAAAAAGCCACAGCCGACTGCACAGCCATCGTAATAATCCACGTGTTTGGCTATAAGCCAGAAAATCGGAGATACTTCATTGACCAACGATATGTAAATAAGCGAATATCTCACCTAGAGACTCTTGAAACCATTGTTTCAATATATCTGCACTTAAAATCTTATCAGCACTGCGATCCAAGAGTGCTTGTAGAGCAAGTTCAGTATCAAGCTGCGGTTGTTGAGCAGCTGCAAGAGCGCGATGTAAAAGCCAAAGGTATAAAAATACATAGCGATAAGCGAGCCAGACTACAATTAGCCAGTGCCGTATTTGAACAAAGCAAAGTTTTCTTTCCGAAAGATCGAAAAACTGCCGAGATAATCCAGCAGTTAGTGGGTTTCGGTGTTGAAAAGCATGACGATCTAGCCGATGCGATATCTATGGGGCTAAATTACACCCAAGCTAACGTAATCTGGACCATGATATTCGGCTTCGGACTATGGGGTGGAGAAACCCAAGAGTTTTATGGAATTCGATATAAGGACGAACAATAGTATTGCAAATCAATCTGGTTAGGTTTGACCATCTGTTAGCGGTACAATGATTCTTGTCTAGGTTTCGAATAAGTGAGATGCACGCTTTATTGCGTGGTTAAGCCATAACAATGGGCAGCTACGTGAAAAGAGTAGGCTTAATCGCTTATTCGAGGCCTAGACAGTCTAGCGTGGCTGTCCTTTTTATAGGACAGCCTCTAATAATAACTAAGCCTAAAGGAGGGCTGTCAAAATGAGTAAAGATAAAAGCGGAAGTTGGTTCGGGAGACACAAAGTATTAACTGTAATTCTGGCACTGGTTGGCTTCGGCATCATTGCCAGCGCAGCTGGAAGTAGCTCAAATACCGAAACAGTATCAAATAGTAATAGTGATAAAACGGCTACACAGGCTAGTACAACTGCAGAGCCAAAAGCCGAAAAAATAACTATAAAAAACTCTGTCTACTCAGAAGTAAGTGGGCTGAAGCAAGTAGTTGGTGAAGCTACCAATAACGACACAAGAGTCCATTCTGCCACCATCAAAGCGACATTCTATGACGCTGGCGGTAAAATTCTAGGCACTGCCACGGGTGCAGTTAATGAAATAGCACCAGGCGACACCAAAACCTTCACACTTGTAACGCTGGACAGCGTAGCTGGATACAAAGACATGAAAGTACAAGTCGACACATTGCTATAATACAAAGCAAACAAAGAGCTAATGTTTAGCCGAGCCTCAGGGCTCGGCTTTCTTTTAATTTAAGCCTAGACTTCCAAAACCATTGCGGTACCTTGAGGTTATGGATACGAAAGCACCAGAACTCAAGTACTGTCTATACGCGCGTAAGTCCAGCGAGTCAGATGAGCGCCAAGCCATGTCAATCGATTCGCAGCTATCTGAAATGCGATCAATGGCCGAAAAGGAAGGCTTAAATGTTGTCGCTACCAAACAAGAGAGTCATTCAGCTAAAGATTCAGGTAAACGAGCAGTATATAACGAAATGCTCTCAGAGCTTCGTTCTGGAGAATACAACGCCGTATTAACTTGGGCTCCTGATCGCTTGAGCCGCAATGCCGGTGACCTCGGCTCAATCGTTGATCTAATGGATCAAAAGAAGTTGCTGCATATCCGTACCTACTTACAAACCTTTACCAATAGCCCAAATGAAAAGTTTCTACTAATGATTCTCTGCTCTCAAGCGAAGCTTGAAAACGATAATAAAAGCATAAATGTAAAGAGAGGCATAAAAGCCAAGTGTGAGATGGGCTGGCGTCCGGGGGTTGCTCCGCTCGGTTATATCAATCGTGCCTTTGGTGGCGTCAAAGATATTATTCCCGACCCTGATAGAGCAGAAATAGTGGCAGAAATGTTCTATAAGGCTAGCAAAGGCTGGAGCGGGCGGCGACTAAAGGATTGGCTCGATGGAATAGACTTTAGGAGTCGCTCGGATTATCCTATCGCACTGAGTCAAATCCTGGCAATGCTAATAAACCCCTTTTACTATGGCGAATTTCAGTATCCCGAAGGCTCTAATGCTAAGTGGTATAAAGGCGCTCACAAACCACTGATTTCCAAAGAATTGTTCGAGCAAGTTCAACAAACTCGAGGTATCAATAAAGGCATCTGGGGCTCAAAGCAATTTGCATTCAGAGGCTTACTAATATGTGGCCAATGTGGAGCTGATATTACAGCTCAAGAAAAGTTTAAGAAGCTTAAGAGCGGTGAATTTAATCGCCATGTGTATTACAACTGCACCAGACGTGTTGATCCAAATTGCAAGGAAAAATATATCAACGAAAAAGAGCTATGTAAATTACTTCAGAGTTTTATAGAAGATAATCATGCAGAGATACATTTAACTAATAAACTGCGAGACAAACTTGAACGACATTACGGAGTAACTAAATCGCTTCTAGATCATTACGGGATCCCTATTAAGCTCAAAAGTCCACTGATAGAATATTCAAGATTCGTACTTAGCCGTGGGACAGAAACTGAAAAAACAGCCTTTTCTTCGGGAATAAAATCTAGCCTGGCTATAAGAAACGGAATAATTCAAGCTTCAACTGCATCGTGAACGAAAAGTAGGGTACTTATGCTTGGCATATCACAGCGAAACAGGCTGGACCTTAATACCGAGTTAATTTACAGTATAAATCTAAAATATTTTGCTCTAATGCATATTATGGGAGTCTTCGGAGATGGTGGTATAGCCCCAATCCAGCTGCCACTGCTGCATTTCACCAATTTCTTTTTCCTGTGCAGCTATTATATCCCTGGAAAGTCGCTTAATTTCTTCGTGCTTAGCTCTGCTAGGCGACAATTTAGCCATATCTACAGCTGACCGATGATGAGCAATCATACTCTCGATAAAGGCCTTATCATAGTCATCGCCACTTTTTTCTACAAGTGAAGCTGTCATATCGCTCATGGTCATTTCGCTACCGCGTGAAGTAGATTTTGTTTCAGAAGGTTTATCGAAGGTTGTGGCTGCAATAGCCACTAATAATCCACCGATAAAGAAGCCGATTAGTCCTGATAGTAAATTTCTTGTGTCCATTGTTATTTCTCCTTAATTATCTAGATAACATTCTACTTATTGCACCTACAAGCTCATCGGCTTTTGCAACTTTACCTTTTGGGCCGATATTGCTGTCAGCAAGGCAGTGTTTGGCGTGGTCGCGCAGCAGCTCTAGGGCTACTTTGTCTAAAGCGGCTTGGGCGGCGCTTATCTGAGTTAGCACATCTATGCAGTATTGATCTTCTTCCACCATACGACCTACACCCCTAACTTGGCCTTCTGCACGATTGAGCCGTTTTAGCACCTGTTCTTTATGGTCCGCATAACCGTATTTAGTCATGACTACTCCTTGTTAATTATGTTCTTTATGGTTATGACCTTCGTGATACTGCATCATAAGTGCATGACCTTTACCTTTAGTTAATAAATAGCGGTTAACCGGATAGGCAGCAAAGAAAGCAGCCATGAGGCTAATCGGCAGCGCTACCCAAAACAGCGGATTAACTAAACCGGCGTTCATAGCGCCAGGTATAGCAGCCATCACTGCATTATCTACTACTTCCATTGTGGCTATAGAGAGTGTATCCGCCGCCGCTACGATCGATAATGCTCCAAAAAAGGTAAGCCCAGCCTTTAATAGAGGTAAAGTAGAAAGCGCAAAGCCGAATACGAAAGCGAGTGCAACAGCAATTAATATGGTTAAGCCATTGCTTAAGCCCAAAGCTGTACCAATAATTAGACCGGTCACTTCACCGATAGCACAGCCAGTTAAACAATGTAGTGTAGCACTGGCGGCCATCTGGTTAAGAGATGAGCTGTGATTCATTTACCCTTCATCTACATATTTATACCCCCCTAGGGTATAGCACTATTTATATTTGGTCAAGAGAATGGTTTTGACATCTGGGCAGACTATCAGAAAAATTACAGGGCTGGCAAATACATGCTCCGTCGCTGTTACAATTATCACTATGAAAAAACTTTTGCTTGCAATAGTAATAGTCGTTATCTGTCTCACTGCATATATGGTTTTCCAAAACCAGCATTCTGATAATTCAAACAGCAGTCGATATTTGAAGGGTCAACACAGCTTTTCGCTAAAAAAAGCCGACAGTCCATGGCTAATCGTTAATAAAGATACTCCAATTAATCCAAAAGATTATGCACCAGTAAATTTGGAAATACCGACAGTACCAATAAGAAGTAATATTACAGATGACGAAAAAAAAGTATCATATCTAGTCTCACCCGCTTTAAATAACTTGGTAGCAGCTGCAAGAGAGCAAGGCATTACTCTTGATCTACAAAGCGGTTACCGATCATATGGTGCTCAGCAAAAGTTATACGAAAACTACTTAGCCCAAGATACACAGAGTAATATTGACAGCTACAGCGCCAAACCCGGCTATAGCGAACATCAGACAGGCCTAGCAGTTGATCTGGGAGGTGCAAGTTCTCCGGGTTGTAATGTCAAGCCATGTTTCGCTGTAACGCCTGAAAGCAAGTGGTTAACTGACAATGTCCATAATTACGGCTTTATTTTCCGCTATCCCGAAGGCAAGCAAAAAATAACGGGCTATGAGTATGAGCCATGGCATTTACGTTATGTGGGCATATATTTGGCAACTAAAATGAAGACCAAAGGAATCGCCACATTGGAGGAATATTTTAAGCTCTAGCAATCAGTTATAATAGTGTAATGCCGCGGGAGAAGACAGAGGATGAAAGCAACAAACCAGAAGCTGTAAAAAAGTTTCGTTTCACCACGCCGCTTAAAATTGTAAGCTTAGTTTTAGTTGGAATAATCGTGCTGGCTGGCAGTTATGCGGGCTATCTGTATGCTGTATCTCCTAAAGTTATCCGTAACCCAAAACTAGAGCATTATCATTTCCGAATGCAGGTACTTGTTAATGGCAGGGCCGAAGATTTTAGCAGCCAGAAATACCAAAGAGGCTATGCCAAAGATAACTGCAACGCATTGCTGCCGGAACAACCAATACACTTTCATGACGATAAAGACCAGTTCACGCACATTCACTGGGAGGGTATGACTGGTGGAATGGTAATGAAGTACTATGGGTGGAATTATATTGGCGGCATGAATAACGCTCTTGGGTATAAGCTTGATAATCTTTCCGATCCGCAGAAAGTCACTATTCATGGGGATTATCTTCCCGATGTGCCTAAAGATGCAAATTTTTACATTTATACAGGTGATGAAAATAGTTATAAGGAACGTAGCTTTGATGACTGGAAAGATCTGGATCTTGAGGAGTTTTTTGGTAAAACAAGCAACTTCCCTGCACATAAACTCAATGAACAAACTAGCTTTATTGATAAAATCTTTTCAAAAACTTACGCACACGGTACAGCCGATGATGCTGACGGGCCTGATGGCACTGAGACACAAGAAGAGAAACGGACACGTCTAAACAATCTTTTAGGCAATGCTGTAATATTTGTTCAAAACGAAAAGCCTTCAAGTCAGCAAATCCAAGACAGGTTTAACATGTTAGAGCCTTTATCGGAAAGTACATGTGGCGGATAAATAAACTTACGAGCGTACTACTAATATGCATAGCTTTAACTCTAAGCTTTTTAGCAGCTTATTCTGCGCATGCTAAAGAGATGGCAAGCAAAGCTTCGTCAAATTGCATCGCTTCGTGCCATCAGTCTGGCCAACCGATAGCAACAAACAGTCAAAACCTTTTCGAAAACGAAGATGATAAAGAACCTTCACCTCCTTTTTTCAATACAATTAATACGCCGTCAAATCTCGCATTCCTTTACTTCGCACCAGTCATAACGTTTGCGTATATTCTTAAAAGTAAAATGTTACTCACTAGCTACTTACGATTTTAGACCTAACTACTCTAGAATTAATAACTAAATTAGGATATATATGTCTAAAGGATTTGTAATAGTACTCGTCGCAATTTGTGCCCTATTTGTAGGCATAGTTGCGTTCACTGGTGGCGACGATAAGGAAAATAGTGTTATTTCAAACGCAAAACCATCACAGCACATCTACTCAAAAACAGATAGCAAAGTAACATTAGTTGAATACGGTGATTTTCAGTGCCCATACTGCTACCAGTATGAACCTATAGTCGCACAGGTAAGGGAGAAATATAAAGGAAAAATAAATTTCCAGTTTAGGAACTTCCCTTTACAGGCCACACACCAAAATGCTTTTGCCGCGCACCGCGCTGCTGAAGCAGCTCACAAGCAAAACAAGTTCTGGGAAATGCATGACTTACTTTACCAAAACCAAAAACAATGGTCAGAAGCTCAATCGGTAAACCCATATTTTGAGAGTTATGCCAAGCAAATAGGGTTGGATGTAAATAAGTACAAAACTGATTTTGCCAGCAAAGAAGTAAATGCCATCATCAATGCCGATATGAAAGCCGGGAATGACCTAAAGGTAACCGGCACACCTACATTTTTCTTGAATGGTAAGAAAACCGAAATTACAGCTGATCTAGCTTCATTCGAAAAAGTAATTGACGCTGCCATTCAGAAGCAAGGACAGTAGCATAATTACGGTGTAGAATGAGCATATGGACAGGCACGCAATAAATAAAGACAGCAATAGCGCGATCAAATTTGGACTTATCTTAAACACAACTTATACAATAGTTGAGTTTACCTTTGGTGTATTGACCGGCAGCCTAGCATTAATTGCTGACGCCGCCCATAACCTAACAGACACTTTTACATTAAGTGTCTCGTATATTGCCAATAAAGTTGCAAAACGAGAGGCGAACGAAAGTAAAACTTTTGGCTATGGCAGAGCAACCATACTTGCCGCTCTGCTTAATAGTAGCGTAATGCTGGCAATTGCAGGCTTTATAGGCTTTGAGGCAATTCAGCGCTTTCGTAACCCCGTAGAAATTGAGGGTGGTGTGATAGCTATTGTGGCTTCAATTGGCATATTGGTAAACGGCTCTATTGCGTATGTGCTGTCAAAGCAAAAACACGACCTCAATATGAAAAGCGCCTATATAGACATGGCATTTGACGCCCTGTCATCTTTTGGCGCAGTCGTTGCCGGGCTGCTAATAGTTTTTACGGGAATAAATGGGATAGATAGCCTAATCGGCTTAGTTATTGCCTCCCTGCTGTTATATAACGCTTTTAGGATATTGTCTGAGGCAACGCAGATCTTACTAGAAGGTACACCAAAAAATATTGATGTAGTCGCCATTACTGAGGCAATAATGAACACCGATAAGGTATTGGATATTGATGATTTGCATGTCTGGTCAATAAGATCTGGCTTTAACACTTTGAGTTGCCACATCACAATTGATGAAGAAGACCTAAAAGAAAGTCGTAATATTGTAGAGGCGGTAAAAATATCGCTCCGCAATAGACACGACATTCGGCATGCCACGATTGAAGTAGAACTAGAGGATAGCAAATATCAAGACACGCACGAACAGCACTAAAGTGCTTATGATTGGCGAGCCTGACCTAATTCGATTTCAACAAGAGCAACTGGTCATGGAACCTGGTCGACTTTCGTGCTACTTGTTGCCGTAGGGTTTTGGTGGTTTACAGAACCAAATTACAGGGGCGACAAGACGAAACCGCCATCTCTGGCGGTTCCAACCTATTTTCGACATTCTAGACTTCACAATGACTTGCTAATACCAAGAAGTTAATGAAGGACTGGTCATGGAACCAGGTCACCTTTTTTGGGTGTCCAGTTTGGCTCCGGGGACTGGATTCGAACCAGCGACCTAGGCGTTAACAGCGCCCCGCTCTACCGCTGAGCTACCCCGGAATATGGGTAATGAACTTGGAAATTATAACTGATGAACTGTTTACGGGCAAGGTGTTAGCGAGCGTTTTTCATCTCTGATTGAGCTCGGCGTTTATCGTCGCGGGCTTTGAGGGTCTGTCGCTTGTCATACAGTTTTTTACCTTTGCCGACGGATATCTTGAGTTTAATGAAGCGGCCACCGGTCATAATTTCTAGAGGGACAATCGTTCTGCCCTGTTGCTTCGCTGCGATTAAGGCGTCAATTTCTCGTCGTTTAGCCAGAAGCTTACGGGCTCTGGTTTGATCGGATTCTTCGATCGGGATGCCACTGGTACCGGATATCGTAGCGTTTATCAGAAATATTTCGTCTTGCTTGACTGTGACATAGGCGCCACGCAGTTGACCATGGCCCATCCGCAACGCTTTGGTTTCTCGGCCAGAAAGTTCAATACCCACCACTAAAGAATCACCGAGCTCATAATCGTGCCGAGCGCGACGGTTGGTAATCTTTTTAGACTGGTTAGGTTTACGCTTTGCCATAGGAGTTAGTATAGCGTAACGGAGCGTTACTTATCGTTTTTAAAATGGTCTTGAGCGACATTCCAGAGGCTTGGGTCATTTAGGACATGTAGACGGTAGTACCAATATTCTCCACCCCATAGGTAAATTTGACGCATGCCGGTGGCTTCACCGTATTCGATGCGGTCATCTAGGCGTTGAGCATTCATAGATTTATTTTGCTCAGCTAGGCTGATTTGCTGGATTTGCTTGCCATTTGGTGCCCATGCTTCCGCTTGCAGCTCACCGATCATCATATCCCTATGGTTAAAGATTTTTTGAGTGCCCGCAATGTAGCCGTAAAACCATGCTGGGAACGGATATTCGAGGTATCGTTTTGTTACCCCTGCGTCCCAGACTCTTTTATAAATAGATATGCTGAATTTATCAGGTTGTGGCTCTCCAACTGGAAATCCGACGGCATTGTTACTTCGACCAACAATGACGGTCTTGTTGGGATCAAGTTTCTTTACCAAGTTATATTCGTCAATTAATCTTTGTCGATCAAAATCGGTGCATATACCAAAACCTTTTAAGAAATATTCGTTTTCAAGTTGGTAATCTTGCAACGCGGGCGAATCTTTATATCGCTCAACCACGGCTTGAATATATTTCTGTAGCTCGGGATTCCACTCAGCTTTAGGCAATTTTGTTGCCCAGTCCGGCATGTGGCATTCAGGCCAGCGCGGCTGCCTTAGTCCCAGTGTTAAAGTTATCTTGGCTTTGGACTGTTCGGCTTTTTTAAATTGCCAATCCAATTGGCTGAAATCATAGCTGCCTCTTGTCTGCTCGGCATCGCTCCAATAGCTAACCAACCGGAAGTGCTTGACGCCTATGCCGAGTAGTCCATCCATGTTTTGCTGCGGATCAATTCCTAGGCTTTGGGCGTAATCGGGTATGAAGCTGACGCCGAGCTGAAGCGGCTGGCTAGAGGTTGACTGTATATACCACCGAGCGATGCCGTACATAACCGAAACCACCACGAATAAAGTCGTAAAGCCGATAATTATTAACTTATGCCACCAGTTTTTGTGCCAGTATCTACCTACTGCACTTTTGAGCTTGCTAACATGCATTCGAAAGGTGTTTGCCATATAATGATATACAGGTATTTATGAACGTTAGCATTGTCATTCCAGTATACAACGAGGCCGAACATCTCAAGGCTTGTCTTGAGGCTATAGCAGCTCAGTCGATTGCTCCACTGGAGGTAATTGTTGTAGACAATAATTCGACGGATGGCACAGCTGAAGTGGCAGCAGGATTTTCATTCGCAACTGTTATTAAAGAAAAAAAACAAGGGGTGGTTTACGCTCGTAATCGTGGCTTCAAAGCTGCCAAGGGTGAAATAATCGGGCGGATTGACGCTGATACCCTACTCCCTGACGATTGGGTCAAAAAAATTCAACAGATTTTCACAGACAAATCGATATCAGCTGTATCAGGATCGGCGCATTACTACGATTTCGCCTTAGCTGGTCTAGCAGACCGATTAGACATGAAGTTAAGAGGCCGCTTAGCTCGTAAACTCGGTAAAGATAACTTCTTATGGGGCGCAAATATGGCAGTTAGGCGGGCTGACTGGCAAAAAGTTAGCTACGAGCTCTGCACGGCGCCACAAATCCATGAGGATTTTGATCTTGGTATCCATCTTGAAGACCATGATCTTAAGGTCGTATACGATCAGAGTCTGCTAGCTGGGGTTTCCTCGCGCCGCGTGGATACTAGTTTTCGCTCATTTGTGAGGTATTCGCTTGTCAGTCCTCGGACTTATGCAGTTCATGGGCTCAAAAGTGGCAG
The DNA here is from genome assembly GCA_964639505.1 of uncultured Candidatus Saccharibacteria bacterium. Taxonomy (GTDB): domain Bacteria; phylum Patescibacteriota; class Saccharimonadia; order Saccharimonadales; family UBA4665; genus CAZXDL01. The sequence goes on along the minus strand of CAZXDL010000001.1, from coordinate 136,412 downwards.
ACATATGTACCCGGTCTTGTTCATCTGCTGGAGTGCCTACTTCCCAGCTCGCTTAATTTACAGGTCCTATAATCATGAAACCGGTGGCTACTCACTTAGCCAGTTGCTCAGCACAACGAGTTCTAGAGTCGATCCAACTGCCAATGTAGCCTAAGCCGGGTTTGACACGTAGCCGCCGCCATCTGTTGGCGTAGGTTTGCAATTGCCCCAAAGCCCGCGATTGGCTGCCTTGGCGAGTGCTTGAGAGTTGGCAAAATCATCTGATTTAGTGAATGGAAAATATGGATAATAAAAACCATAACCCTGCTCGATTAATCGTTGATTAAAATTTGTGCCATCGCTCAAAATTATGTAGCGCAAGAGTCGGTCATAGCGGTCACGATCAGTGCTCTCCGAATCAGAAACGAGCCGGAATTTCTTACCCGTTAAGCTATTTTTTGTAAAAGCTGATGCGGCTGGCCCATAGCACTGAACTGGGGTGTTTGGCTTGTGTGTTTCGGGTGTGTCGACCCCGATCATGCGGACTTTTTCTGTTTTGCCGTTCATATTCACTGCGATCGTGTCGCCATCAACAAACTTGCTAACCGAGTAGAGACCAGGCTGGTTATTTACGACCACTTCTTTAGTGCTCGGTTGCTGCATGACAGTCACAACAAGTAAGACCAGAGCAGCTAAGAGTCCTAACCAGCCGTGAGACTTTTTATAGCGATATCGAGCCATTAGATACCAAGTATGCGCAGCAAAGAATCAGCGTCAAGTTTGGAGCGGTCTATTTTAATAACTTTTTCATTTTTGTCAGGGGGCTCGAGTTTACTAACGATGGAATCGAACTCCTCTTCAGTCATGCCTATCATGTAGCCGTTACGCATTTTGGGGGGGTGCACGGCTTTTTCGCGGGCTACTTCTACAGGGGTTGTTAGCCATATAACTTTTGTTTCAGCATTTCGCGCCTTTGCAATCTCTCTTAACTTATCGCGGTCGCTCGCAAAATTAAAATTAGTATCAAAAACCACGCTTTCCCCGTTTGCTAGAAGCTCGGCAGCCCTATGATTTAGATATTCGTAAAGCTGAACGCTCTCTTCGTGCGAATGGGTTGGTTCGCCAAACATTTTATGCCTTTCGGCGTCTGCCCAGAGATGAATCGCACCTGTCCTTTTTGAAATTAGCCTTGAAACTGTGGTCTTGCCCGCCCCAGGATAACCGACCATAAGATATAGAATTGGCTTACTCATTACCACTAGTTTAACAGTAGCTTAAAAATCAATACCTTTGTTGGCGAGAAATTTGTCGTCAAAGTGGTGTTTTATTTTTTTCATTTCTGTAGCAATGTCCACTTTATCGAGAAGTTCTTTAGGAAAGTTGCGCCCAGTTAAACACAAACTAGTATTGTGTGCCTTCTGTTGGATCAATTCAGCCAATTGCTCAACGGTTATTAAGCCGTCATGTGCGGCGTTACTAATCTCGTCGCAAATCACTAAATCAAATTTGCCGCTTTTCACAGCTTTTAGGGCTTCGGCGTAAGTGCTTTGGGCGGCCTTTTTGTGGTCTTCTTCTGATACATGCTGCTCGCTTAACTCGCCGGCTTGATAAAAGCCTTTGCCGCCTTTATAGAAATAGAGCTGATCTTTAAATAATGGCTGGATATCTCTAATAAAAACGTGCTCACTTACGCCCCAATATTTAATAAACTGGATAAAAGCTACCTTCCAACGGTTGCCGAGTGCACGAGTCATTAGACCTAGCGAAGCAGTGGTTTTACCTTTGCTGTCGCCGGTATATACGATGACTACAGACTCTTTAGTCTTAAAATCCTCAAATGCCATAGACCTAGTATAGACTAGGCTAGGCCGTGGGCTGACAGAGCCGCATCGATGCGTGGACGGTCAAAGCCGACAATTATCTCGCCGGCAATGTCGATGACTGGTATGCCGCGTTGGCCTGACTTGGTCGCAGCTTCAAGGCCGGCACCGGGCTCTTTTTCGACATCTTTGTCGGTGTATCTTATGCCCTTTTTGTCGAAATAATCTTTGGCCGCATGGCAAAATGCACACCATGTTGCGCTATAAACTGTAATATTCGTATCACTCATGTACTTACATTTTAGCACTATACTTTGTAAAGTGCTAGTGATCTTGCGTGATATAGATCACATCTGTTATAATATGACCAATGGGTAAAACCTCTCCACGGGTGGAGAAAACTACTAGTCAAACTTCTATCTTTATAAGCATGGCACTCGACATGACTTGGCGTTTGGCTATTGTTGTATTGGTGCCTATCATCGGTGGTTTTTATATAGATAAGTGGCTTGATATGTCGCCGGTCTTTTTAATCACGGGATTTGTACTAGCGATGGCTGGCACAGCATTGGTTATGTGGCAGACCATGCAAGCTGCTAACCAGATTGAAATACCTAAGAAAGGCGCGAAATAATGCTACTCAGCCGTTTTGCCGAAAGCGGACCAACCGTCCATGTTGCGCCCGGTGAGGTCTTTACAATCGGCGGTATCACAATAACTAATTCAATCTTATACGGATGGATATGCGCTGTTGTGATCGTTGCATTTTTAATCTGGGTGTCGCGACGAGTTTCAATCAAGCCTAGAGGCGGGATTACGCAATTTGTCGAAATCGGCGTTGAGTTCATTACAAATCTAGTCGAAAATAGTTTTGATGACAAAAAGAAGGGCCGCAAATATGTGCCCTTTTTTGTGACACTTTTCTTCTTTATCTTGCTAAATAACTGGCTTGGTTTGTTGCCCATAGTTGGCGAAGGCTTCCAGTCAAACGGCCACCCTATTTTTAGGCCATTGACGGGTGATTTAAATGCGACCTTCGGAATCGGCTTAATAACTATGGCGGTCGTCTATACGGCTTCGATTCGTGAAGCTGGAGGCTTTCGCAAGTACTTCCGACACTTCTTTATCGGGAGCCCCCTCAATCCGTTATATTTTGGGATTGGTCTGATTGAACTGTTTACCGACCTTACTCGAGTACTTAGCCTAAGTCTTCGGCTTTTCCTTAACATCACGATCGGCGAAATCGTTATCGCAGTTTTTGCATACCTAGGTAGTATTGCTGCCCCTATCACTGCCCTGCCGTTTACCTTGCTTGAAATGGGAGTCGGCGCCTTGCAGGCCTATATATTTACGATTCTAGCAACGATGTATCTTGCGATTTCCGTTAATTCTACAGCCGCCCACCACAACGAAGACTTGACCGAAGAAAGTCTTCCTGAAACAATGGACTTAAAGCCCAGTGGGAGTGTTAGTGGGTAGTTTTTTAATGTCAATATTAACTAAATAATAAATAGGAGTAACCTAGATGGTAATATTCGCAGAAGCTGTGGACACGGCGATTCTGGCAAAAGGTATCATGATCGGTGGCGGCTTTATCGGTCCAGCTATTGGTATTGGTATCGTCGGTGGCAGCTACTTGCAAGCAGTCGGCCGCAATCCAGAGGCAGCCAAGTTTCTTGGACAGGCTTTGATCTTTGTTGGTCTAATTGAGGTGTTCGGTCTTTTGGCGTTCGCTTCGACGTTCATTGTTAAATAATAATTGATAGGAATAGATGCTACAGGCACCATTAAATTCATTTGCGGCAGAAAGCTCATCCTCTGGATTGGGGGCGCTTGGCGTTGACGCGCACGCTTTCGTAATCCAGCTAATAACATTCGTACTGGCTTTGCTGGTACTGAAGCGCTACGCTGTTAAGCCTATAGTCAAAATGCTCGGTGAGCGTCGTGAATTAATCGAAAGCGGCGTAAAGCTAGGCGAGCAAATGCAAAAAGAAGAGGCGCAGCTAGCGACAAAGATTGATAAGGCGATGCACGAGGCTCGACTTGAGGCGGACGCCGTGATTGCCGGCGCTCAAGAAACAGCCCGCCAAACTATGCGTGAAGCCGAAGACAAAGCTCGTGAAAAAGCTGCCGGTATCTTAGAAACCGCTGATTCGAGAATCGCCCAAGACACGGCGCGGGCTCGCAAACAGCTTGAGAGCGAACTGGTTGGACTCATATCAGATGCAACAGAAGCGATCATCGAAGAAAAAGTCGATGCTAAAAAAGATGCCGCTTTGATTGAGAGAGCCTTAAAGGGGCGCGCCTAGCATGAAAACACCACGCACTGACATTTCTAACACTATTTCTAGTCGTACCCTCAAGGGCGAAGATCCCGTTAAGCTTGGCCGTGAAGTTGCGGCATACCTGCTAAAAGAACGACGAGTCAACGAGCTAGATTCGATTATGCGCGACGTGCAGGCAGACAGAGCTGAGGCAGGCATCGTAGAGGTGATTGCTAGCAGTGCGCATAGGCTTGATCAGCCTACTAAAGATGACATTGCCCGGCAAATTAAGTCGATTTATCCTAATGCCAAACAAGTTATTGTTACCGAATCACCCGATCCAGAGGTGATCGGCGGCGTGCGTTTGTCGCTGGCTAACCAGCAGCTTGACCTGAGCGTCGAGGCCAAATTAAACAAGTTTAAACAGCTAACAGCTACCGGAAAGGATTAATTAGTGGCCCAACTATCAATTACGGAATTATCAGATGATATTCGATCGGCAATTGCCGAATTAAAAGCTCGCCCCGAAATTGAAAATGTCGGTGTAGTTACCCGCGTCGGCGACGGCATCGCTTGGATTTATGGCCTGAGTGGCGCCGGCTACAACGAAATGCTTGAAGTCGAGGGTGCCTCCGGACAAAAAGTAACCGCTTTTGCGTTCAACCTTGGTGAAGATGAGATCGGCGCCGTGCTACTAGGTCAAGATGCAGCCGTTAAAGCCGGTGCTAAAGTTCGACTTAGTGGCAGTGTACTTGAAGTACCGGTTGGTCCTGAATTAGTCGGTCGGGTAGTCGATCCGCTTGGCAACCCTTTGGATGGTTTAGGCCCAATAAAGGCAAAACAAAAGAGTCGAGTTGAGCGTCCTGCTCCAGATGTTTTATCTCGTAAGCATGTCCATGAACCGTTGATGACGGGAATTATGGCGATTGACGCGACTGTACCTATTGGTCGAGGCCAGCGCGAGCTGATCATTGGCGACCGTCAGACTGGCAAGACTGCTATTGCGGTTGACACTATGGTCAACCAGGCGCGTCAAAAAACCGGCGTGATAAACGTTTATGTTGCGGTTGGTCAGAAGCTTTCTAAGGTAGCTGCCCTGCAGGAGAGGCTTAAGCGCGAAGGTGTAATGAAACAGACCATCATTGTGGCTACTAGTCCATCCGACCCAGCCGCTATGCTCTATTTGGCGCCATATGCTGGTGCAACCATGGGTGAATATTTCCGTGACAACAAACAACATGCCTTAATTATCTACGATGATTTGACTAAGCATGCTGCGGCTTACCGTCAGATGTCACTGCTATTACGCCGTCCACCCGGCCGAGAGGCGTATCCAGGTGATGTTTTTTATCTGCATTCACGATTACTTGAGAGAGCCGCAAAATTATCCGACAAGCTAGGTGCTGGATCTTTGACTGCTCTGCCGATCATTGAAACTCAGGCCGGCGATATTTCGGCCTACATACCGACTAATGTTATTTCGATCACTGATGGTCAGATCTATCTTGAAACCAATCTTTTCTTCCAAGGAATTCGTCCGGCCATCTCTGTAGGTCTATCTGTCTCCAGAGTGGGTGGTGACGCACAGACAAAAGGCATTAAAGCAGCCGGCGGTGGCTTAAAGCTGGATCTTGCCCAATTCCGCGAATTAGCTGCTTTCAGCCAATTCTCAACAGATCTAGACCCTGAAACACGCCAGACTATTGAACGTGGTCAAAGACTAACCGAGCTCCTTAAGCAGCCGCAATATACGCCGTATGCGCTTTGGGAAATGTACAGTAGTTTGTATGCCGCAACGCAAGGAGCTTTTGACAGTGTGCCCCTTGAAAAGATCGAAGCAGCCGAGCAGTCACTGCACCGTGAGCTAAAGAGCAAGCAAGCAAAACTGATAGAAGCGATCGATACTGGCGACAAACCAACCGATGCACAAAATGAAACCATCCTCAAAGTCGCCAAAACCGTTGCCGCCAGCTATAAAGTAACTCCTGCTAAAAAGGCTGAAAAGGAGTAGATGATCAGTGGCTAGTACGATTGCTCTCAAACGACGCATAACCTCGATTCGTGGCACTCGCCAGATTACTAAGGCGATGCAGCTGGTGTCGGCTAGCAAATTACGTCGCGCTCAAGAGTACGCCCAAAGAAGCCGTGATTACAGAGATTTAGCTTACGATCTTTTGCGTAAATTGAACGCCATGGGTGAGGTTTCTAGACAGCCACTATTTCGCAAACGCAAAGTCGATAGCCGGCTTTATGTTGTCGTAACAAGTAATACCGGCCTAGCAGGCGCTTATAACGCAAATACGCTCAAGAATTTAACCGCCGAATTAAGACATGATCGAGAAGCAAAAGTAAAAAGTCATGTGGTTACTATCGGCAGTAAAGGCGCGCAGTTTGTCCGTCGACTGAGCGACGTTGAGCTTGTTGCTGCCTATCCGCCATTTAGTGATCAGCCCAGCGCAAACGAAGTTCAACCAATTCTAAATAATGTGATTGACCTTTATAAGTCAGAAAAAGTTGATGAAGTTAATATTCTTTACACGCAGTTTAAATCGACCGTCTTGCAAGAGTCTGTCAACCAGCAGCTTTTACCTGCCCCGCTAATCGAAAACGATACCCCAGAGTCGATGATTAGCAATTTCGAACCCGATGTCGAGACTGTCGTCGAGCAAACGGCGACACGTTTGATTGAGGCTCAAATTTGGCAAGCAGTACTCGAAAGCCTAGCCAGTGAACATGCGATGCGTATGCTGGCGACTAAAAACGCTACCGATAACGCAAACGACCTAATTGATGATTACACATTAGAGTTAAATACTGCGCGCCAAGCCGCAATTACCCAGGAATTGGCTGAAATATCCGGCGGCGCCGAAGCATTAAATGGATAACCTAAAGAAGGAGTTTTAAATGGCAACAGCAACTAAAGAAAAAACCAAGAATGGCAAAGTTACGCAGATTGTTGGCGTGGTTGTTGATGTCGAATTCCCCACCGGCAACATCCCAGCGATCTATAACGCACTGAAATTAGAGCACGACGGCAGCGAACTGACTCTTGAGGTGGCTCAGCACCTCAGCGAGTCTAGCGTGCGCGCGATTGCTCTGAGTTCAACCGACGGGCTTGAGCGTGGTACGACTGTAACCGATACCGGCGCGCCGATCAGCGTACCTGTAGGGGAAAGCACTTTGGGTCGTATGTTTAATGTAACCGGCCAGCCAATTGATGGCCAAAAAGGCGAGTTTAAACAAAAGGCGCCAATTCACCGTGAGCCGCCAGCTTTTATTGACCAATCCGGCAGCATCGAAATTCTAGAAACTGGTATTAAGGTGATTGATTTAATTTGTCCAATTGTTAAGGGTGGCAAGGTCGGCTTGTTTGGTGGCGCAGGTGTTGGCAAGACCGTGCTGATTCAGGAGCTGATTAACAACATCGCTAAATTCCACTCCGGCTACTCTGTTTTCGCTGGCGTAGGTGAGCGAACTCGCGAAGGAAACGACCTTTTTGGTGAAATGACCGAGTCAGGCGTTATTAAAAACACCGCACTTGTATTTGGACAGATGAATGAACCACCTGGAGCACGTCTAAGGGTGGCTTTGAGTGGCCTAACAATTGCTGAGAGTTTCCGTGACTCCGGCAAAGACGTTTTGCTGTTTGTCGACAATATTTTCCGTTACACACAGGCTGGGGCCGAGGTATCTGCCCTGCTCGGACGTTTACCTTCAGCTGTGGGCTATCAGCCAAACCTTGCGCAAGAAATGGGCCAGTTGCAGGAGCGCATCACATCAACGCGCGAAGGCTCAATTACTTCAATGCAAGCCGTATATGTGCCAGCCGATGATCCGACCGATCCGGCCCCTGCTACGACTTTCGCCCACCTAGACTCGACGGTTTATCTAAGCCGTGCTTTAACCGAAATTGGCATTTACCCCGCGGTCGACCCGCTGGAATCCAGCTCGACTATTCTTGATCCGGAAATCGTTGGCGAAGACCACTACAACGTAGCCCGCGAAGTCCAGCGCGTTTTACAGCGCTACAAAGATCTGCAAGACATCATTGCTATCTTAGGTATGGAAGAGTTATCAGAAGAAGACAAGCAGCTTGTGGCCCGCGCGCGGCGCATCCAGCGTTTCCTTAGCCAACCATTTTATGTTGCCGAGCAGTTCACAAACAATCCTGGACAGTACGTGAAGTTAGCTGACACTATTCAAGGTTTTAAAGAAATTCTTGACGGAAAGCACGATGATAAGCCCGAAAGTGCGTTCTACCTTAAGGGAGCCATCAAGGACGTTAAAGCCGGAGGCAAATAGTGTTTCACTTCCAGCTTGTTGCAATCAGCGGAAAGAAATTCGACGAAGACGTTTACGAAGTAGTGTTGCCGACACTTGATGGTGAAATCGGCGTCTTGAAAGACCACATGCCGCTTGTTAGTGTTGCTACAACTGGAGCAATTATGGTCCGGCGTAATCCAAAAGACACGGATGCTCAGCGTGAGTATTTTGCCACAAACGGAGGCGTAATCGAAGTGTCAGACAATATTTTAAGAGTGTTAGTAGACGAAGCCGACCACGCCGATGATATTAATGAAGCAGAAGTGCAAAAAGCACTTGAAAGAGCTCAAAAGATGAAAGCAGAGGCCAAAGATCAGATTAGTCTTGAACATGCGCAAGGCTTGGTCGATCGACAAGCAGTCCGTCTGCAGGTTGCTGGTCTTCGCCGACGCCACCAAAAGCGCTAGGCTGCTTGCTTAGCGTTACGGACCGCGATATCTTTCACGCCGAGAGCGCGCATTGTGCCGATCGTATCAATCAGTTCGGCAATTTGCACTAAACGTTTGTCATACGGATACAGGTGATGAATACGATCATACACTTGTTCGAGTAAACCTGCATCTTGGTTATATGTAGGAAGTCCGGCTTTGAATGCTTCGCCCGAATCAATCGTGCTGGCTGGGTCACGGTTTATTACACCGGTTTCGCCCACGTGAGCACCTTTTACAACCATCGACTTTGAGCCTTGTTCAACAGCAGTCAAAACAACCTTCCTGCCACTGGTAAAGAAGGTTTCACGTTCGGCAAGGCTTGCATGAGCCCGCACAACCATCTTTGCGTGTTCGAAGTCTTGAGCGCTTTCAAACAATTCCGGCTGTAGCGTCATTGCGTCGCTAATAATATCAGTACCAGTTTGTGCGATCAGTTGACTTATGCCAGCGCGCTTGTCGGCGTAGCCGCAGCCAACATCACCATCTGTTTTGTCGATGTCTAATTGATCTCCTGCTTCACATGTGTCGTCGCTATGGACACCAGGATTTACTTTTGCCACATCTCTTAAAACTGGTATGGTTGAACGAACTCGGTCTTCAAACGTATCTGTCACACTGCTGGGCTGAGTGGCTTCCTTTAGAATCGCTAAGTTGTAAACTGGCTTTAAAATGCCGCCAAACCAGTGAATGTATGGTTCTGTAACACCCGCTGGTTCACGTTCATCCCCGCAGAAAACATCGTTCTCTTCCAGCGAGGCCGGTACATAAAATTGCTCCATTTCATGCATTATTTCGTCTTGATCAACAGGAACCGTAACAGTATCCATTCTACTTCTTTCTCCTAGCTCTGCTAATTGAGCACCTAAGGTTTCTTGCGAGGGCATAATTTCCTTGCGATATGTATTAGTGATATAACTCACATTTAATTATACGCTCATCTGTCAATACTTAAAAATTTTTGATATAATGAAACAGTTATGCTACTTCCGTCAAATGGAGAAAATGGGCCAGAAGCCGGCCCTGCAGGCACGCAACCAACACCAGAGAATGTCACTGGCTTTATTGACCGTGCTTCCATCGAAGCGCAGCTAAAAGATTTTAGCAGAATGAATGGTCAAGCTATGCTTGATACGCTGGTCCCACATCAAGAACTTCCAAGTTTTGACCCAGCAGCTTACGTCATTAGATATCATCGAGGTATAAGTGGGGCTGCGCAGGTTGGCGAAACAGATCCGCAACCAACATTTGAATCAACATATGATCTAGGCGTTGTATTTGGACGCAGCCTATTACGACGTTCAGTTCCGGACTCTGCTGACATACCAATTATTAACCAAGATCTATATCCAAATAAGTTAACTCTTGTTGATAAATATCTCGAGGAGTCAGCCAACCGATCGGTTCGCAAGTTAGTTAGCAATGATGATCTGATTAATAAACATTTAAAAAGCGCCGTCAAAATATTCATTAAAAGGTGTGAAAGCGAGCTTGGATATTTAATGATTGATGGCTCGGATGAACTGGAGCGTGGATTTCACGATTATCTTAGTGTGATTGCTCTCCTCGACACGCCAAGAGCAGAAGAGGCCAATATACTTAGGCGAGTCCTAGGTAAATTTAGCCTCAGACCTCTGTTGAGGTGGCATTAAAAGCTTTTGGTACTCTTTACAAAACCTAATTGTCAGGTTACGATGATGTCATTAATTAAGTGGAGGTTCCAAAAATGTTTGGAAGACAAAAGATAGCTGCACTTGTAGCTGAGTTTATCGGTGCCGGCGTTTTGACACTGCTGGTGCTAACTGTACAAAGATCGAGTATTGGAGTTCCGTTTTTCGTGGCATCGACTGCCGGACTCGCAATCGTGTTAATGTCTTTTGCGTTGGGCACAGCTTCAAAGGCACATTTTAATCCAGCCATTACGCTAGGGTGGTGGACGGCTCGCAAGGTTGACACTATAACGGCCATACTTTATATCGCTTTCCAGTTTTTGGGCGCATGGTTAGCTGCTCAGCTGTATGTCTATTTAGTCGGGAATGACTTACAGGCCGTTGGTGGCAAGTTTGGCTGGCAGATTTTTACTGCTGAGGCAGTCGGAGCTGGTATTTTTGCCTTTTGTTTCGCTTCAGCAGTCTATCAAGGCTTTAGTCGTGCGGTGAGCGCTTCATTTGTTGGACTTGGCCTAATGATCGGCATCTTGGCTGCATCCTCTGCTTCACTTGGCCTGCTAAACCCTGCAGTTGCCCTCGGCGCTAATGCATGGGTTGTGGGTACCTATGTCGCTGGCCCGATACTTGGTGCCGTTATCGGCATTAATCTCTACGCTACGCTTTTCGCTGGAGATATTCCAAAACTATCTGCCGTAAGATCTTCAGCTCCAGCAGCAAGCAAATCAGCTAAAGCTAAACGATCCACATCTAAAAAGAAGAAATAATACAAACACATTTAGGTTTACAATGCCGCTCGGTCCGCCGAGCGGCTTAAATTTTGCCGTCAATTAAATCATTTTCAAAATTCTTAATACCCGAAATATCTTTTGTGTATTTGCTGATGTCGGGGAAATCCAGATCCATAATGTGTTTCCAGACAGCCTCAATGAGCTTCTCCAGTCTTTTTAAATCTGCGATTTCAGGTCTGTGCCTTAGGTATAGTTCGGTGTTTTTTTCAGCTTCAAGATATATCATCTGAGCTTGCAGGCGCGAGGTTTTTTTAAACCTGCCACTATGCTTTGCCAAGAGCGTGTAAAATAGCAGCTGATTTTTATGACGCCATGCCTTAACCTGTTTAGTTTGGTCTTTTGTTTCAAAATTGCTTAACGGTTTCCCTGTTTTATAGTCGCTTATAATAAGGTTCCCATCAGCTATATCTATACGATCTAACTTACCGTTAATATTGGCTGTTCCGATTATGATATCCCTAATATGCTGTTCACTTAATCCACCTTTTGTAATTACCAGCCTTTCATCATTAAACAGGTGTTTGAATAAATCATGTCCTCGGGTCTTATACTTTTCGAATTCAATTGAGTTCATGTGCTCATCGGACAAAGCTGCATCAAAGCGATCTAAAACGGTGCCAACATCAAGTTTAGCTGTATTCACAAGTCGCTGTGCAGTCTCAAGTGCGGCGTGTATTGCAGAACCGTAGCTGCCCTGCGAAGAACGTGGCTTAGGAATTCGTAATAAATGACGCTCCAAAAAGCTGTTCGGACCAGCCTCGGCAACATTTAGAAAGTTAGTTAGGGCCGTTTCACTGAGTGAATAAGTGGCGAGTCGTTCTGACAACAATGCTCGCTCATCTTTGGTTTCAAGGCGGGGCCAGCGCAAGTCGTCTTCTAAAATGTTAATCGCATCATCATCAGCGGATACAATTTTATTAGGCGTAAGTCCAGCCAAGAGCGGCGTTGCCAGAATCTCAGTTCCCTTATCGTCTGTAAAGTAGCTTGTTGCGGTAAAATTACGCTTTGCTCGAGTTAGAGCAACGTACAGTAGTCTTATATAATCATCATATTTTTCGCCATAAGGTTGAAGCCGAAGGTTGGCCGGCGATGCCCTGCCTCTGACGCTCGGCTGCCACGATGACTCAATCGCGTCTACTACATAGACATGCTCAAATTCCAGCCCTTTTGCCTTATGAATTGTAATCAGTTGCACAGCCTTTTCGCCGCTTACAAACCATGATTCATCGGCAATTACGCTACCGGTGCTACGGTTTAGATCTATAAATCGTACAAAGTCCGTCAATGTTGCTTGACTGTCACTAAACTCATTGGCTAGGCCCCGTAAGATACTTATTGCAGACAGAGTATCGAGGTAGGTTATGCTGAGCGGCCTAAATTCTAGATAATATTCTCTGAACGGGCTTAGCATATATTCGCCCTCTTCCATTCCAATAATATAATTCATAACTATTGCCAACGGCTGCTCGTCGCTAATGCGCCCCAGCCATGTAAGCCAGTAGCCAATCTGGCTTATTTCAGGATCTTCATGGTTTAACAGGCTTTCGAGCCAATCGTTGTTGCTATAGTTATCAATCGCCAGTTTCCACAATGTCTTTGGGCTGAGCTTCCACATTGGGTGCTTGATTATTTCGGCTATTCCGAGATTCACTTTCGCTCGATCGCCGCTGGATATTTCAACGGCCAGAGCCGCGATTTTACAAATTTCAGCTACACCTTCGTTATCTAAGACGTTATTGCGGCGCTCATACCTTATTGGCACATTGAGCCGCAGTAATATTCCTGCCAGCTGTTCGAGACCTTCGTGCTTGCGAGAGAGTACGGCGATGTCGGTCTCACCAGAATCCCACAGTGCCTTAATCTCTTTGGCCACTGCACTTTGCTGATGTTGCCGGGTTGGGTAGCTGTTGTGCTGGATTAAAGAAATCTGATTAGGTGGATTTTGGGAATTTAGATTTTTTGTAATATTAGGCTCGCGGTTTACCAGCCTGTCTTCTGCTAATTGGATGATAGAAGAAGCGGCTTCTAGTATAGCCTGAGATGAGCGGTAATTGTCTTTGAGTACGATTAATTTTGTGTCAGGGTAGCTGCGGGCAAAACCGATCATATTGTTTAATTCAGCACCGTTAAATGCAAAAATTGACTGGTCGTCATCACCTACAGCCATCAGATTTGGGCGGTTATTAGAGCTATAATGATCTGCAACTAAATGTGCCAGTCTTAGCTGAGCTGCATTGGTATCTTGAAATTCGTCTATCAAAACATATAAAAACCGTTCCTGTAGGTCAGCCCGCAAGTTTGGTTCTTTTTGAACCTGCTCAATAACTTCTATCATCATGTCGGAGTAATCGTAAAAACCGCGCTGATGGAGCTGATCACGGTATGATTCATAAACATCCGCTACCGCCAGCCACCACTCATTGCGGGCGCGTTCTTTAAACATACCTCGTTTACCGTTAACCGTTTGGATCCAGCGCTGCTTCCATTTGCCTGTTTCTTTTGTTTTATTGGTATTTTCATCCTGTGAGATTGCTGCGACCAAACTTTCTTTAATACTGACATCAAGTGAAAGCAATATATGCTTTTGAGTCGTTTTTTGTGCCGGCAGTTTATTAATTTTGGCACCGAGCTCTGCTAATTTTTTTGTGCTTAAGGTAGGCGGAACAATATTAATAAAATCTCGCTCGATGCTATTAATGTATTTCAGGTTTTCATCAATTGCAGTCTTAAGCTCATCGGGCGTTAGGCCTGCTTCTTTGGCAAGCTTTAAGGCCTGCTTAACATCGGTGAGAGCTGTATAGCTGCCTGCAAATGTGCTCGACAGTGGGTTTGCCAGCGGCAGACTTGCTAGTATTTTTTGAATAATTTCCGCTTGGACGGCGTCTGGAGCGACACTTAGTCTGGCGCCCTCCCAGAAATAATCCGGATACTGATTCATAATGTCTGCCGCGAAACTGTGAAAAGTTTTAACAATAACGTTTCTCGAAGCTGGACCGATTAGTTGATATAAACGATCGCGCATATTAACGGCCGCTTTATTGGTAAATGTTAAGCACAATATATTGCTGGCGTCAGAGTCTGTTTTTAAAAGGATATTCGCGACCCGTAAACTAAGTAGTTGGGTTTTACCGGTACCTGGACCAGCCACAACCAAGACTGGGCCATCGATTGCATCGACGGCCTGTTTTTGTGCAGAATTAAGCTGCTTATAAGCGGCTGCAAACCCCTTTTCCATAGATATATTGTATATCGTTTGTTATAACCGCGACTAGCTGGCTGTTGCTTTGGCGCAAACCTCGCAGTTATCCTCGGCTTCAAACTGAGTCATAAATTGCATAGCGGCCTTTGGCCACGGTTGAAGATCGTGGAAGCCAACAACTTCGCTTGCTTGACGTAAAAGCCAGCCTGGACGGCCGTGGAGCTTAACCTTGCCCCATATAACTGCGGCCCAGTACGGCCCAGCCGGTATGACAGTAATTGGCTCCTTAGCTAAATAGCTTTTGAACTGCTTGTTTTTTGAAAACCTCTTTAAGTTTTTTGCAACAAAAACGCCATCGTGAAGAGCTGTTTGAGCTAAGCCGCTATATGGTGTATTTGAATTATCTCCAATTACAAAAATGTTTTCCTCGGCTTGCAAATATGCGTCGACCGAGACTTTGCCTCTTTTAGTAATTACGAAATCGTTTTCTTTGAAGAACGGATGATTTGTGACGCCAGCTGTCCAAACTACGGTATGGCTGCGAATCGGCTTGCCGCTAACCGTCAATTCGTCTGCCGTTTGCCCTTGAACTGCTTTACCAAGATATAGGCGAATGCCTAGCTTTTTTAAGTGCTTAGCAACTAATCGGGAGGTATGTTTGGGCAGGCGTGGTAATAATCGTGGCAGAGCCTCGATGAGATCGATATGAATCCTTTGTGATTTTATGTCGTGGTTTTTCATAATGTACTGCAGGTACTTAGGCAGAGCGCCAGCCAGTTCAATGCCTGTAGGGCCGGCACCAACTATTACGTAGTGTAAGTCGGGTTTTCTCTCATCTAAAAGCTGTTGGTGGAGGTGTTTTTTGAATCGCTCGACCTCTGATTGAGTTTTAATACTATATGAATATTCAGGCAATCCCGATATGCCAAAGTAATTTGTTACGACACCAAGCCCAATTATTAGATAATCATATTCGTACTCATCGCCCGCTTTGGTCTTTACAAGCTTAGTTTTTCTGTCTAGTGATTGAGCAACTCCTTGAACGATACTAACTTTTTTGCCCTCAAAAATTTTATTTAGTGGAATGCTAGAATTGGCCTTTTTGCCCCCGGTTGCCGTATGATACAGCGTCGGGTAATAGCGAAGATCTGTGTCATCACTGAGTAAGGTGATTTTAAAACTAGGGTCGTCGCACAGTTCAAGGGCTGCTTTTACGCCTCCAAAACCGCCTCCGACAATTAAAACTTTGTATTTTGCCATTACGACATATTCTATGCTAAAGGATAAGCATCTTGCAAGAAGTGTTATTGACCGCTAAGCTTAACCTTGATGGATAATATAAAAACTCATTTGCAGAAGGCCGGTTTTGCTGGTGATTTAAAAGATGATCCCACGACTCTGGATTTATACAGTCATGATGCTTCGATGTTTGAGCTCAGGCCTCAGCTAGTAGTTGCACCCAAAGACGCAAAAGATGTCGAAAAGCTTGTTAAGATCGTCGACGCCGCCAAAAAAGCTAATCCAGCACTGAGCCTGACTGCGAGATCAGCTGGTACTTGTATGTCTGGTGGAGCGATCAATGATTCAATAATCGTGGATTTCTTGAAGTACTTTAATAAAATTGAAAAAGTTACATCAAATAGCGCACAAGTCCAACCGGGTGTTTACTACAGAGATTTTGAGCCCCACACTCTCAAGCATAATGCACTTATGCCCACCTATCCGGCGTCTCGGGAGCTGGCTAGTGTGGGCGGTATGGTCAACAATAACGCCGGCGGAGAGAAGTCATTAGAATTTGGTAAAACAGAAGATTTTGTTACCGAGCTTGACTTCGTATTTGCTGACGGTGTTAAGCGGACAGTAAAGCCAATAAAAGAGGCTGAGCTGGTTAAAAAAATGAAACAGAAGGATTTCGAGGGCGAAGTTTACCGCAAATTATATAAGCTTATTGAAGCAAATTATGACAAAATCAAAGCCGCCAAGCCACACGTGAGTAAAAACTCAACTGGCTATAATTTATGGGATGTTTGGGACCGAGACAGCGGTGTTTTTGACCTGACAAAGTTAATTGTTGGCGGTCAAGGAACGCTTGGGCTCGTGACGGATATTCACTTTAGATTAGTTCCCAAAAAGGCACACTCCGGCTTACTGGTGTTATTTATGAAAGACATTGATGATCTTGGCGAGGTGATTCCTAAAGTCCTTGAATCAAAGCCCGCGACATTTGAATCATTTGACGATGCTACGCTCAGGCTTTCAATTCGATTCATGCCAAGTTTTTTAAAGCTTTTGGGATGGAAACGATTTTTACACCTCTTGATAACTTTAATTCCTGACGGAATACAACTCCTACGCGGAATGCCTAAATTAGTACTGATGGTCGAATTTAATGGTGAATCCGAAGAAGAAGTTCGACATAAAGTAAGAAATCTACACACAGAGCTTAGTAAGCATCGGGCGCGATATGAAATAAACGGTTTTGAAGAAACGCCCACTGAGGCAAAGTCCGAAAAGTTTTGGATCATGCGCCGCTACAGTTTTCAACTACTTAGGAGCAAGGTTAAAGACAAGCACACAGCTCCTTTTATTGATGATTTTGTTGTGCCACCAGAGTACTTAACTGATTTCTTGCCACGTTTGCGCCAAATCATAAAGAAATACAAGTTGTTCGCGACCATTGCGGGCCATATGGGTGATGGAAACTTCCACGTTATTCCGCTGATGAAGTTAGAAGATCCAGACGACCGCAAAAAAATTCTGCCTGCTATGAAGGCAGTAAACAACCTAGTTTTGAAATACGGGGGGTCACTCTCAGGCGAACACAACGATGGGCTTGTGCGAGGTCCATGGCTCGAAAAAATGTACGGCGAGGAAATGTGTAAACTATTTAAGCAAACCAAACAAATAATGGACCCTAAAAATATTTTTAATCCACATAAAAAGTCTGACGCCGATTGGGAGTATTCGTTCGGGCATATCCGTCAACATTTCTAGGCTCAAACATTAAATAAATATTAAATTCATTAAAAATATTTAGCTTTGTTAATTTACTGCGCCTATAATTTTAACACCATGCAAGCTATATCAACTCCAAACGACGACTTTAATCAGCCATTCACTTCACTTTTAAGCGCAATACGCGAGATCAGCCAAGAGTTATCCGAAATGCGGCAGTATATCGGCGCTGATTTTGAAGTTGTAAATTTGAGGTTCGACCGCATCGAAGACCGACTTGACCGGCTCGAGTCCAATCTTATTTACGAACACTAGACTCAAATAAATATTCCATCTGTTAGTCTTATAACTGCTATAGTGTAGTTAAGATGGTTGTGATTATCGTGAGCGATATATGAGCAAAAAAAGCAATATCCTACTAGCT
Organism: uncultured Candidatus Saccharibacteria bacterium; assembly: GCA_964639505.1. Lineage (GTDB taxonomy): Bacteria > Patescibacteriota > Saccharimonadia > Saccharimonadales > UBA4665 > CAZXDL01. Next base: position 118,562 of record CAZXDL010000001.1, on the reverse strand, counting down.
CTTTTAACATTCATATGTGCTGCTTTGCTGTATCTGTTTATAGCCAACATTGATTCTATGGCAATATTAAGCCCTAGGGGCGAAATCGCTGATAAGCAAAGAAATCTGATAATACTAACAACTCTAATGAGTGTGCTGATCATAGTGCCGGTATTTTTTATGACTTTTTACTTCGTCTGGAAATACCGTGAGGGCAATAAAAAGGCTAAATACCAGCCTGATTGGGACCACAGCGTTTTGGCCGAGACGATTTGGTGGACAGTACCACTGATCATGATACTAATATTAGCAGGCATAACCTGGAAGACTTCACACGATCTTGACCCATTCAAGCCGATCAATTCCTCCACCAACTCATTAACCATACAAGTTGTGGCCCTCGATTGGAAGTGGCTATTTATATACCCCGATCAACAGATCGCCAGCCTTAATTATGTTCAGTTTCCGGAGCGCACGCCAATCAAATTTGAAATAACAGCCGATGCGCCAATGAATTCATTTTGGATTCCAAGATTAGGCGGACAAATATACGCAATGACAGGTATGTCAACTCAGCTTAATCTTATGGCTGATAGCACCGGTACCTATCGTGGCTCGTCTGCAAATATCAGTGGCCGAGGCTTTGCTGGTATGAATTTTGAAGCCAAATCAACCACTCGTCTAGACTTTGATAGCTGGGTAAATAGAGTAAAGCAGTCAGATAATAGTCTTACCCTCAACCAATATAAAATCCTTTCATTGCCAAGCGAAAATAATTCACCAGCCACGTTTTCATATGTTGACCCGCACCTGTATGATTCAGTCATAATGAAATACATGACGCCCACTACCATTACATCAAAAACCGAAAAGAGTGCACAGTGAGCATATTATTTGGCAATTTGCTCGGCAGGCTCAACCTCGAGGCGTTTCAGCACGATAAAGTCGCGATGGGCGGGGTGGTTGGCATGACTATAGCAACTTTGGCTGTTGTTGCCCTGCTGACGTATACAAAACGCTGGAAATGGCTCTGGCGTGAATGGCTGACTACTGTAGACCCTAAAAAAATAGGCGTGATGTACATTCTTGTAGCTGTGCTAATGCTGGTTAAAGGGCTAACTGACGCAGCAATGATGCGTGCTCAACAAGCAACCTCTGTCGGTAACGCGCATGGTTTTTTGACATCAGACCACTTCCAGCAGATTTTTTCGGCTCACGGTACAGTTATGATCTTTTTTGTAGCAATGGGTTTAATGTTTGGCCTTATAAATCTCATTGTGCCTTTGCAAATTGGTGCAAGAGACGTGGCATTTCCTTTTCTTAATGCAACTAGCTTTTGGCTATTTGCAGCCGGTATGGCGCTCGTAAATGTTTCATTGGCGATCGGTGAGTTTTCGGCTGCGGGATGGTTGGCTTATCCCCCTTTATCCGAATTGAAATATAGCCCAGGTGTCGGCATAGATTATTGGATATGGAGTTTGCAGATTGCAGGTATTGGCAGCCTGCTTTCTGGAGTTAACTTTTTAGTTACGATATTAAAGATGCGGCGACCCGGCATGAGCTTGATGAAAATGCCGATGTTTTGCTGGAGCGTTGTTGGCAGCATGCTACTGGTAGTATTTGCCTTTCCCGTACTTACCGCTACTCTGGCCATGCTTTCACTAGATAGGCTGATGGGAATGCACTTCTTTACTGCAGAGGCCGGCGGCAATCCGATGATGTATGTCAATTTAATTTGGGCATGGGGTCACCCAGAGGTTTACATACTAATTTTGCCCGCTTTCGGGGCGTTTTCTGAAATCGTGTCAACTTTTTCGCGCAAACGGCTGTTTGGTTATACATCCATGGTCTGGGCAATTGGCGCGATAACCGTGCTTTCGTACTTAGTTTGGCTACATCACTTCTTTACGATGGGCGCTGGGCCGAACGTAAATGCTTTTTTTGGAGTCATGACAATGATTATCGCGGTGCCGACCGGTGTAAAGATATTTAACTGGTTGTTTACAATGTATCGAGGCAGAATACGAATTGCTACGCCCATGCTGTGGTTCCTGGGTTTTATAGTTACTTTCACGATCGGTGGCGTGGCTGGTGTATTGATGGCTGTCCCTGCCATAGATTTCCAAGTGCATAACAGCCTGTTTCTAGTTGCCCATTTCCACACCATGGTCATCGGTGGCGTAGTCTTCGGGTATATGGCAGCTATAACATACTGGTTTCCTAAAGTTTTTGGATTTACACTTAATGAACGGCTTGGCCGATACGCGTTTTGGTGTTGGTTTGTTGGCTTTTTACTAGCGTTTATTCCACTCTATATACTTGGCATGATGGGGGCTACGAGGCGGTTGGATCATTATGATGCTTCGCTCGGTTGGCAAGGTCTGTTTATAGTTTCGGCTGTGGGTGTCGCGGTCATTTTAACGGGGGTTGGCTTTCAAGTGCTACAGTTCGTTGTCAGTATCAAACACCGCAAGCAAAATCTTGATCTGACAGGCGATCCGTGGGATGGACGTACACTCGAATGGTCTACAACTTCACCTGCTCCGCTTTATAATTTTGCAACTCTGCCGGAAGTTACTGAGAGAGACGCCTGGTGGGCGCAAAAACAATCCAAATCAACTAAGCCCACAACCATTAAACCGATTGTTATTCCAAAAAATACCCCCGTGGGCATATTAATTGCCGCCGCAGCATTTATAACGGGATTTGGACTTATTTGGCATATTGTTTGGCTTGGGGTAATCGGCGCGCTCGGGATAATTTCACTGATAATAGTCAGAACTTTAGACGATGACACGGAGTACACGCTTTCAGTAGCAGAAATAAATAATATAGAAAAGCTAAGTAGGTCGAAAGCATGAACCTTAAAGAATCCGACGAAAAAACCGTTTTTGGATTCTGGGTCTATATAATGACCGATTGTGTATTGTTCGCGACGTTGTTTGCAACTTTCGCAGTACTACGTAATAACAACTTTGGCGGCGAACCAGGCAGCGAGTTGTTTAGCCTGCCATTCGTACTTGCTGAGACTTTAATACTGCTTGTTAGTAGCTTTACTTGTGGTTTGGCGATTCTCGCGGCTCGACAAAACCGACGCAGCCATGTGCTGATATGGCTGGCCATAACATTTTTATTAGGCATCGCGTTTTTATCTCTTGAATTAACCGAATTCAATAACCTCGTTCAGGAGGGTAACAGCTGGCGTCGAAGCGGATTCTTATCAGCTTTCTTTACGCTAGTCGGCACACACGGCCTACACATCACGGCAGGTCTGATTTGGATGGCAGTGATGATGATTAGGGTCTTTAATTATGGTCTCACCGCCGCTAATTATCGACGCTTAACTCTACTCAGTATTTTTTGGCACTTCTTAGATGTAGTCTGGATATTTATCTTTAGTATTGTATATCTTATGGGGGCGGCATGAAGCAAAATGACGGATACACCTTAAGAGCCTACACTACGGGTTTTGTAATTTGTGTCAGTCTAACCTTGCTGGCATATTTTTCTGTTGTAAATCATAGTTTTAACGGCAATGCCCTCTTGCTTTGGATTGGCTGGCTCGCTTTAATCCAATTTTTTATACAAATGATATTTTTCCTTCATTTAGGTCGTGAGTCTCGACCGCGCTGGAAGCAAGTTGTGTTTTGGTTTATGACTATGGTTGTTGTGATTCTAATTTTTGGCTCGCTATGGATTATGAATAACCTCAATTACCACCACGCCGACACAGTGAAGTCCTCTGATAAATATATAATCCAAGACGAGGGATACCCCCAATAAGCCGGTTTACTACATATTATCAACTGACTAAGCCGGGAATCGTTTATGGAAACATAATCAACACCACGGCAGGGTTTTTATTGGCGTCTAAAGGTGATGTTGATTTTTTGTTGATGTTTTGGGCTTTAGCTGGCACGGCGTTAATAATTGCTTCTGCTTGTGTTTTTAATAATTATATTGACCGAGAAATTGATTCCAAGATGGTCAGGACAAAAAACCGTGCCTTGGCTGCCGGCAATATAAGCCCACAATCTGCCATGATATATTCCGGTTTTCTCGGGCTCGCGGGATTTTTAATTCTCGCACTATACACAAATTGGCTGACGGTAGGCCTCGGATTGCTGGCGTACTTGATCTACATAGTCGTGTACGGAATAGCAAAGCGGCGTTCGGTGTATGGGACATTAGTCGGGAGCGTGGCAGGCGCTTTACCGCCTGTGGCCGGTTATACGGCTGTAACCAACCAACTGAATCTAGGCGCTGGATTAATTTTCCTGATTCTAGTAACTTGGCAAATGCCACACTTTTATGCGATCGCTATCTACAGATATAAGGACTATAAAGCAGCTAGGCTTCCTGTCTGGCCAGTAAAAAAAGGCATCTCTGCCACGAAACGCCAAATCTTAATCTATATCGTTTTATTTTTAGCAGCCACTTCTATGCTGACGCTGTTTGGCTATACAGGAGTCGCTTATCTATTAATTATGGTTCCAATAAGTCTCATTTGGCTTTGGCTTGCTTTGATTGGGTATCGTAATGTTGATGATGCACTTTGGGCTAAACAATGCTTCAAGTTTTCTTTAATAGTTATATTGTCGCTATCAGTTATGATGTCGTTTGGCGGGCTCCTGCCCTAGTCTTTAGCTGGCTGTACGCGTAACTTTTTGCCAGCGTGCGTGATGATGATTACTCCGCTTAGTATTAAGAGCATTAATACATAAATTGCGCGGTCTAACGTATTAGCAGCAACGATAGTAGCGTTATCAATATGGTGTAGCTTTTGCGTAAAAACCAAAAATGCTTCCCTGAAGCCGATTGCCCCGGGCGTTAACGAGACAAACAATGCCAAGTTAGCGGCACCTGTATAAATTGCAACCTGACTGAATTGTATTCCTGGGGACACAGCTGTCAATTCAATCCAAAAAATCATTAATAATACAAATATTTGAGCAAAAGTGGCGGCCGCCATGTAGGGCCAGTTGCTCAAGGAAAGAAGGCTGAGACGGCCGAGATATTTATTCTTTTTGAACTTCATATAAAAAATTGCGACTAGCAAAACAATTGCGAAGGGTGTAATCCACCACTTAAGCACTCCAGAAAACAGCAAAATAATACTAAAAAGTGCGTAAAAGAAGTAATAAACGAAACTTGCGATCGTGTAGTCTTTAATCTTTACACCATGTTTTTGGTTTACATATATGGCTCGAAACGCCGGACCGCTTTGTAATGGCCCAAAAAAATTAATAACTGATGAATACATCGTCAGCAGCAGACTTTCGCTGGCTTTCATCTTGTATCTGCAAAGCCGCAGTGTTGCAGTGTTGACCAATGCAAGACTCCCAACAAAAATTAAATAGAGCCCTAAAATAATAAACAATGTTGTCCGTGGTATTTGACCGAGCTCATCCCAAACCTCCGGATGGTTTACGAAGTAGACGACAAAGACTACTACAGTCAGGACAAGAATCGTGATTGCTGCTAGGCTTCGCCACTTTGAACGTTTAAACATGCTATACATTATACTGTTGTTATATCATTGTCATGAAAAAGAACATTACCCCAAGACATCGTTTTTTTGTGTTTGTCGGATCTAATAAGTTTTTTTGGGCGATTGTCTTGTTGCTGATACTGGAGGCCGGCTGGATCGCCCTCACTGGACGTTACCCTATGGCATTTGACGAGGATTTTCACCTCGGCTTGATAAAAATCTACACCCACCATATCAGCCCTTTTTGGGATGGCCAGGCATCGGGTGGTGACGCATTTGGCGCCGTAGCTCGAGACCCCTCCTATTTCTACCACTACATAATGAGCTTTCCTTATCGGGCAATCGAGGCAGTTACATCTAATTTGATGGCACAAGTACTGATACTTAGAGCTATTAATATCACGTTTTTTGTAGGCGGGCTGGTGGTATATAGGCGTCTCCTAGCTAAAGTTGGAGCATCGACTCAGATTGTAAATCTCTGCCTTTTAGTATTTGTGTTGATACCCGTTACACCACTGTTGGCAGCTCAAATAAACTACGATAATGTCATCATCCCCTTGACTGGTCTTGCGCTGCTCCTCGCCCTAGCCTTAAAGCAAAACTCTACAAAGAAACATGTTGATGTGCGAGGTCTACTCTGGCTGATTATAGTATGCCTGTGCGCATCGATTGTAAAATATGCATTTTTGCCGATTTTTATAGCCATCATTGTATTTACGATCGTATTTTTCAAGGGTAAATACCAAACTATAAAGGAATTAAGAATAGCTTTACTTCATGGCTGGTCAAAAATAGGGAAAATTGTGGCAGCGAGCATGATATTGGCAATTGTTTTATTGGGTGGATTATTTATAGAGCGCTATGGTGTTAATATATTGCGCTACCATAAGCCAGTGCCAGATTGCGCAGAAGTTCTGGATTACGATCACTGTCAATATTACGGCCCATGGATTAGGGATTATAACTTCAAGGAGCAAAAAGGTAACGCCGAAACCAGTCTGAATAATTTTGCATTTGAGTGGATTAGAGGTATGTGGTTGCGCAGCTTTTTCGCGGTTGACGGACCAGCTAGTGATTTCCAGACTCGTGGCCCGCTGACGATACCTGGATGGAGTGGCATTATCTTTGGAACCCTAGGATTTATTGCGCTATGCCTCAAAGCAAAAACTGTGTGGCGAAAATATAACAACTCGGCCTTGTGGCTGTTATTGGGGACTACCCTAGGCTATCTCCTAGTGCTTTTCGCAACAAATTATTCAATGTACATAGAAACCGCACGACCGGTTGCTATTAACGGCAGATATCTCCTTCCAGTTATGCCATTCATGATCCTTTTGTCTGCGCTGGGCGTAAAGGAAATAACCAAAAATTATCCAAAACTACAGATCGGCCTAGTATGCTTGATTATCTTAGGCTTTACTTGGGGAGGTGGCGCCTTGACATATATTTTGAGAAGTAATGATAGCTGGTACTGGCATAATCAGCATATAAAAGTCATCAATCACGCCGTACAAAATAGCATTGGGCCAATTACACCTGGCTATCGCCAGCCAACTCAATTTTTATATTAGCTAAGTCTGTCGGCTTTAAAATGATGCCTCTTACTTTGCTCTAGGTCGTCCTCGATCAATATTCGGTTAATCCTGATGAGCTCGGCGATTATGGCTAACACAAGACACAAAAAAGCTCCAATTAAGAGCAATGAGCCGACCAGTAAAGATTGAATGTGTCCACGTGTAGTTCCTTCATCAATGCTTAATGCAATAAACCGGATGAATGGCACGATGCCCAGCGCTAACAGAATGCCCCCTAGCCAGCCAAATATTATATATGGTTTATACATGATATATGCTCGGATGATAATCATAGCGCTTTTCCGTACATGTTCGAATGTTGATTTAAAAAGTCGAGACTCGCGCAGTTTTGGATTTGTAGTTACCGGAATACTTTTAACGGCTAAGCCTTTGTTGCCGGCTTGGATAATAGTTTCAGTACAGTAGCTGAAACGAGTGATGGTGTTGAGGCGCATTAATGAATCTCGACTATATGCGCGGAAACCGCTGACGGCGTCTGGCACATCTGTGCCGGCGACTTTGTTCACTACCTTACTGCCAATCTTTTGGAGAATTTTTTTATACCAAGAGAAATGAGCGATTGTACTGGTTTGCCGATCAGCTATAACGATGTCCGCTTCTCCTCTTAAAATCGGCTGAACAAGATCACCTATACGCTCTTGGGGGTACTGGTTGTCGCCATCTGTATTTACAACAATATCCGCTCCCAGCTCGAGAGCCTCTAAAACACCATCATGAAACGAACGACTAAGCCCCTGATTGCCGACGTGCTTAACAATGTGCTTTACTCCGTGTTTTTTGGCTACTGTAACTGTCTTGTCTGTTGAACCGTCATCGATTATTAAAACTTCTATCTTATCGATGCCTGGGATGCGTTTTGGGATCGATTTTAAAACGAGAGGCAGAGTGGCCTCTTCGTTTAGGCATGGGATCTGGACAATTAACTTCATAAGTGTTGTATGAAGGTATTATACCGGAAATTAGTCTACAGGGGTAGTACTCTTAAGAATGTTGTCAAAAAGCTTCGCTTAATTGGCCAAAAAAATGTATAATAGATTGCAATATCAATGGCACAAACACCTCGACGTACTCCAACTAAACGGGTCGCTAAGTCACAGCGGCCTGGTCATGACGCAGTAGTTGCACAAAATGCAGATAAATTTCCAGGCGTCGGCATGACCCTCCCCAGTTATCAGTACGATCCCCGAGACAAACGGAGGCGGACAACTAGCCAGACCGTTGTGAAACGAAGCCGATGGCAACGCTTTCGCCAAAAAGTGACCTTAAAACGATCAGTTATCGTCATGGCTTTGCTGGTCTTATTAATCGGTGGCTTTGTTGCCGGTAAATTTGCCTGGAATGCTCATAAAATTTTTGGCGGTAATATTTTTGGTGTTTTTTCTAGCACCAAATTAAAAGGTGAAGACACTGGTCGCGTCAATATTCTTTTAGCTGGCAACTCTGCCGACGATGCAGGTCATAATGGAGGTCAGTTGACCGACTCAATTATGCTTATAAGTATAGATACAAAGACAAATAAAGCTTTTATGCTGAGTATCCCTAGAGATTTATGGGTAAAAATCCCTGGTGACGGGCATTCAAAAGTAAACAGCGTATATGTTACAGGTGAGGCCAACGATTTCAATGAATATGGCTATCCTACTGGCGGTATGGGTCAGCTCGAGCAAACGATTGGTGAAGCGCTTGATATCCCAATTCATTACTACGCACTTGTAAATTACACCGCTTTAAGACAATCAGTTGATGCGGTCGGTGGAGTAGACATTACAATTAAAAGTGATGATCCACGGGGTCTCTATGACCCAAACATCGACTGGACGACAAAAGGACCGCTTGTTAAGTTATCTAACGGCACACACCACTTAAATGGACGACAGGCATTAGACTTAGCACGGGCCCGCGGCGACGCTTATAACTCTTACGGCTTTGCTGGCAGTGATTTTGATCGTACCGAGCACCAGAGGCAGTTGCTTTTGGCGCTCAAAGACAAAGCAATATCTGCTGGCGTATTATCAAACCCAGCCAAGCTTTCGAGCCTATCGGATGCAATCGGCAATAATGTTAAAACCGATATCAAAATTAATGAGGTGCGTCGCCTGTATGATCTGCTTAAAAACATAAGTGGGGGTAACATTAAGTCGCTAAGCCTTAATGATGATAACGGTGAAAGTCTTTTAGCCAGTTACGCATCTCCAAACGGCCAGTCAGCCCTAATCCCTGCAGCAGGGATTGACGACTACAGCGACATACAGGCATTTCTCAAGAAACAAACCTCATCTAATCCCGTTGTGCAAGAGTCTGCAAAAATCGTAGTTCTGAATGGCACAACGTCATTCGGCTTAGCTAGTAAAATTCAGAAACAGTTAAAATCTAAGAATATGACGGTTTCAGATATTGGTGATGCCGGAAACACCGCGCAAACAACAACCACAATCATTGATCTATCCAACTCTCATAAGCCAGGCACAAAAACTGCTCTTGTAAAACTTTTTGGTAATCATGTCACTACCCAAAACCCATATGGCACACTGTATGATGCAGACTTCATCATCGTTCTCGGAAGCGATCAGGCTAAAGTAAATGCCGGCACCTCTGTAAACTAGTAGCAACTTAAAGCACTGAATGTTATTCTCTAGAGTATGGCTGACAGAGTTGCTATAAACTATCTTCATGCGTTTTTAGAACGTCATCAAATAAAGAAGTATAAAAAAGGCGAAATAGTGGTTTTTCAGGGTGAGGTGCCGCGCTCTGCCTACATCGTAAAATCAGGCACAATCAAAGCCTACAATTTAAGTGTAAACGGTGACGAAAAGCCGGTCGCATTTTATCCTGAAGACAGCGCATTTCCCGCTACATGGATATACGGGAAAGTATCAAGTGCAACCTTTTACTATGAAGTATTCAGCGCTGAGGTCGAACTTTATGTGGTTGAACGAGAAGAGTTTGTAACGTTCATCAAAAAGAGCACGGATTTGTTGTATCAGGAACTAAATCGGCTGCTCAATGATCAGTTAGGCGGCTCTTTGCGTTTAAATGCTTTACAGCATTCGAGGGCGAGTGACAAATTAGTATATACTCTTCACTATTTGGCACTAACACACGGCAAGCCAGCTAATAAGGACGGCGAGATCGAAATAACTCTTGAACTCACCCACCAAGATTTTGCTAATTTAACTGGGTTAACTCGGGAAACGGCCGCGACTGAACTTAACAAGCTCAAGAAGCAAAAAATTGTCGATTATGGCAAGCACGTGCCCTATCGTCTCAATTTAAAGAAGCTTCTTCAGATTCAAAACGATCAATTTATTGCTGACCTGCAACCTTCTAAGCTGCTGTCTTAACACCGTCAGCGGACTGAAGTGTATCTGATACAACTTTGGCTAAGTTGTGGGGCGCGGTCCAGGACTTGATAATGCAACGATTAGCGCCGAGCTTATAGGCTTCGTTGACTTCAGGCGAATTTTCCATGTTCGTAAATATTAATATTTTAATGTCATCCCCTTTGCTGGGGTGTTCCCACGATTGCAAAAATTCTAAACCACCCATAACCGGCATTAAAAGATCTAGCAATACAAGATCTGGAGTAAACTTTTTTAACTTTGCTAGGGCCTCTTTGCCGTCAAAAACCGATACAACCTCGTGGCCTTCATGCTTGAGGATTAAGCTGTATGCATTGTTTAGATCCTTGTCATCTTCAACCACTAAAATTCGTGCCAAATTGTGCCTCCTTTGGGAGATTACATCTTTATTTATAGCATAATTCGGCTGTCGAAACGTGTAGAATTTTTAACATTGCAAAGTTATTTCCTTTCCTTAGTACGTGGGAGCGTAAAATAAAAATCTGTACCGTTTCCCTCCACACTATCAAACCAAATCGTGCCACCTAGTTCATCAAGCAAGCCTTTTACAAGGTAGAGCCCCAAGCCAGTGCCGGTGGTTTCTCTCTTTACAATGTTTTGGGCTCTAAAAAATTTGCTAAAAACCTGATCCTGCGACACTTTTGGTATCCCCCAACCACTGTCGCTGACATGAAATAGCACATCGCTGGCTCGGCCCGACAGTGAAATTTTTACTTTACCCCCGTCGGGCGTATATTTTATCGCGTTGGAAATTAAATTTGTCAAAACCTCCTTCACTATTAAAGGGTCTGTTCTGATTTGCAAGTTAGAACTAGGTCGCATGTTTGACGTTAGAGAAATTGATTTACGGGTTGCCATTAAATCCAACTCCGGCAAAATTTCATTAACAAGGCTTTTTAGGTCGATATTTGACGGTGTCAAGGCAATTGTGCCACTTTCTATGCGGGTAATGTTCAGCAAGGTGCTTATTAATTCGTTCATCCGGTTTGTGGCTGTGACGATGGTTCCGAGGGCTTTTTTTTGATCAACGTTGAGCTTCCCCATGTAGCCGTCTGTCAACATATGCGTGTACGTTTTAATTGCTGATAGTGGTGTACGAAGTTGGTGTGAAGCCAATGAGATGAATTCGCTTTTCATGCGGTCAACCTGTTCCTCCAATGAAATGTCACGAAATACTTCGATTGCGCCGAGTGGTTTGTTATTAAATATTATTGGTGAGGCATTCACGGCCACTGGGATGCGTTTGCCATTTTTACGTCGGTAATAAACCTTTTCCGCTACCGGTTTGCCAGTAAGAAAAGCCTTGGTGATCGCACGGTCAATTAAATTAACTATGCTGTCGTCAGCGTTTACGGCAACGACTTTTTTTGGAAACCAAAATCCAATTAGCTCACTTTCCGTGAAACCTAGCAGCTCTTGAGCTACGGGATTTACTCTTGTTATTCTGCCAAATTCGTCAGTTGCGATTGCGCCGTCGCCAATGCTATTAAACAATGCCTCAGCCTCGGCCTTTTGTTCTGGTTTAGATAAAGTAACTGGTTCGGTATCTGGCGGCATATTTTTACTATTGTTTTTTTATATTAACAGATCTGATTTTGTGCAGTGCTTCAGCGTATCCCCCAACCGTTTTTTCATCTTCAATTAATAAAGACGCTGCGACACTCATCCAATCAATTAAGCTTTCTAAGTCTTCGCATGACAAATCACTCGGTGATTTGTGCAAATGATTTTCAACTTGGCGGGCAACAAATCTATCAGCATTAGCGCCTAAGTAACTTGAAGTTACTTGTACGACTTGGTCATAAATCGTATTTGATTGTGTACTAATCTGCTCAGCTCCCGAGGTTTATATATTTATATAAACATATTTCGTTATGGTGTTGCGTAAGATTTTCAACAGGAACTTAAACAGGCGCTTGTGCGATAATAAATCTATGTCTTCTGAGCCAGAATTTCGGTTTAATCGCCGGTATATCTTTGTTGTACTTATGCTGTTGCTAGCTCTATATATCATTCTACCTCAGATTGGAAATTTTAAGTCGAGTCTACACTTACTGACTCACCCAGAGCTAGGTTGGACGGTGATAGCAATCGTACTTACTTTTTTAACATATTCTGCGGGGGCTGCAACTTATTGTCTGCTTGCGTTTAAGAACCTAAGTTATCGGCGGACAGTTGTCGTTCAATTCGCTGCGATGTTTATTAATCGATTGCTGCCGGGTGGAATTGGCGCACTAGGAGCAAACTTTGTATATTTAAAACGGCAAAAACATACCTCTGCACAAGCAGCGAGCGTTGTGGCAGTAAACAACCTGCTTGGTGGATTAGGCCATTACTTACTACTAGGATCAGTATTGATCTTAACTGGTTATTCGACTATTCAGGCCAGCCAGTCTAAGGGTGCGCTTAATCAAAACATTAAATATTTCTGGCTGGTGCTATTAATAGCAGCGGTTTTAGTCTTTATATTCGGAAGAAAAAAGTTTAAAAGCGGCCTAATTGATTTAAAAAATCAATTACTTGAATATCGCCACCGGCCGAAGCGTATTGGCCTTGCTCTAATAACATCAATTTGTCTGACAACATTTAATGTATTAGCGCTGCAAGCTTGTGCCGCTGCGCTTGGAGTACATCTTAATTTCGCGGTTATCATGCTTATCTTTACTCTCGGTATAGGTGCCGGCACAGCTACGCCTACACCAGGTGGTTTAGGTGGCTTTGAGGCTGGCTTAGTAGCGGGATTTGTTGCTTTCAAAGTCGACAGCTCAACAGCACTGGCTATTGCCCTTCTGTACAGGTTGATTAGTTATTGGCTAACACTGGCAGTTGGAGCCACTGCATTCTTTATTTCGCAAAAGCAAAAGTATATTTAATTAGTCTACATTTGTACGCGATTGAAACGGTTTACCGCGAAGATAATAGCAACGGTCGTGGTAATAGCGATAACGACCAAGTCTTTTTTAAACCCAAATTGAGTGGTGTTCGAAAGCAGATAGCGGAGTGAATCAACCATATAGCTTACGGGGTTATAGGTGCTGATTGTTTTGAGCACTACAGGCACGTTATTCAACGGATACAGCGCGGTGGACAAAAAGAAAAGAGGCATAACAATTAGATTGTTGATACCCTGAAATCCTTGAAAGTCATCAACCATCGAAGCAATTCCTGCTCCGAAACACGCTAATGCTAAACACATAACACATAAAATAAGCAGAGCTGGCAATACAAGCAGCCAGTTATAAGGCTGAAAGCCAAGTAGCATGGATACGCAGAAAATTAGTATCCCTTGCATAACAGAAATTGTTGCCCCGCCGAACGCGCTTCCAATGAGTATTTTTGTCCGTGATACTGGAGTTACTAGCAACTCGGAGAGAAAGCCAAAGCGTTTGTCCATCAAAACAATCACTCCCCAAAAAATACCCGAAAGGAGTACCGTTTGAGTAATAATGCCAGGTACTAAAAACTGAAGATAGTCGCCTTGGCCAGCTTGCTTATAGATCGCGCCGATGCCATAGCCCAGTGCCAATAAAAATAGAATTGGCTGACCGAGTGTGCCCAAAATCCGAGAGCCACTTCTGATGTAGCGGCGAACTTGTCTTAGCCAGAGAGCGTATAATACTTCCATTACCTAAGCCTCGTATTCCGTAAGGATAATTTAAAATTCAAACCGTTGTTATTGCCGGAATCATCGTCATCACGTGCACCCGATCCAGTTAATTTGAGATATGCTTCCTCTAGGGTCTTGGTTTTTGTTTGCTTACATAATTGTGAAGTTGTACCGCTGGCGACTATTTTGCCGTGGTCTATGATTGCGATCCGCTCGGCGACTGCTTCGGCTTCGTCTAGATAATGAGTCGTAAAAAATATGGTCATGCCCTTTTCATCACTTAGCCTTTTAACATAGTTCCACATTAAGTTTCTGGTTTGGGTATCAAGACCGAGTGTTGGCTCGTCTAGAAAGAGTATTTTTGGTTCGTGCAACAGGCCTCTTGCGATTTCGAGTCGACGGCGCATGCCTCCTGAGAAGGTCTTGATCATCGAATCTTTTCGATTCCACAGCTCAACTAGCTCCAAAAGCTCTTGGATTTGTTTATCACGGCCGCTTTTTGGGACCCCGTAAAGCACAGCGTGAAGTTCCATATTTTCATGGGCAGATAACTCCTCATCAAGGCTAGGGTCCTGAAAAACAATGCCAAAGGCTTTACGAGCTGAGGCTTGTTCTTTTGTTACGTCATGCCCGGCCAATCTGAGATCACCCGAAGTCGGACGCAGCATAGTAGTTAGCATTTTAATGGTTGTACTCTTGCCCGCGCCATTAGGTCCTAAAAACGCAAAAATCTCGCCTTTATTCACTTCAAACGAAATACCGTCAACAGCAGTAATGTCGCCAAACTGCTTTGTAACTTCTTTCGCAACGATCATTTGTTTAGCCATAATTAAATAATATTATACACACTAATACTATACTTTGTATACTTATGCCTAAAATATCGACATTTAGGTTATAATTTAATAAAGGATGACAGGAGTAGATCTTGCGTCGCGTCTAGCGACAATGAATGAGAGTGCCACATTGGCACTTAATGCCCGGGCCAAACGCTTATCAGCCGAGGGTAAAACTATTTATAACCTGACTGCTGGCGAGCTTGCCACCGATACTCCTGACTATATACAAGAAGCTGTTTCTAAAACGTTAAAAAATAATAAGTATACGGCTGTAGCTGGTTTGCCTGAATTACGACAAAAAATTGCATCCCATGCTAAAGAATTTTATGGTCTGGATTGGATTGAAGCTGAAAATATCGTAGTCACTGGTGGTGCAAAGCCAGCCTTGTATGCAGCCTTCTTATCATTAATTAATCCTGGTGATGAGGTAATCATACCGACTCCAGCATGGGTAAGTTACGTCGACTTAGTTAAACTAGCGGGCGGTGCAGTTGTTACGCCGCCTCTAACCGAGCTATATGATTTAGACATAGAGTATATAAAATCAAAAATTACACCTAAGACAAAAGCAATTCTCGTGACATCGCCACATAATCCTACCGGAGCAGTTTTTTCTGAGCAAGCTATACAAGAATTATCCCAGCTCCTTAAGGGTACAGATATCGTATTGATATCTGATGATATTTATTCCAAATTAATATTCGATGATGGTTTTTCGCTTGTACCAAGGGCTGGGTTCAAAAATTTAGTAATAATCAATGGGTTTTCGAAGAGCCAGGCCATAACTGGGTGGCGCATAGGTTATTTAATAGCAGATAAAAAAATTGCTGACGCAGCTACTACACTGTTAAGTCATATAAATGGAAACGCAGCTTTGCCAAGCCAGTATGCCGCTATCGCAGCCATGGAAAGAGGCGACAGACCACCCCAAGCGACTCTAAACGATCTAAAGACCAAGCGACAGATTGTCATCGATGGTCTATCAAATATCAAGGGCTTAAAACATAATGTGCCCGGCGGTGCTTTTTATGTTTATCTAGACATCCGCCAACTATCTAGTAATAGCGCCGAATGGTGCGAAAACTTACTTGCCGAAACGGGGGTGGTCTTGGTGCCTGGGGAGGCATTTTTAACTCCTGGATACGCCAGACTGACTTTTTCTGGTGATATAGAGGTACTTAAAAAAGCTGTAGCTGAAATACGACGCTTTATTGAAACAGGAGTAAAATCGTGAGAAAAATTCCGGCAACTATGGCTACTCAGCACCCAGATAACGCCGGTGCCCCTTTTTGGGATGACGGAAGGCCATTTATAGGGGTACACGAGGAAATTCACGAGGCTGTTGCCTGTTTCAGAGATCTCAACGTTGGCGAGTATATGTGGGATTGGGAGGGCAAACATGCCGACGCGGCCGTTATAGATAGATTATTTAGCGATTATCATGAATACTTTTCGCAGCATCAGCTTGGACGAGATCAATTTTTGACATTTAGGCTGCCGAATATATGGGAAGAAAAAGGTTACAACCTACTTCAAGCTATGACGGTTATTTTGAGCAGTGAAGATTTCGCCCGCGATTTAAAATTTAACAACCGACCCTTATTTGAAATTATTCTCCCGATGACCGAGCGTGCTGACCAGCTAATACATATGCAAAAGCTTTTTCAAAAGGTTGCTAAGTTTAAGTCGACAGAATTTACCAAAGATAATGAGACAAATACCGATTATCTAGAAATTATTCCACTAGTAGAAAGTGTTGAAAGTCAGCTGGCAGTCGATGATCTACTCAGAGAATTTGTTTCTTTGCACGATAAAAATTTTGGTAAAAAACCTGAATACATTAGAGCCTTCTTGGCTTGCTCAGACTCAGCTCTAACATCTGGGTTGCTGGCGGGCATCATTGGTAATAAAGTTGCACTTAGTCGTCTACAGGAGTTTACAAAAGAATCAGGCATTCCTACTTACCCCATTCTTGGGGCCGGAAGTCTGCTTTTTAGGGGTGGCCTAGCACCAGATACACTCGACAGGTTTACAAAGGAGTTCGCCGGAGTCCGCACGGTGACCGTACAATCGGCATTTAGATATGATTATCCGGAAGTAATAGTTAAAAAAGCTATCACTAGACTAGAAAAAGATTTACCGCATATCAAACCTCATGTCATCGATCCATTCGACCAGTCAGAATTAATAATAATTGGCAAAACTGCCTCAAAATACTACAAGCAAAGCTTGGATAGCATAGTTAAAGATTTAAACAAAGTATTTGAAGCAGTCCCTAAGCGACGTGATCGTCGGCAGCATATCGGCCTTTTGGCATATTCACGGACAACCGGTACGCATACATTGCCACGAGCGATTACTTTTACTGCCAGCCTGTATTCAATCGGTATACCACCTGAGTTTATCGGTTTAGGGCGAGCATTGCGGGATTTGAAACCGGAACAAATTGAACTTTTGCGCCAGGAATATGCAAACATTTCAAGCGACTTCGAAAAAGCCGGCCGTTACTATAACGAAAACAACCTAGAAGAATTAATAAAACAAAATAGCGCATGGCGTGATATTAAAACAGATTTTGAAATCGCAAAGAAGATATTAGAAATCCAGCTTGGCCCGAAATCTAGCGATGAGCATGCTCATAAAGAGCTTAGTTCCGCACTTGTAAGTTCGAAATATCAAACAGAGATGACCAAACTAATTACAGAGATGGCAGGTCTTAGAAAAAGCCTAGGTTAAGCGTTATAGCTGCTTGAACTGGTTGAGCCACCCTTGCCTGTCCAGTTTGTGTGAAAGAACTCACCGCGTGGCTTATCAATGCGCTCATAAGTATGCGCACCGAAATAGTCGCGTTGAGCTTGCAACAGGTTGGCAGGCAATTTCTCTGACCTGAAAGCATCATAAAACGATAGAGCTGAGCTCATAGCCGGCACAGCTACGCCGGCCTGTACGGCTGCCGCAATAACGTTACGCCATGATGACTGTGCTTTGTTAATTGCTTCACTAAAAAACGGGTCTAGTAATAAATTACTGAGATCTGGATTTGTCTCGTAGGCCTGTTTGATATCTCCTAAGAAGCGGCTGCGAATTATGCAACCTCCACGCCACATTAATGCGATGCCACCGTAATTAAGATTCCAGTTATGTTCGTCGGCAGCAGCACGCATAAGCATGTAGCCTTGGGCATAGCTTACGATTTTAGAGGCGTACAAAGCCTGCTGAAGTTCGTTGATAAATGCTTGATTGTCGCCTTCTCTTTTTATAGATGGCCCAGTCAAAATACTAGAGGCATTTTGTCTAGCCTCCTTTAAAGCCGAAATACAGCGAGCGTATACGGCTTCAGTGATTAAACTAACTGGTTGACCTAATTCGGCAGAGCTTATGACAGTCCATTTGCCGGTGCCTTTTTGTCCAGCAGCATCAAGAATTTTATCGACGATCGGCTGCCCATCCTCATCTTTAAAAGCAAGAATTTCTGATGTGATTTGAATTAAATAACTATCTAAATCGCCTTTGTTCCATTCAGCAAAAGTCTGGGCCATCTCATCATTATTTAGCCCAACATAGTTCTGGAGAAGGCTGTAAGCCTCGGCAATAAGTTGCATATCGCCGTATTCGATCCCGTTATGCACCATTTTGACGTAATGACCCGCTCCACCCTCGCCAACCCAGTCGCAACATGCAGTTCCATCTTCAACTTTGGCTGATATTGCCTGAAAGATATCTTTGATATGTGGCCAAGCCGCCGCAGAACCGCCAGGCATAATTGAGGGTCCATTACGGGCCCCCTCTTCACCGCCGGATACACCAGTACCGACGTATAAAAGCCCTTTAGTTTCGACCTCTTTCATACGTCGTTCTGTATCACTAAACAATGAATTGCCCCCATCTATAATAATGTCCCCTGATTCAAGTAAGGGTATGAGCGACTCGATTGTTTTATCAACAGGGTCTCCTGCTTTGACCATCAACATCACACGGCGTGGCTTTTTGAGTGAAGCCACAAGCTCATTTAAAGAATGAACGCCAACTACCTGCGTGTTTTTGGCCTGATTGGCAATAAAGTCGTCAACTTTTTCAACTGTTCGGTTAAATGCCGCAACTTTAAATCCATGATCATTCATATTTAAGACCAGGTTTTGACCCATGACTGCCAACCCAATCACGCCAATATCAGCGAGTTCGTTTGTGTTATTTTCCATACCAACTACTATATCGTATTTGCCTCTGTCATCATGGAATAAAGTTTATGTACGGTATTACAATTCCGGATTGTCATCTTTTTGTACAGGGGGGTACCAATAATTTTTAAAGCGCCACTTTTAGCTGCGTTCTTTCGATCGATCCTCCAGATAATTGCACCGGAAACGTACTTCACGTCTTCAATATCGGGCTTTATCATCAACTCGTTCAAGATGTGGGGATCGTGGATATCTTCCCATAAAAACATCACATCACACCGCATGTTTTCATTGTTTAGCCAATCTCTAGGCAGCTGATCAAGTATCTGTTTAATGTAAGTTTGCGAGCGAACTATCACGTCCACTTTAAAGCCAAATGTCTCTTCTATTGTTTCTTCAAGTCGGTCTGCGAGCGTAGATTCAGCCTGCTTAACGGTTTCAAATATTACATTGCCCGAGTTTATATAAGTTTTAACTTTTTCGAAGCCGATCTTTTCAAACACTAATTTTAACTTTGGCATTTCAACACGGCTATTTCCACCGACATTAACACCCCTAAGTAGCGCAACATACACCATGTAATGATGATAACAGCAAAGCCCGACACAAACGGTACGATAGCCAACATTATTATTAATTTGATTTGATCTGAATAATTCAGAGCAATTAATTTAAGGATTGCTTTTTTACTTTTTGTTGATCTTGTTTGGCTGGGGCGGAGGGATTCGAACCCCCGAATGCCAGTACCAAAAACTGGTGCCTTACCACTTGGCGACGCCCCAATAGCCAGATTGATTTTAACAGCTGTATGTTTGTATGTACACAGCGCCAAGGTGTTCGGCTGTCGACTAAACAGGCATATTCTGCTAAAATTAGTATAAATTTTTAAGGTAAATATGCCTCACAATAAGTCCAAACATTCAGCTGATTATATAGTGCCTTTAAACATCAACCGGCTTGATGGCCGTATGATGAGGGTACCCGCTTCAAATAAGAAAAAAACTAAAGAGATACTTCTGATTTACGGCCACCACGCCATGCTAGAGCGCTGGTGGGGTCTAGTTGAGAACCTCGAACAATACGGTAACGTAACTATGCCTGATATGCCCGGATTTGGCGGCATGGACAGTTTTAACAAAATCGGTGTATATCCAAATGTTGATTCTTTTGCTGACTATTTGGCAGCTTTTGTAAAGCTTAGATATAAACGTAAAAGATTAACTATTGTAGCAATTTCGTTTGGTTTTGTGATTGCAACTCGTATGCTACAAAAGTATCCTGAAATCGCTAAAAAGGTTGACCTCTTAGTAAGTCTAGTTGGGTTTGTGCATAAAGATGATTTTGTTTATGGGCGCAAAACACAAATTTTTTACCGAGGCGTGACCCGTACTTTTGCTACTCGACCAGTTGCTTTTATGATCAGGTACGGGGCTCTAAATAAATTCGTGCTTAAGACTTTGTACTCTCGCTTGCCTAATTCTAGACGACGTATGATCGAAGTAACGCCAGAAGAATTTGATATAACAATGGATTTTGAGCTGCAGCTTTGGCAAGCCAATGATGTGCGCACACACTGGCTGACAACGAGTGAGTTCTTTACTCTCGATAACTGCACCAAGAAAATTGACATCCCCGTCGTGCACGTCGTATCTGAGCAAGAGCATTACTTTAACAATAAGATCGTCGAGCAGCACATGCGAATTGTGTTTGATGATTACCGTAAGTTTACGGCAAAAAGCAAGGCTCACACCCCTAGCGTGCTAGCTGATAAAACCGCCATGTCAGTAATGTTGCCACCGGGGTTAAGGCGGATATTGAGCAAGGCCTAAATGATATACTTGGTATTAAGATGAAAATAGGATTAGTGTGTCCCTACAATATAACTAAGCATGGTGGCGTTTTAGAGGTTGTGCTTGCACTTAAAAGCGGTCTAGAGGACCGTGGCCACCTTGTGAAAATTATCACCCCTGCACCACGTGGACATACAGATGATCCTCATCCTGATGTAATCTTTATAGGCACCTCAACAGACTTCCGAACTCTTTCTTTTTCAGATACCACCTCTCAGGTCTCCAGTCAGGTAGATAACGATCTAATCGACGCAATGCTCGCCGAAGAAAAATTCGACATTTTGCACTTTCATGAACCCTGGATGCCCCTGCTAAGCCGTCAGCTTCTATCAAGATCTAAGGCCGTAAATATCGGGACCTTTCACGCCAAGGTTACTGATTCAACGCTGAGTCGTTCAATCCTCAAAACCGTAAGTTTTTACTTGAATTCTGTTATGAAATACCTGGATGTTTTAACAGCAGTGTCTGATTCGGGTGCCGAGTATGTAAGTACCATGACAGATCAACCGATAACCATCATTCCAAATGGTATAGACTTGGACAAATATAGTAAATTATCCAAAAAGAAAGACACCGATAATAATACCGTTTTGTTTGTTGGTCGTCTTGAGCGTCGTAAAGGAGTTAAATATCTTTTAAAAGCCTTTCAGGTCATTCAACAAACCAATCCTGACGTTAAACTGATTATTGCTGGTGATGGGCCTGACCGAGAAAAACTCGAGCTCATGGCCGAAGATTTAGATCTAAAAAATGTAACTTTTTTGGGTTTTATAAGCGAAGAATTGAAGCTCAAGCTGTTAGCCGAGAGCAAGATATTTTGCTCACCGGCAATATTTGGCGAAAGTTTTGGTATCGTTCTGCTAGAGGCAATGGCAACCAGCACTGTAACTGTTGCTGGCAACAACTCAGGTTACTCTGATCTTATGAAAGGCGTAGGTGCCTTATCTATCGTCAATCCAGAAGATACAGTTGAATTTGCAAGGCGGCTCAACATGATGCTTAACGAGCCTGATATAAGAAAAGTCTGGCACGACTGGGCACAAAATTATGTAAAACAATTCAGTTATCCAAAAGTGGTTGCTCAGTACGAAGAGCTGTATAAAGACGCTGTTAAACAGCATGCTAAGTAAGCTTAAAATTGGTCTTGTTTTAGATACCTCTCTTGACCCATCTGACGGCGTGCAGCAATATGTACTGGCAATTGGAGGTTGGCTTTCAAGTCGAGGCCATCAGGTTCATTACCTAGTAGGTCAGACGGACAAACGTCAGTTGCCCAATCTGCATAGCCTAGCCAAGAACATATCAGTGAAATTTAATGGTAACCGAACTACCATACCGTTGCCTACAAGTCGTAGTAAATTGCGAAAATTCTTAGAATTAGAAGAGTTCGACGTACTCCACGTGCAAGTGCCACATAGTCCGTTTATGGCCCAACGACTCATTTTAGCAGCAGACGATAAGACCGCAGTTGTGGGTACATTTCACATTTTGCCGTATGGGCAGGTTCCGCGTTTAGCCAACCATGCACTAGGCATTTGGTTAAGGCCATCTTTGAAGCGTTTCGATAAAATGTTAGCCGTATCTGGCGCCGCTCGCGATTTTGCTAAGGAAAGCTTCAAAATCGACTCGGATGTATTGCCTAATGTTGTGGACTATAGCAGGTTTAAGCAAGCCAAACCTATCACTAATTATCAAGGCATAAAGCTCAATGTTTTGTTTTTAGGCAGGCTTGTTAGGCGTAAGGGTTGCTTACTGCTGTTGGAGGCGGTAAAACAGCTTGTCGACAACTCTGGGGGTCTGCCGGATTTTCGGGTAATTATCTGCGGAGATGGTCATCTGCGGGCAAGTTTAGAGCAGTTTGTAGATCAAAATAAATTAAAAGGTTATGTTGAATTTGTAGGATTTGTAGATGAACAACGCAAGCCAAGTTACTATGCTAGCGCTGATGTCGCTGTCTTTCCGAGTAGCGGCGGCGAAAGCTTTGGGATTGTACTATTAGAGGCATTAGCAAGCTCGAGAGGTGTAGTATTGGCCGGCGATAATCCAGGCTACCGTTCTGTTATGAATCCTCAGCCAGAATTGCTCTTTGATCCTTATAATCCAAGTGAACTAGCCAAAAAGTTAAGAACATATTTATCTGATGCGTCTTTGAGAAAAACGATGGCAAGCTGGGGATCCGATTACGCACAGCAGTTTGATATTAGTGTGGTTGGTGAAAAGCTTCTAGCAGTTTATCAGCAAGCATTGCGCAAACGACGCGGTTTATAGATAATAGCAATATGATTGGCCTAAATAAAGATGATAATCGACCAGAATTCGCCGTTACAGTATCAACCGGTACTTTTATCCGACTGGCGGGCCTGACAGTTACGACAATCTTGCTCTTACTGGCAATTCAGAAGGCTTCGCATGCGCTTTTGCTGATATTTATTGCCTTCTTCCTAGCTTTAGCCTTAAATGCGCCGGTACATTGGCTTAGCAAACGTCTACCAGGCAAACAGCGCGGCAGTCGCACACTTGCCACATCAATTTCGTTCGTTATAGTTGTGTTGCTTCTAGTTGGATTTATCGCCAGTATTGCTCCGCCTCTAGTTAAACAAACTCAAAGCTTTATCAAGATTGCACCTGGATTAGTTCAGGACTTTCGAGATCAAGACAGTGAGCCAGGACAATTTATTAGGCGGTATCACCTTGAGAAACAAGTTAATAATATATCTAAGCAACTTTCTGAGCGCCTAAATCACGCTGGGGGCTCAGCATTTTCTACCGTCCAAAAAGTCGGTAGCAGCTTCTTTTCGCTCGTAACTATACTAGTTTTAACCTTTATGATGCTTATAGAGGGGCCACGCTGGCTGAAGTTCTTTGAGCAGTTTATACCAGAAAAAAATCGGCCAAAGGCCAAGGGTCTTGCAAATGACATGAATCGAGTGGTAAAAGGCTATGTCAACGGACAGGTTTTGCTTGCAGCGCTTGCAGCCGTTTTAATAACTCCAGTCATAATCATCCTCGGTATCAGCTATCCTATAGCTCTGATGGTCATAGTATTCATTTGTGGTCTTATACCGATGGTTGGACACACCCTGGGTGCCATCATTGTTACAACTGTGGCTTTGTTTCACTCCTTGCCGGCTGCAATAATAATACTGGCCTACTATATTCTTTATCAGCAGCTCGAAAACATCTTCATCCAACCCAAAGTTCAGGCTAATTCAACCAATATGTCGCCTCTGTTGGTCTTTATGTCGGTGCTGATAGGAGTTAGTTTTAGCGGGCTTATAGGCGGGCTTGTCGCAATACCTATTGCTGGGTGTTTGCGCATAATTTTGCTGGAGTACTTGCGTGCCAAAAAAATTATTTCAGAAGCAGAATTTAAAACGGCAACTACAAAGGGTACCAAATAGTACCAGACGGTGTATCTCTTAGCCCGACATGGCTCTTCATTAGATCGTCACGTATTTGATCAGACATAGCCCAATCACCCTTTTTGCGGGCTGCTTCGCGGTCCTTAATTTTATGTTTTTGGTCGTCGTTAATATCTTTTATAGCAGAAAGGTTTAAGCCAAGTAGTTTATCGATCTCAGATAATAAGTCCTCGAAATCAGTTACGTGAACTTTTGATATTAACGATTGTTGTAGCTCGGCACTTACCTGGCTAAGACAAACCAGTATTTCGGGAGTATTAAGGTCGTCAAATAGCAAAGAAGTTATTTTTTCGGAGATGTCACTGAGGCTGGTATTAAGCTCAACTGCGTCAGCTACCGGTTGCCACCTTAGTGCGGCAAGCGCATACAGGTCATTTAGCCGGTTTTGAGCGGCCTGCAGACTCTCTAGACTAAACTTCGATTGACTTCGGTAGTGTGATTCGAGCACGTGCAGTCTAAAAGCGTCCGCGCTAACCTGATCGTTAATTACCTCCTGTAGCCTGATGCCATTACCTAGACTTTTTGATATTTTTTGTCCATCAATTAATACATGATTGGTATGGAGCCAATAGTTTGCATATGGTTTGCCAGTTGCTGCCTCGCTTTGAGCGATTTCGTTGGCATGATGTACAGGTACATGGTCGATGCCGCCGGTGTGTATATCTAGCGTTGCTCCCAAATACTTCATGCTCATAGCTGAGCACTCAATGTGCCAGCCCGGAAAACCCTTTCCCCAAGGACTGTCCCACTCCATATCGCGCGCAGAATTTTTAGGAGAAAACTTCCATAAGGCAAAATCAGACGGGTTTCGTTTTTCTGGGTTATATGCCACCCTTGCACCGGCTTGCAGCTCGTCTAAATCAAGGCGTGCAAAGTCAGCATATTTCTGAAATTTACTAGTATCATAGTAGATACCATCGCTAATTTTGTATGTAAATCCCTTCTCTTCTAGTCTGTGAATTAACTCAATTTGTTCAGGAATGTGCGCCGTAGCTTTTGGCATTTCGTTTGGAACGGAAATGTTAAGCAGCTTCATGCCTTCTATGAAATCTTCGGTGTAAAATTGAGCAATTTCCCAAGCAGTTTTTCCTTCGCGCTTTGCCCTCTTTTGTAGTTTATCTTCGCCGTCGTCTGCATCGCTCACAAGATGACCAACATCTGTAATATTTACAACCCACTTCGGCTTGAAATTATTTGCTTTTAACGCCCGAATTAAAGTATCAGCCCTAACATAAGTAAACCAATGCCCAATGTGCGCGTAATCGTACACGGTTGGTCCGCAAGTATATATCCCAACCTCAGGCGGGTTTAGGGGCTTAATCTCATCAATTTGTCTCGTTAGGGTGTTGTACAGCTTCATCTAAGTCCTTGGCTTCTATTTTATCAAGTAATTCACCTGCAAAACTAAGACAATCAGCCTTAATATCATCAAATGCACGCCCACTTACGATTTTAAAACCGCTGGCGTAGGCATGGCCACCTCCCCCCAGATGTTCAGCTAGCTCACCAGCAATGGGTGCGCCTTGATTGCTGCGGATTGCACCAGTGACTTTACCATCAGCGTAGCATTTAAAAACTACAGCTAAAGACACGCCAGTTGTCTGAAGCATATCATTCTGGACTAGCGGCGCAGGGTTATATAACGGACTGAATTCGTTGATCTCAGCTTGTGGAATAGTAACAGTCGCTATGGTGTTTCTGCGCGCAAATTCTGTTCTTTTGATTAATTCAGCCTTATATTTGAATATTTCAAGCGGCATTTTGCCAAATGTGCGGCGCAGTTCTTCAAGTTCAGGACGACTGACGCCCGCGTCTATGATGTCTGCTAGAATTCGGTAGGTCTCGGCCGATGCCAAGTCATTAGTTAGGCCCTGAGTATCACCAAGAATTGAACTCATAATAAACTCCTGAGCATCGAGGGGGAAATTCCAGCCAAGTTGTTGGCCCAGTATGTAAATCAACTCACCAGCCGATGCCCGTGTGTGGTCGTTTATCATAACTGTGCTGAAATTAATTGGATTTTCTACCGTCTTGTGATGATCGAGCACGATACAGGGTTTGTTGGCTAGCCAGCCTTGCTGACCGCTTTGAGCAAGTTTTTCGAGTAAGCTCATGGTTGATGCATCAACAACTATGCTGGCATCAAATTGCTTGGGAAGTTCATTCCTGATCCTATCCCAGCCAGACATATACCTTAAGTATCCGGGCATATCTACAGCACAATATAAATGAGCCTGTTTGCCATGTTCATTAAACAACGATTCGAGTGCCAGAGCACTACCCAAGCTATCAGCATCTGGATTATCTGCCTGGACAATAACTATGTCTTGCGCGCTATTTAAAATATCGGCAATTTCTTTGGCTTGTTTGTACATATCCTTTAATTGTAGGTGTTTTGAGCACGATACCCAAATTAGATCGCTTGGCGGCTTTCTAAGGCGCGTCCAAGCGTAATTTGGTCAGCATACTCAAGGTCTACACCAACAGGTAAGCCACGCGCCAAACGAGTTAGCTTTACTTTTCTGTCGCCCAGCTGCTGTTTTATGTATAGCGCCGTAGACTCACCTTCTACACTGGCATTAGTGGCAAGAATGATTTCTTTAACCTTGTCCTCCTCAACACGTTTGATCAATTGCTTGATGTGCAGCTGTTCTGGACCAATATTGTCGATTGGCGAAACGAGACCTCCCAACACATGATAAGTGCCTTTAAAATGCCCGGTTTTTTCTAGGGCTACCAGGTCGAATGGCTCTGCAACAACTGCGACGACTTGTTTATCGCGGCGCGGATCAGTATACAAATCAGACAGTTTTTGCCCTGATGGGACTAAAGCGAAAGTTTTTGCGCAATAACCAATACCACCGTTGATAGCATTAAGCGCTGCGGAAAGCTTTTGAGAACTATCACCTTGCTGGCGTGCAAGGAAATATGCATATCTTTCAGCCGTACGCGGTCCCACTCCAGGTAGTAGACCAAATGCCTCAATCAAGTCTGATAAAGCTGGCGGCAGAATCTGCATCTTTAAAATTTACAACCCGAGATTACCAAGCGCGCCCATCATAGGCTGCATTTTTTCGGCAGCGACTTTTTGGCTCTCGGCAATAGCTTCTTTGACAGCATCTTCAATCCATCGTTCCAACTCGCCAATATCGTCAAGATCAATATATTCTGGATCAATTTTAATCTTTTTGATTTTTTGCTCACCAGTAATTTCTACTTTGACTGCACCATCACCTTTTTCAACTTCAATCACCATTTTTTGAAGCTCGCCTTGAATCTTTTTTACCTTTAACAACATTTTTGCTTGATCAAATCTGCTCATAAGTACTCCCTATTTGGCTTTATTATATCAGGCGTTATCTGTGATAGCGAAAAGTTACTCGAGTCGCGTCATTGTGTGGCCAAGCTATAAAGTATGATCGTAGATTATAAGCGCAGCTCAACAGTACAGCTATGCTGATAAGCGCAATTCCGAGACCTCGTGCCAGCGGGTTGAGCGGAAATACCTTCAACCAGTCAGTTAACAGATAAGCAATGCCTGCAGCAATAAATATATATGCTAAGGCAACAAGCGCACTTATACTTACTGCTCCACCTAATCCCACTAATAGACAACCTGTGACAAACATGGCCAGTAAAGTTTGGCTGCGCGTAGCATGTCGATTTTTTATGTAGAAATATATGCCGACGAGACAGGCTACAAATGTAAAAATATCTAGAATAGGTAGCTTATCTAGCCACAAATCTGGGTATTGCGGTCCCCTAACAAATAGGTGGACAGGGACTGCTACAAACTGTTTTGCCATATGCATAAAGCCAGACATATGAGTTGGTAGTCCTAGCCAAATAAAGAGTTGATTGTGTCGGGTCAGATCAAATAATAATAAAGGCAGCCACACCGCAACTGCTAAGATAGAAAACAAACGTTGCTTGGCAGAGCTATAGTTGC
This sequence comes from uncultured Candidatus Saccharibacteria bacterium, assembly GCA_964639505.1. Taxonomy (GTDB): domain Bacteria; phylum Patescibacteriota; class Saccharimonadia; order Saccharimonadales; family UBA4665; genus CAZXDL01. Next base: position 90,293 of record CAZXDL010000001.1, on the reverse strand, counting down.
TCATAGTTTTTGCTAGTAGGCTGCGCTGAAATATCAATTGAGCAATCATTATCCAAATCATACCTGGTATATAAAGTAAAAGTCCCCAGAGCAATAAGCAGCCATACCAGACGTATGTTTTTTTGCCGTAGCGATGAAGCAGCACTTGAATTAGCAAGAGCGAAGGAACGGCCCACAAATATAAAACATCTGAACTCGCATAGCGGCTGGCATGTAATACCCACGCGCTGGTAGCAAACATTGCAGTTGAAAGCAGCGCAGTGCGCATACCATGCCACAACCATATAAGGAGTCCAAAGCTAAGGATGGCTAGACATCCAAAAAATGCGTTTGGCAGCCGCGTCAGAGTTTGACCGTGATCTGCAACCGCAAAAAATACTACTGAACGCACAAGTTTAAGCGGTAGGTCCAGTGGGTTGCTAAATATGCCATGCCATCCAACCGCAGCACTGGCAGATACTGTTTCTTGTGAGCTTAAGCCACCAACCAAGCTGCCTAATTTATAAAGCAGCAGAAACGCTAATGAAAGCCCAATAACTGCTCCGATGACTAAAAACTTGGCATTATCACGCCAGAAACCCTTGGTATTTTTCATGCCTAAAGCTAATTATATATAACTTTAGGTAACTTCCCTAGTTGTTGAACGGATCCTGATGCTTTGTATCAACAGAGCGAAAACGCTGTTTGTCACTATCAAAGTAAAGCTCTACACCACCCGTCGGACCGTTGCGGTGTTTTTTAACTAAGATGTCTGTTATCTTTTTACGATCCGTTTCAGGGTTGTACCACTCTTCTCGATATATGAAGGCCACCACATCGGCATCCTGTTCGATCGATCCTGATTCACGCAAGTCGGCCAGTTGTGGAATCTGTGGACTGCGGCTTTCAACTGAGCGGCTAAGCTGACTGAGAGCCAAAATTGGCACGTTTAGTTCTCTTGCAACACCCTTTAAGCCTCGAGAGATCTCGGAAATTTCTTGTACGCGGTTTCCCTCATTGCCAAATCTATTGCCACCACTCATAAGCTGTAGATAGTCAACAATAATTAATCCAAGGGGTCGTTTGTGGGCTTCACGGCGGGCTTTGGTGCGGAAATCACTGACTGTTATGCCAGGGCTGTCATCAATAAAAATCTGTGCCTCACTAAGAGTGCCCATGGCTTGACCGATTTTTTCAAAATCTGCATCTGTAAGATTACCAGTCCGCAGAGACCACGCATCAACGCCTGACTCCATTGATAAAAGCCGGTCCACAAGCTGTTCTTTGCTCATTTCCAGGCTGAAAACGAGTACAGCTTCATTGGATTGGACTGCAATGTTATGCGCAAAATTAAGTGCTAGAGCTGTTTTACCCATTGACGGACGAGCGGCTAGGATAACAAGATCAGACTTTTGAAAGCCAGCCAACATACTGTCTAGATCTTTGTACCCAGTGGGAACACCACGAATCTTGTCTTTATCTTTGTGTAGATCATCAAGTCTGTCAAAGCTTTCTGCCAAAATTGCCTCAAGGCTTATCACATCTTGTTTAATATGTTGCTGGCTTACTTCAAATAGTCTAGTCTCAGCCTCTTCGATGAGTTCTCTTAGCTGTTTAGATTCATCATAGCCTAAACCAACAATTTCGCGCGATGCAGTAATTAAACGACGTCTCAGAGCTTTTTGAGCGACTATATCAGCATATTGCTCAACATGGGCGGCTGTAGGCACGAAGTTAGTTAGTTCGGTCAGGTATGAAGCACCCCCCACATTTTCTAGGTTGCCATTATTTTTAAGTCTATCAGCGAGCGTCAAGACATCGATAGATTGATGCTGTTCATATAACTGCAGTATGGCTTCATAGATCCTCTCGTTTCGCTTATCAAAAAAATCACGTGGCCTGACGGTGTCTGCAATCTTGACTATTGCGTCACTGTCAATCAGTAAGGCACCCAACAAACTAGCTTCTGCTTCGGCGTTTTGTGGCGGTGATCCGTTGGCTCCGGTTGTTGGCTCCATTTTCCCTCTTTGTCCCTTGGTCTTATGATTCTAGCAGTTCAGCCTCACCAAAAATATTGCTTATGGTCGACAAATTGTGATCAGGTGTCGGTTTTTCAACACTTATTGTTACTTTTGGCGGTGTCGCAGTTTCATCGACAACACATTCAATCGTTACATCTTTACCAGTAATCTGATTTACAATATTTGCAATCCGCTCCCGATTTGCACTTTCGCTGCTTCTTTTTTGATGAAATGAAAAGCCAAAAGCTAGCCTTAGTTTATCGTTTTCAAAAGTTGGTTCTGCCATTCTGACAACGCCATATAGCGTATTGTGTTTTTGTTTTAATACTGCAAGAATCTCTGGCCAAATATCGGGATTAAACTCCGCCAAATCCTGCTCTGGTGACTCAACAGTTGTTTTGGTAGAAGCTTTAGCTTTCTCGACGACAGGCTCCGCCTTAACATCTTGGCGTTGCACTTCTCTTGACGGCTTATTAGAAGATGTAGCGATCTCGAGCAAGCAAATCTCAAGATATCTCTCAGGGTCGTGTGAAGCAGGAACTTTTATTAAGCTGTCAAGAAGTTTAACGGCCTCGGCTTGGCCAATATTAAGTTGATTATTTACAATTTTTTGACGAAGTTGTCCGGAAAGCTGTTTAGCAATTGATGCCGCCTGATAACCCTGCATAAACAATGATTCCAGCATCTTCACTAAGCTAGCCGAGTTGTTTTGTTGAGAAAGCAAGTCAACTATTTCATCAATTGACCGCTTAGGCGGTATTCCTAACATGGTCTGAACATCACTGAGTTCTAATTTGCCCGTCTGGTTACTGGCCTGATCTAAAAGACTTATGCTATCTCTAAAACTACCCTCGCCGTGTTCTGCCAGTAATTGAAGTGCTTCATCGCTGGCTTTTATGCCCTCTGAGTCAGCAATTACTTTTAGGTGGTCGATCACTTTGGTTTTGTCGACTGGCTTAAAGTTGAATCGCTGTGTGCGACTGACAATAGTTTCAGGCAACTTATGTGCATCTGTCGTAGCGAGGATAAACACAACATGCGCCGGGGGCTCTTCAAGTGTCTTTAGTAGAGCGTTAAACGCCTCTTTTGTGAGCATGTGTACTTCATCGATAATATAGACTTTGTATTTAGCCGAAGTTGGTGCGATATTCACTTTGTCGCGTAATTCACGAATTTCATCAATCCTACGGTTACTAGCAGCATCAATTTCGATGATGTCGATGTGCGTACTGTCATCTGTATATTGCAAATTATTGATTTCGTGTGCCAAGATTCTTGCAATAGATGTTTTGCCAACTCCGCGTGGACCAGTCAAAAGATAGGCATGGCTAATTCTGCCCCGCTTGATTGCTTCGCGTAAAGTGTTTGTAACGTGCTCTTGACCGACAATTTCATCAAGCGATCTCGAACGATATTTTCTGTATAAAGCCTGCCCCATAGTCTATCCATTATACGCTGAATAAACTAGACTCGCCGTTGTCAAATAATCAAATACTTATAGAGCTGCTTCAAGCGCTGCCCACTCTGCAGCTGAATCGTCTTCGGGAACGTTAACACTAACTTGATCGCCAGGTTTAGCTTTGAAATAGGTAACACTGGCTAGTAGTACACGAAGTTTTTTGCCATTTACCTCAACAAAGTAGTGGCCGCCTTCTAGAGTAAGAGTACCAACGACTTGTTTGCGTGGTATTGGACCAATTTGCTTGTAAAGAAACGCGCCGTCCTCAGCAATCGTGAGCTTCAGGATGTCTCCCTGCACTAATTTTGACTTACTGGCATAGTTGGCAGGTACAGGGTAAGTCTTGCCATCGGAGCCAACCATATTTTGGCCATCAAATACACCCTCAATAACCTTACCTAGCGTATCCTCACGGGCAATTGCTGGTACTTTGTCGTCATCGCCAACCAAGCTAATTAATAGCTCTGTGGCAGCAGCTAAACTTGTCTCGGCCTCTTGTATAAGGGCTCGAAGCCGTTTAACTTGCTTATCTGGTAAATCGGGCATATCTGTCTCTGTCTCTCGATAGTGTTTATTAGTACACTTTCCCCCTCAAAATACCACGAACAACAAATCATGTCAAAATATCATCAACAGCTGTGGAAAAGTTTACATTAAAAAAGCTGCCTTTTCAGACAGCTAATTTATGCAGAACAAATTATTAAGCGAGTTCTACGGTGGCGCCAGCGTCTTCCAAGGATTTCTTGGCTGCCTCAGCGTCTTCTTTTTTGGCTTTCTCGAGGACTGGCTTTGGAGCTCCGTCAACGATTGCTTTTGCTTCACCAAGGCCAAGACCGGTAATGTCTTTTACTGCCTTGATTACAGCTACTTTTTGAGCGCCAGCGTCTTTTAGTACGACGTCATACTCACTCTTCTCTTCTGCAGCAGGTGCTGCATCGGCTGCGGGGCCAGCTGCAACTGCGACAGCTGCTGCGGCTGGTTCAATACCATACTCATCCTTTAGGATGGTGCCCAGCTCGTTAACTTCCAAAACAGTAAGTCCAACGAGTTCTTTAGCGATTTTCTTTAGATCATTTGCCATATTGACTCCTTAAATTAGTTTGCGGCTTTGGCTTCAAGACCTTGTAAAAGGCCATGAAGATTACCACCTAGGCTGCCTACGACTCCCTTGACAGGAGAATTAAGCAGGTTGATTATGCCAGCCAATAGCTGGTTTTTACCAGGTAGACCGGCCAATGCTTTGACGCTGGCTGCATCGATAAATTCACCGTCTGCACTGATTGCACCGATGAATTCAAGACTTGGGTTAGCTTTAGCAAAAGTATTTAACACTTGAGCCGCAGCGACCTCATCTTCTCCGTTAAAAGCGTAGAGCAGCATACCTTCGAGGGCTGAGACATCAGTATCCTTGAATGTATCAGTGGACTTTAATGCCTGCACCACAAGTCGGTTTTTGACGACCTTAACCTTGGTGCCATTGGCTTTTGCATCTCGCCGAAGGCTTTGCATCGCTTTTACTGTTGTGCCTTGATATTTAGCAACAACAGTCATTTTTGAAGATGCTAGAAGATCTGTCACTTCTGCGACAACTTCTTGCTTCTTATTTTTGGTTAATGCCATGTAATTTCTCCAATTACTTGCTTAAAACAGCTTGATCGACCAACTTTGCTGTATGTTGCCAAACAAAAACGCCTGACTGTTGGACAGAGGCGTTCAAACTATCAAAATAGATGTTTGTACCTCGGCGACTTTATTAAGGCTGGTGGCCCGTCGCTGTCTCTGGCAACTTATGTTTGATTATACCATCAAGTACGTAGGAATCATAGTCCAAACCAATGTGAGCAAAACTACTGCGCTTTTCATTTTCATGTACATCAGATGAGGCGATCATGCCAGCGAGCCAGCGTCGTTTATATTCTTTGATGGGTTCCCCCACCGGATGACCCTGATTATAATGCCGATCATTTATATCTTCCACAACAATCTTTCTTCATAAATTAACAAAAACAAAAGCCCCCGGTTCACGGGAGCTTTTTTTGTTTAAATAACTAAAAACGGCGCCCGCTATGCGAGACTAATAATTTCTCCCTCAATCATTCTGTTTTTGCACATAAAACTATCTTGCCACAGGATGAAATACACGTCAACTTGTCTTAGCGGTTTCTTGCACATAACTTTTCAAGACTCGGTAGAACTCTTGGAAGCTGTCTTTGTTGATCCATTCATGATCGCTATGTGCTCCACCCCCGTCTGGACGAATTAAAATTGTTGGAATACCTTTAGCCGTAAAATAATGTGCATCACTAGAGCCATATGATCTACCGCAATCAATTGGTTTACCTCGCACCGATTCAGCTATGCGCATAAATTCAGCAACTGTTGGTTGTTCTACATTTACTCGCACATTATCAACTCGAGCAATGGTCTCAAGTTCGAGCCCGGCAGACCGGATGATTGTTTCAACTTCAATCCGTTTTGAACTGTAGGCGGCTTCATCTGTAAAGCGCATATCTAGTGTTACCTTTGCAACAGCAGGAACTTGATTCATGGCTTCACCACCTTTAATCCTACTCACCGTAAGGGTGCTTTTGTCATGGTCATCCATGGGGAATACTCGTTGGATATCATTTAGGCAGCTAATCAACTTCATAATCGCGTTTTCACCTTCCCATGGCCTTGATCCATGCGCAGTTTTACCAGCAGCAATAATTTCTACAAGCCACACGCCATTACACTCTGATTCGAGTGTCCAGTTATCCCCGCCATCCGGAAGGATACAAATCTCCGCACCGTAGCCCTCATCTAAGAGGTAGCCAACCCCATTTTCGCCACCAATCTCTTCGTCAGAAGTAAACATTATCCCAAAATTGTAATTTCCCAACCCATCTCTTAGGTCAGTTACGAGTTGAAGATAGCAGGCTGCAGCAAATTTCATGTCGTAAACCCCTCGTCCTATAAGTTTATCGTCGACCTTGATCATGTCATACATCTCAGGAGCTCCTGGTACAACATCCAAGTGAGCCTGTAGGATAATTTTGGGTTGTTTGGTATTTTGCGTTGTTGCAACCAACCAAGGCAACTCATTACTATAACCTCGGCGAATATTTATTTTGCTAGCAGCCAGCTCGTTAGCAATATAATCAAAGCATTCTGCTTGCTCAGTTTGAGCTGCTTCAACTGTCTGAAATGCAACTAAATCTTGCAATTTTTGGATAAGATCGCTTGCGTTATCAGTTTTCATAACAACTACATCATAAATCAATACAACCCAGATGGGTAATCTTGACTTATACGTCGTTCTACGTTATAGTATACTACATGACTAATGGCATGACCCGTCACGATCTTTCGAAAAACGATCCTAACCATATAGAGAACTTTTTTGCGTTTGAGATAGACCCGCTCGATTACATCAAAAGCCGAAATTTGTTTGAGGAATTGAAAAAAAAGCGAGCCGAAGGTATTGACCACTCAGATGCAATACTTGCAAAAGAAGCAGGTGCGAAAATTATTAGTGCTACAGTTTACGGTGCTAATGCTTGGGTAACTACTCGAGCATTAAGATATGCGTCGGTTGTAGGTTGCGCAATTAGAGGTATCGAACGAGAGTGGACGCTAAGACATGACGGTGATCCCGATCGCATCCTTCAGACAGACGGAATGCTTATAGTCGATGAATCAACCAGTCGCCAACCACATTTTCGCCATGTATTAGCTATGCCACCTCCGAGTAAAAAAGGAGAAAGACTAGTTGTCTTAACCAACCCAGCGTTAATTAGCGGTACAGACACTGCGTCAACAGAGTTGGCCGAGTTAATGGTCGCACGTGCTCAAGATGAGTCCACAACGACTATAACTTTTAGCCCAGCACCTTTAAGAATTCTGCCGCAGCCTAAAGCGCTCGTTGATTTCAAAAAACAAATCGATATCGGTTTTGCCACTCGTGGTGCAGAACTTGATGATACTCTGACAACTGCAAACCCCGCAATAGATTATCTGGCTGAGTTCGATGGCAGAGACATTTAACTTACCTGTCTAGTTTTTGAAGCTTAAACTGTGTATAGCGTTCGGCCGCAAGGCGCGTCAATTCAGGATCTTCATCTTTATTAACAAAAATCATAGCTTCAGCCAAAAGGGGATGAACTTCAGCCAGACGTTCGTGCATTTCAAGTACAAGCTTACGATAACCGGGATGCCCTTGTGGAGTTGTGCGTAGCTCGTGTAGGTGGAAAGCTTCGCGGGCGTTATAGGTAACTTTCCAGCGCATTTTGTGGCCCATCAGCGTCGCATATTGCGCGTCTAGTGGATGTCCAGCTTCTTGCAAAACCGAATATAGCTTTAAGCTAATATCAAAGGCTTGGTCAAATTGATCGGATAATCCTGCCTCTTCAATAAGTTTTGGAGTATCATAGCCATATCTTGGGGTTAAAAGCTGCCAATTCATATCATCAACCATCCTGTGGCGTTGTAAATCTCGGAATATGCCATAATCACAAACTAAATCCCAGCTATAGTGAGCCTTTTCGAGCGCTCGCCCTGGTCGATGACGTCGGTTTAGACGTTCGCCCATATAGGCTTTAAAAACCTCTGTTTTTTGATCATAAGTCCAAGAATTAACAGTTGACTGAATTTGTTCTTGCGACTGGTTGCTGTGCTCATAGAGCATGTCGGCGACGAGTAAAAGCTCATTTTTGGGCCAATAATCAACCAAGTTAACAGATTCTGTTGCACTGTTTGCGTAGTTATCTGGTAGATATTGTTTAGCGAGGTCTTGTACTGCTTTTGCAGTGTTTGATCTATAGGCCACCATGGCACCACCACGCTCAGGTTTATCTGCTCTTTCGAGAAACACTGGCATAACTTTACGGCCTTGCTTAAGCAAGTTTTGGCCAGTTAGCCGTGCCTCGGTCAATTCGTCGCTAATTAGGTGCATAATTAGGCTCTCGAAAGCCTGCCCTGACGCATATATACCTACAGTTGATTTGGTGGCTACTGGCAAAATATCACGGACAGCATCGCAGGCTTGGGCTTTTGTTGCACTACGCCACGCCCCATCTCGTTCTTTTTCTGGTGTCGTTGAAGTATTACGTACGTAATCTGTCAGTTGATGGACCAGCTCAGAATATATATCAAATATCGCGTCCATTGCGGCTTCGTATTGCTTTTTTAACTCAGGCTTAAGGTGTTGTGGGGTGTGATAGCGATATTTGCCATTAGTATCTTTTTGATCAAAATAAATGTAACGTGTTGATTGCTCAAGATAGGCGGCTAATCTACCCCATTCCAGCTTCTTAGTGAGGAGATTAGACGCATTTTCGATAACGAAGTGCACACCACCTAGCTGTTGAACAGAATCATCACCATAGGCCGTTATAACTCGATGTAAGAGTTGCTCATCTTTATCTACCTTACCAGCAAACTCATCTAGTATGGTTATGCGCATGTCATCACTGCGTCGGCTTAAACGTGCCATCGCAGCTGCGATTGTTATCGGACTAAGTTTGTCAGTAAATACGTAAACATCACCATCGACATCTGTAACCGCATCTCTCAAATACTCACGCCCTTCGTCAGTTACCGAGTATATGCCGTCTACTGATTTAGTCACATATTGTTGATCATCTTTGGAATCACTAATTTGGGTGGTTTTTTGCTCTATTATCTGTTTTACCGATGCTGGTTCGGCGGTTGCAGTAGGCTTAGTGGTATCACGTACGGCTAGCTGTTTGGCGACAAGGCTCCAAATTTGGTCCGCTACTTTATCTGGATTGTCGGTAGCAAAAACAACTGGGAGGTTTCTCTGCTTAGCTTCCCATAGATAACCCGATCTAACGCGTTCTAAGAAAGCATCGTCAAGATTGTCGAAACGCTCGCCATTGTAACGGTCTTTGAGGCGATCTCGAAGCAAATTAACTGGTGCGTCCAGCACAATCGTTAAGTCGGGCTCTATGCCACCAACCGCAAAATTTATAATTCCGTTAATTGTATTGTAATCAGGTACATCACCACGGCCATAATACTGGATCGCAAGCGTCGTTAGGTAGTTACGATCTACGAGACAAATAACTCCGTGTTCGATACTTTGCTTAATTATTTGAAGACTTTGCGATCGAGCAGCATTATATAGCAGGACCTCTGTGCGGGTATTCATTGGATAGCGGGGATCTTGAGTTAGCTGACGAATTGCGCGTGCTGTTAAGTCGCTCTGACTATCTGGCTCTCTTAAAGTGCGCACTGGGAGGCCGGCCGCTTGCAGGCGACGAGCAAGTTCATGAAGTTGAGTTGTCTTACCGACGCCTTCGGCACCTTCAATAACTATGTACTTGCCTTTATTCATAAGGTAATCCTTCGATTTTTGGTGGCATGGCACGACGATCTTTATAGGCTTTGGGGAGCATCATGTCGGGCGACCAAGTTTTGATAATTGTATCTAGATCGGTGCCTTGTTGGTATTTACCACTAAAGCCATCATCACGACCTTTGCCGTAATTACCCTCGACTTCACCGGTTTCTACGAAAACCGCCTGCGCAATACGTTCACCGACAGGAATTAACACTGTTTCGCGTTCATTTAGATTGTAGATTTCTAGCGTTAGACGGTTGATGTAGCCAGGGTCAACCCATCCCGCATCAAAACAAACAGCCACACCATTACGCCCCCAGCTCGAACGGGATTTAAGTTCGTAGGCGCCAGGGGGTTTTATCCCAAAAAATTCGTGCGTATGAGCTAGAATCCGTTCACGTGGCTTCAAGCTTATGACGGGGTGTTCAAGTGGTATATTATTGACTGGCTTGAAGCCGTTCAGCTTGCACCACTCTCCGTGCGGCATGGCCTTGTATGGTCCGTCAAAATAACGCTCAACATCTTCTGGGTCGAACGGATTATACAGCGTGCGATCATTCATTCGCTCTATACGATAGAAATAATAACCGAGAGTTACATCAAGGCTAGCGTGGCTGACATGTTTTGGATCATAAGGGTGGCAAACAATGTGCCCATCATCTATTGCTGCTCTAATTTGTATGTTGCTGTATACCGACACTATTCCTCCACAGGTGTTGCTTCTATTGTAGTGGAGGGACAATTATTTACGCAAGTAAAATAGTAATGTGATTTTTACGCAAATAAGTGCTCTAGACGCTTATGTTTGTAGTTTCGCCCCTATTAATTGCATGGTTGCCTCGCGCACCAACTCGATTGGAGCAGACGCGTCAACCTCGTTTGCTCCAAACATTGCAGAGGCGTCTCTAAAGCCTTGTGCTACGTGCTCGTGGTATTTTTGTGGCTTACTTTCAAAGAAATCCAGGTCACTCTGACCGTTTCTGTGATTTCGTCGCAACTCAACAACTTGATCATCGGCAAAGTACGAAATTAACAGATCAGGTTTTATTAAGTCTAGGAGTTCTTTGACTGCTCTAGTGCCCGTTTCTTTATCAAGCCCGTCTGCGAATACTTGATAGGCAATTATAGAAAGTGGGCTGCGGTCGAGTAAAACAATCTGACCCGCTTCGCGGCGCGGTAAAATTTCTTGTGCTAAAGCATATTGACTGGCAATAGCCACATGCAGATCGGTTTCTGGTGGACGTTTCTCGTTCATCATCAGTGCCCTACCAAGCACATCAGTTAACGGCAAGCCTCCGACCGCTTTGGCCGAATATACGTCATAGCCATCGTTAGTTAATGAATCAGCTGCAAGTTTGAGTTGAGTGGTTTTGCCAATACCGTCTGGCCCGTCAAAGCAGACAATTAATCCTTTTTTATGCCCCATATTGTCTTTAGTATGACGCAAAGATTGTTCTAATGCTAGTTAGTTGAGAGCTGAGAGATCGACCGCTATGGATGGACCCATACTTGAAGTAATGTAGACAGACTTAAAGTAGTTACCCTTAATACCCTGCGGTTTATTACTTTTTATACTCGCAATTACCGCCTGTGAGTTTTCAGTCAACTGAGCGTCTGTGAAGCTAACTTTACCGATTCCGAGGTGAATAATACCAGTTGAGTCCACTCTGTATTCAACGCGGCCGCCTTTTGCTTCCGAGATAGCTTTAACCACATCTGTTGCAACAGTGCCACTCTTTGGATTCGGCATCAGACCGCGAGGACCCAATACACGGGCGTATTTACCAAGTTTAGCCATCAAAGCAGGCGTAGCAATTAAGATATCAAAGTTTATAACGCCTTTATCGAGGGCTGCAAATAGGTCATCCGTGCCAGCAATATCTGCACCAGCTTTTTTAGCTGCAGTAGGGTCGTCGGTGAGGACAGCTATCCGTACGCTCTTACCGGTACCAGCCGGAAGAACAACATTATCACGAATATTTTGATCGGCGTGCTTTGGGTCAACTCCAAGCCTGACATGTATTTCAACGGTTGCATCAAATTTTACGTGACTGGTTGCTTTAGCGAGCTTTACAGCTTCGTCTATGCTGTATGCTTTTCCGACTTCGATCTTTTCCGCATTTTTACGGAAAGATTTACCGCGTCGTTCTAATCGCGATCGCGTCGGTTTGATAATTGGTTTAGGCTTTTCGCTAGCAGTGTCTCCAGACATCTTGCGCTCCGCTTTTGCCTGCTTCTCAGCTACTTCTTCAAGCGCTTTAGCACTTCGCTTGCCTGCCTTTGCGACAACCGGTTCTTTTTCAACTGCTAATGTGTCTTCTGCGAGCTTTACTTCTTTAGGCTTAGCTTCAGCCTTTTTTGCAGGTTTTTTTACTTCCTTAATATCTTCTTTAGCTTTTTCCATAATTTCTCCTTCGTGGTACAAGCGGCTTATTCACGCCTCCCACAATAATTATTATTTATGCTTCTCGGGCAAGCCGCGCATTTGCAGCAAGTGCAAGTTCTGCCGCCATCATTCTTGCGTCTTCTGTATATAGCTGTTGAGGTTCTGATCTCAAGTGAGGCGGCAACGCAGCTAAGTCAGCACTGAGTTTAAACGCTCGGGCCTGAGCTATTTTTACAGGATCATCAATATCTGCATTTGAATAAGGAACAATAGTTTCGGCCGTCCAGCCAATTACTTCTCCTTTATGTTCATTATCGCCTTGTTGCTGTAAAGCCATAGCTAGCCTTCAATCTCCACGCCCATGCTGCGGGCAGTACCGGCCACCATCTTTTTTACTGCTTCTATATCCTCAGCGTTCATGTCCTTAGCTTTAGCCTCAGCTATTTCAGTTAAATCTTTTTGACTTAACTTTTTATCAAGCTTTTCGCTGTTGGGCTTGCCAGAACCCTTTTGTATACCCAGCTTGGCACGGATCAGATCATCGGTTGGCTCGCTGACAACCCTAAAATCCATTGAGCGATCATCATAAATAGTTATGTGGGCCGTAACAATGCCTTTAAGCTCTTTGGTGGCGTCATTAAATGGCTGTATAAAGTCCATCATGTTGACGCCATACTGACCCAAGGTACTGCCAACAGGAGGCGCGGCACTAGCTTGCCCAGCACGTATTTTCATCTTTAAATTAGCTTTAACTGCTTTTGCCATAGAATTTTGCGAGGCGAGCTAGGCTCAAGCCTCTCCTTCCCTTTCTTATTATTTACTAAGACAGAAGTGCGTAACCTAACTACCTTACTACAAATTACCTCTGTTGTCCAGCAATTTCGGCTAAAATATCATCGGCTGCTGCAATTTTGCTTTCAATTGTCGGAGCTGAATAGCCCGGTGAACTGGTCCTTTTTTGTGTTTCAAGCCTATCTAGCAACGAATGACGAACAAATTCTATCAGCTCAACATTGGGAGGACTGACGCGCCGTGCAGCCTGCATGATACTCTCCCAATGACCCATGCTTCTTGCCGCCTCGAGCTGAGTTTCAGATAGCTCGTCAAAAGGTGTTAGTGCAAGTGCTTCTGGGTGTATTTGTCCAACGCGTTCAAAGTCAGTGTCTGTCATTGTTAGACTCGTTTTACTTGCAAGCCATCAAGTTCGACAGGTGTTTCACGGCCGAACATGTTTACTAATACTTTGAGCTTACCCTTCGCGGCGTCTATATCATTAATGCTTCCGTCAAAACCTTTAAACGGCCCATCAATTATGTTGACCACTTCACCAATTGCGAAATCAATCTTGTGCTTAGGCTGCTCTAGACCCATGCGCTTTTGAATCTTTTCTATTTCGTCTTGTTCAATAGGAGTTGGATCAGTGCCACTGCCGACAAAGCCAGTTACTGATGGAGTGTTGCGGACGATATACCAAGCATCTTCGCTAAGTTTCATATGTACCAGCACATAACCCTGAAAAATGCGCTTTTCGACAACGCGGCGTTTGCCATTTTTGATTTCAATCATTTTTTCTTTAGGAACCAACACCTCAAAAATTTTGTCTTTCATATCAAGACTTTCGGCTCGTTGTCGAATGCTTTCGGCTACTTTTTCTTCGTAACCGCTATAGGTATGGATCGCATACCATTGTTTAGTTGTGTCATAACGCTTGATAGTGCTCATAATTCTCTCTTATCTTACTTTAACAATATATCCCTAAATAGTTTGTCTAGTCCGTAGTCGACGATAGCAATTGTAATCCCAAATATAAATGCGAAAACGATAACGGCAAATGTAAGCTGTCGGCTCTGCTTCCATGTTGGCCACTGAACAAGCTTTAATTCACGCCAGCTGCTTCTAAAATATTCCGGAAAAAGTATTCTACCTAGTATCTTGAATGGCTTAAGTCTAAAAACTGGGCCAAATATCGCTTTTAAAACTCTACCAATCTTGCCAAATACAGATCTAATTATCCTTTTTGGAGCACCGGATCGACGCGGCTTATCACCCTCTTCAGCAGCTTTAACTGCTCGTTCACGAAACGTTTCAGGATTTTTTACTATCCGCTTTTTTTTAGGTTTGGCAGCCTCGGTAGCCATCTATGGGTACTCCCACTCTTTCCAATTAAAAAACCTACATTTTCTGTAGGTCAATGCTGTCAAGTCTAGCATCTTGCTTGTTAGAGGTCAAGCCTAGCTTTTGATATAGTGGCAGCATATGAAAGTTGCTGTCATATTGCTGGGCATATTTACTTTGTACCTTTGTGTCGATCTAGGAAGAATATTCAAGAGAAGGATCAATAAGGAGTACTTACGGCATGCCTGGAAAAAAACAGCGATTTGGCTTTTAGGCATGCAGCTGGCCGTTATTTTTATAACCTATGTCTCCAGCCAGCTGCAAGTTAGTATTGCGTTTGGTATATATCTTATAGCCACAGCTCAAGCGTTAATCGGAATAACAATCTTCACCACTACACTTAACAATCTACGCAAGGTGAGATCAGGGCATGTTAAACTTTTGGTCTCAGAGAAAGATTTGCCCACAGTAACCGTCTGTATACCAGCTCGGAATGAGACTCAGGACTTACTTGAGTGCTTACAGAGCCTAGTATCCAGTACATATCCAAAACTGGAAATATTAGTTCTTGATGATTGCTCGCAAGAACGGCGCACATCAGAGATAATTCGATGCTTTGCTCAGCAGGGAGTAAGATTTATCGCTGGCAAAAATCCACCTGACAAGTGGCTGGCTAAAAATTATGGGTATGATCAGATGGCAGACGAGGCAAATGGCGATTTTTTGCTCTTTTGCGGGGTTGATTCGAGATTTCAGCCGGACACAATAACTCAACTCGTAAAACTTATGTTGCAAAACAAACGCTCTATGCTGAGCGTAATACCAAAAAATGTTCTGAAACCTGGCTTATCATTCGGGCAAAGTTTGATCCAGCCCAGCCGATATGCGTGGGAGCTTGCTTTACCTCGCGACTTGGCCAAAAGACCTCCAGTATTAAGCACTTGCTGGATAATTACAAAACAAACACTAGCTGGTGCTGGTGGATTTGAGGCTATAAGTAAAAAAACAGTCCCTGAAAGCTATTTTGCAAGGCTCGCCGCAAAACAGGGAGATTATGCCTTTATTGCTTCTAATTCGTCAATTGGATTGACCTGTACAAAAAGCATCGCCGAACAACGTTCAACTGCTATACGTACACGCTATCCTCAACTTCACAGAAGACCCGAACTGGTTGCCTTAGTTAGCCTAGCCGAGCTAACTCAACTCGTTTTACCCATCATATTTTTTGTTACGAGCATATTAACTAGCAATGTTTTGCTATTTAGTCTCTCCACATTATCAATGACTTTCAACCTATTAGCTTACAGCAAAATCGTAAACTTAACCTATAGGCGGTTTTTAGTAGCGGGCTTGTTTGCACTGCCTGTGGCTGCGATCTACGACATCTGTTTATTGAACTACTCAATGTGGCAGTATGAATTTGGAGAAGTAGTCTGGAAAGACCGTAATATCTGCGTACCAGTAATGCAAGTCATACCTGAACTTCCTAAAATTTAATTATTGTAAGTTTGGGATAAATACTTCGAAGCTTGAGCCTTCGTTTAGCACACTATCCAGTTTAATCTCAGCGTGAATTAGGTGCGTAAGCTTCATAGTTACATACAGCCCCAGGCCGGTCCCGTTGGCTTCTCGTGTTCTAAAGTCCTCTGATCGAAAAAACTTATCAAACACTCTCTCTTGGTCACCTTTACTAATACCAATACCGGTGTCTTGGACGATAAAACGAACACCTTTAGGGTCGCTATTGGCTTTTATAGTTACCGAACCTGTAGCGGTGTATTTAATAGCATTGGTAATAAAATTTTGTAATATTTCGCGAACGTATAAGCGGGTTGATTTTAGCTCAGTAAGTTGTGGATCGATTTCTGATTTTATTTCCAATCCTTTCTTTTGAGCATCTGGAGTATAGCTTTTCACCAACTCCTCAACTAGTGCTTTGGGATCAATTGATTCAACTTCAACTTTTAGCGAATTTCGCTCAGCACGGCTTAAGGTTGAAAGGTCGTTGATCATGTCTGCCAGAAATAAAACTTGCTTGTGAGCTTCTTCCAAACTTTTTTTTACTGATTCCGCATCACCAGCGCGCTCGATCACGAGCTGAGCGTTACTAATATTGCCCTCAGCAATAGTTACTGGCGTCCTTAGTTCATGACTTACGACACTTATAAATTCATCACGCTCTTCTTCTAGAGACTTTTCCCTAGTTATATCCCTCATTAACAGTACATAACCCTTTTGTCCCTCTTTGCCATATCCTAAATGAACAGGCGCTATACTGAGATATAGATTTACTAGGCTGTCATCGGAGTCTTTTAGACGCAAGTCTCTCGTCGTAAAAGGTTTGTTTGCTTGTCTGACCATGCTATTTATATCGGCCGGCTGATTATTCTTATCAAGTGGCTGAAAAACGGTACTAAGCGGGCTGCCGCTGACAAGATTATTTACATCTAATATATTGAGTGTCGCTGCATTGTAAAGTGCGACATTAATGTCTTCGTCGACCGCAATTACAGCGTCGGCCATGCTATTGATCAAGCTATTGAGTCGCTCATGCTCTAACGAGGCAGCATTTGGATCAACAACAGGCTCTGATTGAGTCGTCTGGGCGGGCTGAACCGGTTGAGGAGTATCAATGGGCGGAATTGGCTCGACTTTTCGCCTTAAACTGAAAGACATAAGCACCATTATGCCATATGTATTTAGCACGAGCCATCAAGGACTGGGTGATACTGCTTCAGTTCCTTTCTTAGTTTTTTGGTGTCGGGTAGGACTTCTTCCATTTGATGCCAAAATTCTGGACCATGCTTGAGTATACGCGTGTGGCAAAGCTCGTGAAGCAAAACATAATCAATTAGGTCCCACGGTAACTGCATTAGATAAAGGTTAAGAATTATTCTGCCACGGCTGTCACAGCTGCCCCATCGGCCCTTAAGTCTTTTTATGTTAACAGAAGTAAAGGTAAAATCATGTGATTCTGCAAGCATTCTTAGGCGCTGAGGTAGCAGTTTTACGGACTGCGCTCTTAGTGCCTTTATTGATGCAGTTTGCGCAGCTGACTGGACAGATTGGCTTGTTTCAGAGAGGTGCTGGGGGTATTTTACGACGACTGTATTGGCCAAAAGGCGGCTACTGATTCTTTTGGCGTTAGCCGTGGGGATTAGCTTTAATCGATGCGCTTTACCAATTGCTTGTCCGTTGTTGAGTCTATTCGGTACCGTTCTCTGCTCTTCTATCCAAGCTTGTCGGGACTTAGCAAATTCATATCCGGCTCGGTATGGAGCCCAAGCCGGAATTGTCACTCTAACTTGACCGGCGGGTGTAATGGATAGTCTCAAGCTTCGGTTAGTACGCCGCTTGTAGACCTTTATGGTTAGCTCATCGCTTAGTCTGAACTCTTTAGCTGGCATGATAAGTGTAGTGCTTAGCGAATTGAGATGTTGCGCCGGCTGGCATCAAAGCGGCCTTGCTTTGGCACTAAATTCACCAAGCCTGGCTTTATAACTCTTGAACTGGCTTCATCGTGGTCAAGCACACCTTTTGACCTGAGGCTGCTAATGACGGCGCTCTGCTGCATGTTAAATAAGTGCTTACCACTAATTACAACGTAGTCTTCGCCTGGTCGTGGGTTTTGCATTTGCCCAATCATGTCTTCGAAGCTTGTGCGATCAAGACTAGCGGCATACTTGTCGTCTGCCCGACGTCTGTCACGTTTTAGATTGCGCATAAAGGCTGTGTCCTGATCCATTTGAAACCAGACCAGTATCGGCTGAGCCCGGTTGCGTCTTGCCAGTTCGTAGAGCTTGCGCCTCTGCGCCGCTCGGGTAGCAGCCAAATCATAAGCTACGCTGAGGCCGGCCGATAAAAATTCCTCGGCCATATAATCCATAAGGTGAGTAACTATGCTGTTTTCTTGTTTGTCATAACGTGGCTCTTCAAATAATTCACCTCGAATTCTATCTGCCTGCAGGTGCGCCATCTGGACATTTTCGGCAAACTGGCGAGCAAAGTATGTCTTGCCGGCTCCGGGGTAGCCATAAAATAAAAGCAAAAAAGGCTTAGTCGGGTATATTTTAGCCATATCATCTAGGTATAGCAGATTTTCACCTGTTTGTATAGTAGAAACAGATGACAATAAGCTTCTTTTGACATATCATAGAACAGTAAAGCATAGGGGCATAGTACAACGGCTAGTATAAGGGTCTCCAAAACCCTAGATCGTGGTTCGATTCCACGTGCCCCTGCCATATCTTATATGAGGCATCCCAAACTACACCATTTCGACATAATAATGTCACTCTATATCTTCGGCGTAATTGTTTCCCAGCTGATGGGAGCTAAAACTGTGCAGTTCTTTACAGTTTTTGGACTTACGACAAGTATCAGCATCGCCATCTTTGTTATGCCCTTGCTCTTCACCTTAACCGACGTAGTGGTGGAGGTTTACGGTAAAGATCGGGCCAGAAGCATGGTGTTTACTGGGTTGTTTATTGTCGTGCTTCTAACAGGCTTTACAGTTTTGGCCACTGCTCTCCCCGCGGGGCCGCGCTCACAGTGGCTCGAGCCGTCATTTGACACGGTATTTACAACTTCCTTAAGATTCGCTGCCGCAGCAATTGCAGCATATGCTGCCTCAGAATTGCTCGATGTGATAATTTTTAATAATTTACGCAAACGGATGCATGGCAAAGCTCTTTGGTTTAGAAACAATGTTTCAAACTTTATATCTCAATTTATTGATTCAACCGTTTTTGTTGTTATCGCGTTTTATTCATTCAATTTATCATTCTCAGATAACCTTACGTTTTTGATCGGGATTATTTTGCCTTATTGGGGTGTACGATGCTTGCTGTCGGTCTTCGAAACGCCACTAGTCTATCTGGGAGTTTACTGGCTCAGGAATGAAAAATAGCATAGAGTACGCAAAAAATTGCTAATAAAATTAAACTGAGAATTGCTGATATTATGCCTAAAAGCCTAGCTAGGCGATTTCTGCCCATGTTATCGGTTTTGTTACCAAAGCCAACCCAGAGTAAAATCCCTGCGCCTATTGGAGTTATTGTGATTGCTCCAAGCAGACCAAGTAAAAAATAGGCATCGCCATTTGGATCTGGTTGAGTGGCAGCCACAGGGCCGCGATCTATTTTTTTTTACCCTCTAGCATGTTGGCGCCGATATTAACGATAAGTGCTGCGAAAGCAATTACAGCCAAAGTTCCGAGTGATTTCCCAACTATATCACCGCTGGCATCACTAAAAACGCCCCAAATTGCTAGTACACTTACACCAGCAAATAGGATGGCGCTAATTACCATTACCCAGACGGTAATTTTCTCAACCTGCTTTATAGTTGAAAGATTTTCAGGTAGCTGGTTTCGTGGTGGCATTTGTGGCACTAGCGGGGGTTGAGGCGGAGAAGTATATCCCGGCTGAGGTGGTGAGGTTGGGTTTTGCTGCTGAGATTGATCTTCATTCATTCGTTCATATAAGTTCTTTTGCTTTGTTTAGTCAAGAAAAACCCATAATTCTGCTTGTGTTAAACAGATAGAATACCTATAATTAAAGCGGAAAAATAAAACGGTTAGCTTAAAAAAAGAGGGTTATGAAAATTCTGATGCTTGGGTGGGAACTGCCACCTTTTAACAGCGGTGGGCTTGGTATTGCTTGTTACCAGCTGTGTAAAGCCCTCTCAAAAACCGATGTTGATATAGAATTCGTACTTCCATATAACGCTGATCATGGCATCGATTTCATGGATATTACCGCTGCTCACCCCCAAGGTATCAGTCAGGCCATTAAATCAGGCATTGCTTACGACAGCTACCGCTATCTCATGGAAGATGGCACTGTAAAATGGTTAAATATCCATGAGCAACAGGCTTTGTACGAACAGTCGGTGGCTAAAATTGTTGAAGATAAAGCATTTGATATAGTACACGCTCACGATTGGTTAACTTTTAGAGCCGCTTTACGCGTACGTGAACTCAAAAACTGCCCGATAATCATGCATGTTCACTCTGTTGAGTCTGACAGAGCCGGAAATAACTACGGCAACCCTTTTGTGAGAGAGATCGAAGCAATAGGTTTGCATCTGGCAGACAAGATTATTGCCATAAGCATGCATACCAAACGGGCGATTGTCAGGGACTATGGCGTGCCTGCAAGTAAGATAGAAGTTGTCCACAACAGCATAGACTCCAGCGAAATTGTGCCACTAGACGATCAAAATGCTTACCGTTACCTTGTGGCGATGAAACGCTTAGGCTACCGAGTCGTTGTCAACGTCGGCCGTCTTACGATTCAAAAAGGCCTGCCCAACTTATTGAGAGCTGCCCAATTAGTTATTCAAAAAGAACCAAAAACTATTCTTTTGATAGTTGGTAGCGGTGAACAATATACTGAGTTAATAGAGCTTGCAACCGACCTTGGCATAGGTAAAAACGTTATTTTTGCTGATTTTCAGAGAGGTAAAAGGTGGCGCGATGCTTTTGGCGTAGCCGATCTGTTTGTCATGCCATCGGTTTCTGAACCGTTTGGATTGACGCCCTTAGAGGCAATTGGCTACGGCACGCCGGCACTCGTTAGCAAGCAATCTGGAGTAAGCGAAGTTTTGAGAAATTGCCTAAAAGTCGACTATTGGGATATTAACGAAATGGCCAACAAGATACTGTCGGTTATACAAAACGATAGCTTGCGCGATGTATTATGGCAAAACTCCTATCAGGAATATCAAACCTTGTCATGGGATGACGCCAGTCAAAAAATAAAACAAGTCTACGAGAAACATTTAGCAGAGGCAGCCGTATGACAAAATCAATAGTGCTTTATCTGCATGTTCATCAGCCATACCGCTTGAAGCACTATACGATATTCGACGCAGCGACTGATCATAATTACTTCAATGCGCCGCTTGACGATAAAGCCAGCAATGAACGTATATTAAAAAAAGTAGCTGAAAAGTCATACATTCCCACAAATCAACGTTTATTGAAGTTACTAAACGAAAATCCGAGTTTCAAATTAAGTCTGTCAATTACCGGCACTGTTTTAGAACAGCTTGAAAGATGGTCGCCTGAATCACTAGCTTCCTTTAAAAGTTTGACCGATACTGGTCGAGTTGAAATCGTTGGCGAAACCTACCATCACACACTTGCATTCTTTTACTCCCGTTCTGAGTTTGAGATGCAGGTTGATATGCACAAGCACAAAGTTCATGAAATTTTTGGTCAAACTCCACAAGTATTTAGAAATACCGAACTTGCATATAACAACGATCTTGCATATTGGGCTGATCAAGCCGGCTACAAGGGTATATTGGCCGAGGGCTGGGATAAGGTACTGGGCTGGCGTAGCCCAAATTATGTCTATCGGCCAAGTTACACTCAGCAGATACGATTGCTTATGAAGAATTATAAATTGAGTGATGATATTGCCTTTCGTTTCGGTGATTCAGAATGGGCAGAGTATCCCCTTACAGCCGATAAGTTTGCACACTGGCTCAGCGAAGATAAAGACGCCTCTAACTTTAATTTATTTATGGATTACGAAACCTTCGGCGAGCACCAATGGGAAGAATCTGGTGTTTTTGGTTTCCTAGAACATCTACCCAAAGAATGGCTAAAGACCGACGGACACACTTTTATGACAGTCAGTGAAGTTATTGACACTTATTCGCCAGCGGATTTCGTCGATGTCCCCCAAACTGTAACTTGGGCCGACACCGAGCGCGATCTCTCGGCTTGGATTGGTAATGCAATGCAAACCACAGCAATCAATTCGTTGTACGAGCTACAAGACAATATTCTCTCGAGTAATGATCTTGCGCTAATAGAGGACTGGCGTAGACTCCAAACTTCTGACCATTTTTACTATATGTGCACCAAATGGTTTAATGACGGGGATATCCATGCCTATTTTAGCCCTTACGATACTCCATACGAAGGATTCATTAACTTTATGAATGCCTATCGTGACCTGCAGTATCGTTTGATAGAGAAAGGTATGACGGTATGAGTTGCGAGGGTGGGCTGTAATGGGGCGGCCAGTTGTACTTAGTAATGGTCAAATGTTTGTTGGCCTTGATGAGTCAGGCTTAGTTCATGACTTCTATTATCCATATGTTGGTTTGGAGAATTTAACCACGGCTAGGTCGACTCAGCACAAGATCGGAGTTTGGACGGATGGCCAATTTAGTTGGACAGATGACGGTAGCTGGTCAATAAAACTCGACTTCGAAGCTGATGCATTAATTAGCGACATCACCTTACAAAATGAGGCATTAGGAGTTAGATTACATCTACAGGATTGCATTGATCATGAATACAACGCTCTGATTCGTCATATCACAATTGTGAATCTGAAAGATGTTAGGCGAGAAATACGCCTATTTATGCACCAGGTTTTTGAGATATCACGCGACGGCCGAGCGGACACCGCGCTTTATGTGCCTGATGCCCATTACTTACTAGACTATAAGGGTAGATACAGCCTGCTGATTGGTGGTCAATTTGATGATAAAACCGAATTCGATCAATACGCGGTTGGCAATTATGGTATCGAAGGTAAGGCTGGCACATTTTTAGATGCCGAAGATGGCGAACTTTCAAATAATGCGATCGAGCACGGTGGTGTCGATAGCGTCATCCGTTTTAGTACTGAAATAGCCGGCGGTGGGTCAAAAGATCTGGATTATTGGATCATTGCTTCCAGCAGTCAAACAGATGGCGAGCGCGTCCATTTTGAGTTTAAGAGTGGTGCAATGCAAGATCGATTGCGCAACACTAGGCAAAAATGGCAGGAATGGATGGGACGAAGTGGTCAAACCATTGATGCCCACAACCGCAGGAGCCTACAGCATAGCTTGCTTATCATAAAAGCACACTGCGATGAGCGCGGCTCTGTCCTTGCAAGTGGCGACTCGAGCATTTTTAACTTCGGCAGAGATTACTACTGTTATTGCTGGCCAAGAGATGCGGCTTATGCGCTTTGGCCCTTAATCAGGCTCGGACATTTTGATGAAGCCAAGCAATTTTTCGAATTTGCGCGCGACACCATGCACAAATCAGGTTATCTCATGCATAAGTACCAGCCTGACCGTGCCATTGGCAGCACTTGGCACCCATTGGTGCACGGTAGACGCAAGGAGCTAGCCATACAGGAAGACGAAACGGCTGGGGTCGTATTTATGGTTGGCGAGTATCTAGAGGCTAATCCGGCGGACAAAAATTTCGTTGAGCATCTATTTCAAACCTTTGTTATCCCCTGTGCAAACTGGTTAAGTACCTTTGTTGACCAAGAAACCGGTTTGCCACATGCTAGCTATGACCTATGGGAAGAAAAATTCCTGACGAGCACATATACGGTTTCTGTAACCATAGCTGGACTAGAATCAGCTGCAAGAATGGCAATGTTTTTTGATCATCCAGAAGAGTCTAGCCGATGGCACAAAGCCGCTGATTCAATCCGACAAAATCTTGATAAACTCTACCACCCAGATGGGTACTTTCGTAAGGGACTACTTCTACAAGAAAATGGTGAAATTCAATATGATGACACATTAGATATTTCAAGTTTGTATGGGCCATTTATGTATGTTGGCTTACCTATTGATGATGAGCGACTTCGAAGCACAGCCAAACAGATAGACGAAAAACTCTTAAACAGTTCCCCCAGTGGTGGAGTTCTCCGTTACGAATACGACAATTACTTCCTTACAAAAAGAGAATATAAAGGTAACCCGTGGATTGTGAGCACATTATGGCTGGCACAATATTATTCAACCGCCAAACAGCCTGAGAAAGCGCAGCAACTGCTCGATTGGGCTTTAGCTCACGAATTACCTAGTGGAGCTTTAAGCGAGCAATTCGACCCCGAAAACGGCTCACCTTTAGGCGTAACGCCTCTGGTATGGAGCCATGCCGAAATGGTAAATACAATTCTAGATCTCAACAAAGACGCTAAATCTAGCGTTTAGGCGCTTCGTTGCGACCTAGGTTCTTTTTTGTCTCTGTAAATACAACGTGACGACGCAGCTTAGGACTATATTTTTTTAGTGATAACTTATCAGGTGTGTTCATAGTGTTTTTTGTCGTGTAATAAATACGCTCACCTGATTCTTCAGAAATGAGACCAATAATCTTTCGTTTGTCGCCTTTTTTTGCCATAGGTTCCTATATTAACAGATTGAGAAGTTTTTGTAAACTGGAGCCATCTCCGGGATTTGAACCCGGGACCCCTTCCTTACCATGGAAGTGCTCTACCCCTGAGCTAAGATGGCGAAATATCTAGACAATAGTAGCAAATTTCCCCTGTTTTTGCTACACTACATCACTGTAAACGCCACCTTAGCTCAGCTGGTTAGAGCACCTGTTTTGTAAACAGGGGGTCGTCGGTTCGAATCCGACAGGTGGCTCCATTAATTTGCAGGGTTACTCAAGCGGTCAACGAGGGCAGACTGTAAATCTGCTGGCTTAGCCTTCGAAGGTTCGAATCCTTCACCCTGCACCATGTTTGCGCTTATTAATTATAGCTGTTATAGTAGTGGTTATGTTCAAATTAGTACAAGTAGTAATAGCAAAGAAGAGCTCGAAGCAACAGCCGTAGCGATTCTATTCATTTTATTTTAAAACCTCCGCGCTACGGCTCGGAGGTTTTTTAAATTGAAGGATAATACAATGTACGAAATTGAATATAGCCGTGAACCTACGACACAGGCCCCAATAGCTTTGTCTTTGGGGCACACAACATTAGATGCCAATAACTTATCTGGCCAGCCGTTTATTACGGGCAATTATGTCAGCCCGCAACATGAGCTGCCTTTGCCGTGGCCCGATGGCGACTGGTATCTTAGACAAACTTTTGTTCCTGCTGTACAACCCGGCGAAACTGTTATATGCAACACGTTAATACCTGGCTTGTTAGATTACTACCGGCAGACTGGAATTTTGTCAGATGATATATCTGTAATAGAAGTTGAACCGTCAGCGTCACAATATGGTTTCCCTCATACCGATCCTCTTGAGAATCTAGGTGTTGAGATATCTGACAATGAAACGGGATTCCTTTTGAGCACATTTACGGGCAGACAAATCACGCGTCAGGCGGTAGAACTTGGCCTCAGCACTGTCGAGCAAAGTCCGAGTGAGTTCAGCAATAATAAAGCCAGGCTACGTGAAGCAGCTACTTTATATGGGTTTGAACTTTTGCCTGGAACGATAATTTTCAGCCACAGTCAGTTAGATGAAATATACCAGGCAGAATGGAATACAAACCATGGAACATGGCTTAAAACAGCAACTGGCTCAGGTGGCGATTTAGTACAGCATATTCCTGGAAGATTAACGCCGTTGAATTTCTTTAGCGCACTTAGTGTACTTAGAGAAGCCGTTAGATTGGCATTTGAGGCTGGTGGCTTTTCAACTACGTTTGATGAGTATTGGCCGTCTGGAAGTCTAACTCCTGGAGGGTTTCCGCTTGTTCTCGAAGCCGATGCTCGTGTTCTAGGAGAAGGCGCAGTTAATGGTAGCACTCAATTCATTTCTCATAAAGATGGAACAACCGAGATAATAGGACACTTTCAGCAAACCACAACATCCGACGGTGAATATCTTGGTAATGAGCCCTTTCCAGAACTTTCGTCAGAAATTCGGGATTTGGCTGTAAATCAAGCCAAATTGGTAGGTCATTACAATGCTCAAGAAAATGGCTATTTTGGCATCTCCGCCATAGATTGGTTCATGATTGATCAGCCAGCTAGCCAAGCACGATTGGTCGTCGCCGAGCTTAACTCGCGTCCAACAGCAAATACTCCCCCCGTAATAATCGCCCAAAAAATGAATGCTGGTCACTTCATTAATACCAATGTCTATACCGGCCGCCCAATCCGTGACATTCAGGACTTTGTTGAAATTGTGGGGGCAGAATTAGCCTACGGAGCAGCCGACGAAGCCGGCTTGGTTGTTCCTCAAGCCTTTCGGACAATGGTACGGCGCAGTGAGGTCTTGGCTTCACCAAACTTTAAAGTTGCTATATTGGGTAAAGACCGTGAGCATTGTCAACAGATAGTAGCGCAATTAGCATTGAAAGGCATCAGGCTCGAACCATGAAATCTTACAATATATTTGTATACGGCACTTTAATTTTACCGGCCGTACAACAGCAGGTATTACAGCGTGTTGTAGACATGCAACCAGACACGCTTTCTGGCTATGCCCAGAAGCTCGTTCGAATAAACGGCGTAGATTACCCCGCTGCTGAACCCCATGCAACCAGTAAAATAAAAGGGAAACTATTCCAAGATATTACCAAATCTGAGCTGGTCTTGCTCGATAATTACGAGACTTCGGCATATCAGCGCAAACTGGTAAAATTAGGCAGTGGTTGCTTGGCTTGGGTTTATTGTCGGGCAGACTGATAGACTGATTTAACTAAATGGAGGGGAACATGCTTGGATGGGGAATATTAACAATAATCGCATTTTTAATAATTGCAACATGGCCAGCAAGAGTTGCGTCGAGTAAAGGCCATGGCTTTTGGGGTTGGTTTATTTTAAGCATACCTTTTTGGTTTGTAACGATTTTTTGGGTATATTTTGGGCTCGATGATAAAACAAAAACTGCTCAAGATATAGCTGCTGAAAAAGCTGTTGATAAAATCTTAGCCAAAGAAGAAAAACAGGGCAAGTAAGTAGCATTCTTTAAGTGAATTTTGTAGTATTAGACAACTACACGACGAGGGCGAAGTATACGTTTTGTTCTGGCTGGTGCCTTAAGCTTTTTAACTTTATCGGCCACTAACTCAGCTTCTTCGTCTAAGTCGTTAGCCTTGTAGGCTTTATATAAGAGCATATAGGTTTCGCGGTTGGGCTCAAGCTCAGCCGCTTTTTCTAATTCTTGAAACATTAGCTTGTTATTTCCGAGTTTTTCCTGGACTTTGGCGTATGCGACATGACGAGCCGCTAAGTTATCCTCGAGGTTAAGTGCCTGTTCAAATGCAACTGCGGCTTTTTCATAATTTTCAGTTTCATAATAAATTAACCCTAAGTTGTGCAGACTTGAAGCGGTTGCTTCAATTGAGGACGCTATTTCAAAGCAATCAATCGCATCGCGGTACTCTTTTTGCTTAGCGTAAAGAATGCCGAGACGGTTATAAGCAGCCGCGTTTTTTTCATCAATTTTGAGAATAGTGAGTAAGGCCTTCTCGGCACGAAGGAAGCGATTTTCACGCATTCCTTGATGAGCAATGTCCCACAGCTTGCCAAGCCGGTCACCGACTTTACGAGAGACGTTGGCGAATTCGTCATCGTGGATTTGGACGTTATGGTAGGCCAAGGCACCAAAGCCGGCTACTATGAGCAATTCGTACATCTAGTAAATAATTATATCACGCGATCAGAGGCTAAGCATTAGCTTGGTAAGGATGAGCTTTGAGTTTCCGTTGTTTGATAAGCCCTCGTGCGCGCCGTAGCTGGCTTTAAGAATCGACTGCCATTTAAGGGCACGACTACCTGAAGCAGTTTGTAGACTAATATGGGACATCTGTTGTAGTATGCTGGTAGTGTCCAAAGCCAATTGGCGTTGTTTCGTGAGCTCATCTACTTTTAGGAGCCGCTCGTAAATAGTGCTGCCGAGAAGTTCACGCGCGTAACTTGTTGCCGATGTCAGCGGGTGATCTGTGTCGCTTAGCATAGAGCTCATCAAACCAGGCAAACCACCACTGACGGCATAAGTTCTATCAATACTGTCTCTGGAGTAGTCTTTACCCTCAAAGAAGCTATTAATCTGCTTCTTGTTGGGTCTCGTCAGATTTATAGACTGAACTCTTGATCGAATTGTTGGTAACAGCGCCTGGCTATGTTTTGTGGTAAGTATGATTATTGTGCCACTAGGTGGCTCCTCAAGCATTTTTAGTAACGCGTTTTGTGCCTCGAGACTCAGGGCGTGTGCATCTTGTATGATTACTGCTCGGTTGAAATCTTTCTTAAGCGGAACCCTTAAGCTCAAAAATCGCTCGAGCTGCCTTATTTCATCAATACTTATGGTATTCTTTTCGGTCGGTCGGATTTTTTTAACATATGCGTAGCTGTCAATTGTGGCTGGTGTAATAGCTAGAACAGCCTCAGCAATGCTGTCTGCAAGACTTTGTTTACCGATTCCACTAGGCCCAACAATAAGCAATGCATGTGATGGCTGCTTTATAAAGGAGTCTATTATATCTGCTGATGATTGATGTATCACTAGATCATTCATGGCTTCATTGCCTTACTGAATTCAACTGGCACAGGCACATCAAATATTTTGCGTTCTTTACTTGGAATTGTTATCTCGAGTTGCTTGGCATGCAGAAATAATCTGTCAGCTGGCTTTCCACCATAAAATGCGTCGCCAAGTATGGGATGGCCAATCTGCGTTAGGTGAACACGTAGCTGATGAGTCCGGCCGGTTTCGGGCTTTAACTCGATCAAACTCCTTCCGTTTCCGACTTGAATTACCTTATAGGCCGTTAGCGCCGACTTACCGTTACTGCCAACTCTGAAGGTTTGTGGTCTTTTAGGATTACGTTCAATTGGCATATCTATGAGGGCCTCGGTTTGCTTCAGTTCGCCATCTACCACTGCCAAGTAGGTCTTATTGACTTTGCGCTGCGAAAACTGGTTCTGGAGCCACAGTAGTGATTGAGGTGTTTTTGCTGCAATCATAACGCCGGAGGTTGCTCTATCGAGTCGGTGGACAATTCCAGCACGATCGCCGCTTATGCCTTTTATTCGGCTTTTTAACCAGCTTTCAACTGTCGGCTCCGGGTTATAGGCGCCCTTGCTGTGAGACAGTAGGCCGACCGGTTTATTAATCACTACACAGTCGTCATCCTCAAATACAACGCTCAGATCAATGTCAGGAATAGCCGGAAGATTTGACGCATCATGATCAATCTTGATATCGTCCGCCGGACGAAGCTTGTACCCCGCCTTGATTTGCGGCATACCATTTACGGTAACCTTACCTTGTTCAATCAATTTAGCAGCATAGCTACGCGTCAGTTCAGGCAGCATTTTAATAACGTGCTGGTCTAAACGTTCTGCTCGAGAAATCTCTAAATTACTCATCTATGGGCGCAGGCCAACAGCCTTTTGAACTTTTGCGAGAGTTATACTGGCTTGTTCGTTCATCTGCTGCTCGGATTGGTTAAGCTTGGCCTCGATATCGCTATCATTAACTTTTTCGAGACTGATTTGAAAATCGGTTAAAAACTGAGCGACTTTATTTGCCACTGCTTCTTTAAGTGGCCCGTATTGCTCCTGACCGATGAAATCATCGGGATTCCCGCCTAACAGTTTTAATATATCTAATAAATTGGAGATGCCTGGCTGTTCGGAAGCATAGGCTATTTTGCCAAGGCTGTCTGTTGTTGCCGACATAATTTTTTTTCGGGCTTCGTCTGGCGAATCGGTCATAAAGATAACGCCCCTACCACTTTCATCAGACTTGCTCATTTTTTTAACTGGATCTGATAAATCCTTGATGCGGAGGCCTTGATCCTTACCAAAAAACTCGTGCTGCTCTTTAACCGGCTTGGGTACAACAAACAATTCACCAAACCGACTATTTAGGCGTTCGGCGATGTCACGCGTAAATTCTAGATGCTGGCTTTGATCATCACCGACAGGCACATATGTTGCTCCATACAGTAAAATGTCAGCCGCCATCAGCACAGGGTAATTAAAAAGACCGACACTAATGCGATCGTCGCCTAATCCATCAGACTTGTCCTTGAACTGAGTCATGCGCTGCATTTCACCGGTACCAGTAAAACAATCTAGGATCCAAGTCAGCTCGCTATGGGCTGGGATGTAACTTTGTCTATAGACGTGAACGTCAGGATTGTCCAGTGGCAAACCGGCAGCTGCAAATACCCGCAAGTTTTGCTTAATACCACTTTGTAATTTAGAGTGGTCTATTGGCGTGGTAAAACTATGCAGGTCGGGAATAAATAAATTCACTTGAAACTCGCCACCTTTGTTTTTGGCCAAATCTACCATAGGCAGTAGTGCTCCCAGATAGTTGCCAATGTGGAGGTCATTATTAGCCCGTAAGCCTGTCAAAATCACCGTTTTAGTCATCTGGCTATATCTTACCACTTTTTAAGCCGCGACAGGTGCCATTAGTTTAGATAAACTGTCTTGCGCAAGCGACATGATCCGCTCTTCTTCTCCGCATGTTAAGGCTACCTGGCCGAGTTCATACATTCTTATGCGACCAGACAAATCCTCAGGCATCAGCTGCTTTGCTAGTGATATCGCACGACCAAGCCCGAATGGCGACATATTCATTTCGTCATCAATTATCATACCCATTGATCTTGGTAATCGCTCGTTATCAACACTAAGTCCTGGTTCTAATTCTCCTACACTACTTGCCATTTTATTATCTCCTTTATAGCTTTATATTAAAAAACCGCCCTGTGGGCGGCTTGTTTGTCTCTGCTTAATATTATTTTATGTATACAAAGAAAACTCACCGCCACTCGTTGTGCGAATAAACCAATAACAGTTATGCTTTGTACTTGACATGCGGACTAATATACACCCTGTGTCAACGGCTGTCAAATAATATAATATTTTGGCAACTAGCGTTTGGTAAATTGGCGTTGCTTGCGCGCGCCTTTGAGACCGAACTTCTTGCGTTCTTTCTCTCTGGAGTCGCGGCTAATAAGGTCGGCTCGCTTTAGGGTACTCTTAAAATCAGGATTCATTACAACTATCGCTTTTGAAATGCCTAGGCGGATGGCTTCAACTTGACCTTCTTGCCCGCCACCAGAAACCTTAGCGCTAACATCAAATTTATTGACATTATCTAGCACCACGAAAGGTTGTTGAAGTTTGCCGAGTAAGTATTTGCTCTCTGAGAAGTATTCATTGGCTGGCTTGCCATTGATAGTAATTACGCCTTTGCCTGTCATTAAGCGCACACGTGCGGTGGCACTTTTGCGGCGACCTAATGCATAAAAGTAATTATCTTTAGCCATTATTTAACATCCTTAATTGAAATTGTAGTTGGTTTTTGAGCTTCGTGTTGATGGTCACTACCAGAATAAATCTTTAATCGGTTTAGTCGCTCGTCGCGGAGCTTATTAACTGGTAACATCCCTCTTACAGCGTTACGAATAGCAAACGTGGGGTCTTTGATCATTTTTTCGGCAAGTGTTGCCTCTTTTAATCCACCTGGGTAATTACTGTGGCTGTAATAGATCTTCTTTTCAAGTTTATCGCCAGTTGTCACGGTTTGATCGGCGTTTATAACAATTACATAGTCGCCGACATCGATATGCTTTGTAAATTCTGGTTTGCCTTTGCCAGTGAGTAGCGTTGCAACGCGGGTTGATAAACGACCAAGGGGAGCTTCGCTGGCGTCGATAACATACCAGACGCGCGTTATATCACTGGGCTTTGCGCTATATGTTTTCATTATTTCGACTCCTTAGCAGCCGGCTTGGCTTTTGTTTTAGTCGCAGGTTTTTTTACTGTCGAAGGTTTAGTGGCTGGAGCTTTGGGCTTAGCGACTGGCGCTTCTGATACTGCCTTCTTAGCAACTGGTGCCTCTTTTAGATCATCGACAAAGGATACACGGGCAAGTTGAGCATTATCGCCACGACGCATAGCGGTTTTTTCGATGCGTAAGTGGCCACTACTACGGCCTTTTAGCTTTGGAGCTATTTCATCAACCAGCTTGTGAGCACTTTCAAGTGTCTGTAAGCTACTAATAATCTGTCTGCGATTATGCAAATCACCCTTTTTTGCTTTAGTTATAAGCTTTTCAACATAAGGGACTACTTCTTTAGCTTTTGGCAATGTAGTTTCAATTGTTTCGTACTTTACCAAGGAATCAGCTAGACCCTTAATAAGGGCGTTACGCTGATCACGCTCGCGATGAAATTTACGACCTTGGTAACCGTGACGATGCATCTAAAGCTCCAACTCCGCTAGCTTTTCTTTAACTTCGTCGAGGGCTTTGCTTCCAAAACCTTTGAGATCGCGTAGCTCGGCGTCGTTTAAGGCAAACAAGTCACGAATAGTGTGTATGTCGTTGTTGATCAAGGCGTTGGTCGTACGAGCAGTTAGGTTAAGGTCTTCGATTGAAGTGCTAAGTGCAGTCGATTCATCGCCGATTACTTCACTGCCAAAGTCGGTATCTGGGGTGCCAGTTTCACTTGTAACTTCTGGAGTTGCTACGCGGGTTTTGCCAGCCAGTGCAGTGTATTGATTGACCAAGATCGCAGAAGCCTCTTCAAATGCGTCTTGCGGGCTGATCGAGCCATCTGTATCAACTGTCAGCAGCAATCGGTCAAGATCAGTCGCTTGCCCGACACGGGTGTTTTCAACTTTGTAGCGAACTCGTAAGACGGGGCTAAAAATAGCGTCTAGGGCAATCATATCACTAGCTTTTTTAGCAGCGCCTTCTTCGATTGTGCGGTAACCGCGACCGACTTCAACTTTAAGATCAACCGTAAGCTTTGCTTTTGCATCATCTATGGTCGCAATAACATGCTCAGGATTGACGATTTCAACATCAGCGGTTGCCTGGATATCTTTTGCGGTAACAACTCCCTTACCCGACTTTACAATACGGAGTGTTTGAGCTTCGCCACCGTATACACGGAAACGAACACCTTTAAGGTTTAACATGATGTCGACAACGTCTTCTTTTACGCCCGGCACGGCCGTAAACTCATGTGTTACGCCTTCGATTTTGAAAGATGTAACTGCAGCGCCAGAGATGCTCGATAGTAAGACACGGCGCAACGAGTTTCCTAGTGTCATTCCGTAGCCGCTGTGAAGTGGCTCAATGATAAAAGAAGCGCTGGTGTCGCTGTGGTCATCGACTTTGACGAGACTTGGGGTGTGAATATGATTTGACATTAATGCTCCTTATTTAGCGTGAATAGTACTCAACTATTAACTGCTCATTTATTTCTGGTTCGGCATCGTCGCGCGATGGCAAACCTGTAATTGATAAACTGACCTTTTTACGGTCGACTTTTAACCATCCTGGGGTGTCAGCGGGGGCTGGGCTGACTTCATCTAACTTCTTGAAATACTCGGTTTTAAGGCTGTGTGGACGGACTACGAGTGAGTCTCCGGGTTTTAGTCGGATTGAAGGAATGTCAACACGCGTGTCGTTTAACAAGAAGTGGCCATGGGTTACAAGCTGTCTGGCAGCCCGTCGGCTTGTTGCGAAACCGGCTCGATATATTGCGTTATCGGCTCGCTGCTCTAAGAACTGAAGTAAAACCTGCCCAGACTGACCTTGACGACGGCTGGCTTCTTTCATTAGGTTTGAGAACTGTTTTTCAAGCAAGCCATATAGTCTCTTAACCTTTTGTTTTTCACGAAGCTGTAGATTGTATTGGCTGGCTTTTCCGCCACGTGGTCCGCGACTCATTGGGCCTTGACCTGGCTTGCTGGTGCGTTTTACGAGTGCTTTATGTGCCTTAGGGTGAAGCGCATAGCCTTCGCGGCGACT
This sequence comes from uncultured Candidatus Saccharibacteria bacterium, assembly GCA_964639505.1. Classification (GTDB taxonomy): domain Bacteria; phylum Patescibacteriota; class Saccharimonadia; order Saccharimonadales; family UBA4665; genus CAZXDL01. The sequence goes on along the minus strand of CAZXDL010000001.1, from coordinate 56,480 downwards.
CATTTTTACGATTGATGATCGGTCGCGTGCCATTAGATTCTCCTCGCTTTGGATGGGCGCACGCCACCATGAGGCACGCCTGTCACATCTGAAATACTATCAACTGTAATATCCATACCGGCGAGTACGCGAACGGCTGCGTCGCGGCCAAGTCCGATACCTTTGATAAATACGTCCGCCTTGCTGAAGCCATATTGCTGTTTAGCTGCCTGCGCCGCGCGTTCGGCTGCAACCTGTGCTGCGTAGGCCGTACCCTTTTTAGAGCCACGAAAACCGCAGGCACCAGCACTTGAATTTGTCAAAACATTACCCTTTGAGTCAGTGAAAGTGATAATGGTGTTATTAAAGGTTGCTTGGACATGTACTTGACCACTAGGCACTGAGCGCTTAGCCTTTTTGCGCTTTGGCGCTTTCTTTTCAGCAGTTTCAACAACTGCGGTATCTGCAGCCGGTGCATCGCTAGCTACTGGCTCAACTACTTCAACTGGTTTCTTATCTTCGTCAGCCATAATTTAAGTCTTGCTCGCTACTTTCTTAGCCGTGCCACCTACAGTAACTTTTTTACCACGTCGGGTGCGGGCATTGGTCTTGGTGCGTTGGCCGCGTGAAGGTAGATTTTGGGAGTGACGCAGGCCTCGATAAGATTTGATATCTTTGAGACGTTTGATGTTACCACTGACTAGGCGCTGCAATTCACCTTCGACTAAGAGATCATTATTAATAATTTCTTGGATACGTCCAATTTCAGCGTCGTTAAGGTTTTTAACTCTAGTTGTTTCGTCGACATTCGCCTTTTTAAGAATGTCGCGGGCGGTTTTTGGACCAATACCATGTATATAAGTCAATGCAACCCAAACTTGCTTCTGATCAGGAATGGTAACGCCAGAAATTCGAGCTGCCATTAACCCTGCCTCTGCTTATGCTTAGGTTTTAACTTGTTGATAACATAAATCCTACCCTTGCGGCGGACAATAATGTCATCTGGACTAATCTTTTTTACGCTAGCACGCACTTTCATGCGGATCATGCTCCTTTCGAGCGGGTGACTCACTGCTTAATATTTGGGTAATTACCCCTTGCGATACGTAATCCGACCCTTCGTAAGATCGTAAGGCGTCAACTCTACTGTAACGCTGTCTCCGGGTACGATTCGGATGAAGTGCTTCCGCATCTTTCCGGCGACGTGAGCTATAATTTGATGGCCATTTTCGAGTTCTACACGAAACTGAGTACCTGGAAGGGTCTCAATTATAGTGCCTGTGAGCTCGATTACTTCCTTGTTAACAGCCATAAATATAACTAGAAAACAATTGTAGCACGCCGCTTACTGTTTTGTAAAGGGTTTTTAAGAAGTTAATCTTTTGACCTTTTAGAACGCGCCTTTAGGCGTGGGCCAAACCTAAGTCGACGGCCGCCGGTAGCGGCATCCGCGGCCGCACCAGGCTCGTAGAAGAAGTCTGGTTCTGAATATTGGTCATAAGTGACCATAAGCGCACGTGATTCGACGGCACGAAGCGTTTGTAGCGCCACAGACACCAAGATAAGAACACTGGTACCGCCGATCGTGATACTGGTATTGATAAACACTTGCGCGATTATTGGGACAACCGCAAGCAGACCTAAGCTGGCAGCACCAAACAATGTTAGACGATTGATGATTTTACTGAGATATATTTCAGTTTGCTCGCCACCACGCACGCCCTCAATAAATCCGCCCTGCTTGTGCAAATTCTCAGCGATCTCCTTTGAGTTGAATGTAATACTGGTGTAAAAGAATGTAAATACAAATACCAGCAAGAAGTATGTTAGAGGGTAAATCCAGGCTTGCCAGCCAAGAGTTTCAAAAGATTGCTTGGTCGGCGTAGTAAACCATGTACTTAACTGTTGACCCCAGTGTGCAAGATTGGCATTTTGACTGCTGCTTAACAATTGACCAACGAAGCTTGGTACGCTTAAAAACGCCACAGCAAAGATGATGGGCACAACTCCGGCTGTTATTAGCTTGACCGGCAGCTTTGTTGTGATCCCCCCATAAGTACGATTGCCTTGCACCCGTTTGGCGTAGTTAACGGTCAGGTTTCTGGATGCTTCGTTTAGCATCACCACGATCCATGTCATCAGTAATACCGCAAACCCTATTATTAAGCCTATAATCAGCGAAGATTTATTGATTGGAAGGCTAAGTCCAAATACATTCCAGTTATCTTTATTGTTAAATATCGACCCAAATATGTTAGAAACTTGACCGGGCAAGCCACTAACGATACCTACGGTGATAAGTAGAGATATACCGTTACCTACACCCTGTTCGGTTACTAGCTCACCTAACCACATGAGGAGCATTGAACCACCTGTCAGTGCAGCAACCATTAATACCCACTGAGCGAGAGATGTGTTAGCTGTAATATCTCCTATACCGCCGATAGATTGAGCAGCTTGTCGAATTAGGTAAATAGATCCGATTGACTGAATAATTGCCAACGGCAAAGTAAGTAAGCGAGTGTATTGGTTGATCTTTTTTTGGCCAAATTCACCTTCTTTATGCAGGGCTTCAAGCTGTGGAACTGCTTTGGTAAGCAACTGCATGATGATCGAGGCGTTAATATACGGGCCAAGACCGGCGATCATGATTGAGAAGTTTGCAAGAGCGCCTCCTGAAAGAACATTTATGAAACTGAGGAGCTGTGGCGCATTGGCCGAATTAAACAAGTTTTGCAGGACTTGGTGAAGAGTTTCAGGATTGCTCAGCGGTACAGGGATGTGCGCCAAAATACGGTAAACCAGCAAAATGCCAAGTACTACCAGAATGCGTTTGCGCATGTCTGGATGCGTCAGAGATTTCCCAATTATTTTCCAGTTCACTTAGTTTTTACCCTCATGTATCAATCAATTTAACCATATATCTTGGCAGCCTCAAAGCACGATTGCTAAGATTCCATCAGATACCCACCGCTTTGGTGAGACCATAAACTGGCGTAAATTCCTGATTTTTGCTTAAGCAGCTCTTTGTGGGTACCAGTTTGTACGATTTCACCCTTATCTAAGACGATAATTCTGTCCATTTTTTGGATTGTGCTTAATCGATGAGCGATTACGATAGCAGTCCGGTCTTTCATCAAATCCCACAATGCCGTTTGTATGTATTGTTCGCTCTGACTATCTAGTGCGCTGGTTGCCTCATCTAGCACTAGAATAGGCGCGTCTTTCAGGAGTGCACGGGCGACTGCTACTCTCTGCCTTTGCCCACCTGATAATTTGACACCTCTTTCACCTACTAAAGTATCGAATTTATTGGGTAAACTACTAACAAACTCATTGATGTAGGCGGTTTCCGTAGCTTTCTGGAAGTCTTTTTGACTTGCCGAAGGGTTGGCATACATTATGTTTTCCAGTATTGAACGATGAAAAAGCAAAGGCTCTTGCGGGACATAGGCGATTTTGTCTCTGAGCTCGCGTTGGCTCAGGTCTCTCAAATCAATCCCATCAATCGTTATGCTGCCGGCTGACACATCCATAAAGCGCAGCAGGAGCTTCGTTATTGTGGTTTTGCCACCACCGGAGTACCCAATAAGCCCAATTTTTTCACCGGGCTTCACATTTAATGAAAAATTACTGATGGCTTTGTGCCCAGATTTTGCCTCAGGATAATGAAACGTCACACCATCAAAATTAACCGTCAGTGCTTTTTTGTTAGCAAGGCTTAGTGGTTTTATAGGATCATTTACTGTAGTTGGAATCATCATCGTTGAAACGGGCTCATAAGAGTGACTCATCAGACCTTCATATTTTTTGATGTGATCACCAATATCGAGCGTAACATTAGCGACTCGGATGATATATAGCTGCACTAAAGCAATCGTCGCGATCGAAATAGCACCCTCGCGGTAAAGCTTCGAAGACGCTAACAGCAGCCCAGCCATAATGCATGCCAATAACGTGTGCCTGATAAAAGTGTGTGGTATCGAAGAATCCCAAGTTATTAACTGTGCCTCACCCCATTTGTCCAGCGGCTTGGAAATACGCTCCATTTCGAATTCTTCTTTTGCGTAGCTTTTAACTGTCGCGCCGTGCGAAAGACTATCACCTAAGACTCCCGCTAAATCATTACTGGCTTTACTGAGCATCCGCCGATATTTCAATCTTAGACCAGCAATGTAAATTGTTCCGGCCAAGATAATAACAACCCCAAGCAGTAATAATCCGGCTAATTCGAGCGACAGAGTAGCGATCACGATAAGCCCAGCAATAATTATGACGCCGGCTTTCATCGTTTCGAAAAGCATAATTCTGTCGTACTCTTCGACCGCGTCACGCAACCGCGCAGCTTGAGCGCCAAGGCCACCTATAAACTGGTTGGAGTAAAAATCGTAATCTTTGTTTAAAAAATTCGAAAAAACGGCGCGCTGGACGTATTTTCCAGAGTATGTGCCCATTCTGTCAAAAGCCCATGTCGCAAGCGCAAAGACCGCCATGGTTATAACCATACCGATAACAATGGTATAGGCTATACCGTTCACCTCGGCAAAGTTGCCCTTGATTATTGCCTGAATTCCAAAAGCAACCTCAACCGGTATCAAGACATGGATTACCAACATCGCTGGGGGATGTAACAAAACCGTCATCCAAAAGTAAAGCGGCTTATCAGTTGTCGCTCGCCAAAACAGACGATGAATCTCGCGCGTGACTTTTTTGTCACGCTGTAAATCGGCGCTTGCCATATACCCTCTAGTCTTAGTTGATTGTAGTCTTAGTATAAACTAAGATTTTTTGGTTTTTTGGGAAGTTTTAGGTCGGCTTTGCCGAGCTACTGATTCAAAACTTCCGCCGGCAGACTGCACCGCTTCAATTGCCGACTGGCTGGCACCAGAGAGTTTGACGGATACTTTTTTTGTTACTTCGCCTTTTGAGATCAACTTAACTTTAACGCATGGATTGCTTATAAGTTTTGCCTCAGCCAATAGATTTGCATCAACTGTCCTGCCAGCAAACTGATCAAGCTGCCCAGTATAGATGTTTTCGGGGGGCGTGCGATGACTCTTGAAACCCGGTAGCTTAGGTAATTTCTGCATTAATGGGTTCGATCCACCAGCAAAGCCGGGCTTAGCACTTGACCCTGTGCGGGCGCCCTGTCCTTTGGTGCCGCGACCAGCAGTCTTACCTTGGCCCGCAGAAATACCGCGACCAACTCGCTTTGATTGCTTGTTTTTACCTGTTGTTAGTTCGTGGTATTTCATTATGCCTTAACCTTAGCTTTAGCCGGTTTATCGTCAGACTTTTTGGCGGCCTTAGGTGCTTTTGGCTTAGCAGTAATCCATTTGTCAGCGGGCACAAGACTGTTTAGGGCATCAATTGTTGCATACGCGACATTGGTCTTATTAGACGAGCCGATGGACTTGCTCAGAGCGTTCTTTACGCCAGCGACTTCTATGATGCTGCGAACTACACCACCAGCAATCAGACCAGTACCAGCACTAGCTGGTTTAAGCAGGATATGTGCTCCGCTTACCTTGGCCTCAACTTCGTGAGGCAGTGTGCCTTTATACAAAGAAACGGTTATAAAGTTCTTTTTTGCTACCTCGGTCGCTTTGGTAACAGCGGCGGTTACATCTGCGCCTTTGGCGCTACCAATACCAACTCGGTTCTTTTTATCGCCAACGACTACTAATGCTCGGAAGCGGAAACGGCGGCCACCTTTAACCACGCGTGCAACACGATCAATATGAAGGGTGCGCTCATCAAACTGCTTTTCTTCTGGTTGTATTTCCGGTCGACGATTTCGTCGTTCTTGAGGTTTCTGATCTGCCATTTAGAACTCCAATCCTGATTTACGGGCGGCATCAGCTAGTGCTGCGACTCGGCCATGGTATATTTTGCCACCGCGATCAAATACGACAGCCTTAATCTTGGCTGCTTTAGCTTTAGCAGCAATTTCGGCGCCAATAATAGTAGCTTTTTCAGTCATTGTACCCTTAGCCGCTTTATTTCCGACGGTTGTTGCATAAGCGATGGTTTTACCTGCGGTGTCGTCGATTAGTTGGGCAGTTATGTGCGTGTTGCTGACAAATACACTTAGGCGTGGTCGTTTTGCGGTGCCAGACACTACAGCACGAATACGAGCTTTACGCTGATTTCGATTGTGTATCTTGTGAATTAGTTGCTTACTCATTATTTATCCTTACCGCTCTTTCCAGACTTACGAACAATACGTTCACCTTCGTATTTAATGCCCTTACCTTTGTAAGGTTCAGGCTTCTTTAAGGCGCGTATTTCTGCCGCGACTTGTCCGACTTGTTGCTTATCAATACCACTAACAGTGATTGTATTTTGCTCAACTGAAGCAGTCACCCCTGCTGGAATCTTGTAAATAACATCATGCGAGAAGCCAAGATTTAGTTTCAAATCTGCACCTTGGGCGGCAACACGGTAGCCAACACCATTAATCTCAAGCTTTTTGCTAAACCCTTGGCTAACTCCGACCACCATATTATTTAGTAATGCGCGCATTAATCCATGTTTAGCGCGTATCTTGGGCTCATCGTTAGCACGCGTAATAATGACTTCTTCACCTTCTTGTTTGACAGTTATGTCATCCATAGTGAATTGCTTCAGCGTGCCTTTAGAGCCCGCAACCGTGATTTCGGCTGGGTCGATAGTGATTGTCACACCGCTCGGGATTGCGATCGGCAGTTTTCCTACTCGGCTCATACTATTCCTTTAATATCCTCTAATAAACCTTACAAATTAATTCACCACCGACTTTTTCGGCTCGGGCTTTATCACCAGTCATTAAACCGCGGCTTGTCGAAATGATAACCACTCCACGACCACGCTTAACAACAGGGATTTCTTTAGCATTTACATAATGACGACGACCAGGCTTGCTCATGCGGACAATTTCAGTGATGCGGGCATTGCTGTCCTCGCCGTTGATTTTAACAGTCATTACCTTGCCAACTTCGGCATCCTTAACAGACACGCCATCGATAAAATTGCTTTCCTGTAGCAATTTAGCAACAGCTTCTTTGATGTTGGAATGAGGCAGACTAACTTCGTTTTTGCGCACATTAATAGCATTGCGAATCCGAGTTAACATATCTGCGATTGGGTCTGTGCTTGTTGTACTCATATTTCTCCTACCAGCTCGATTTCGTTACACCAGGGATTTCACCCTTGCTTGCGTGCTCGCGGAAACTAATACGGCTAAGGCCAAACTGACGCATGTAAGCTCGGGGGCGACCAGTTTCAATGCAACGATTTGTGCGACGGGTCGGGCTTGAGTTGCGTGGCAACTTGGCCAAGCCTTCTTGATCACCTAACTCTTTGAGTTCCTTGCGCTTAGCTGCGTACTTATCGATCATCTTAATTCTTTTAGCATCTCTTGCTACAATTGATTTTTTGGCCATTACTTATTCTCCTTTTCAAAAGGCATACCAAACTTCTCCAGCAGTGCACGTGAGTGCGCCTTTTCTTCACTGTTTATCACGAAAATCACCTGTAAGCCGTGCGCATTGGTCGTTTCCTCAAAGCTAAGCTCAGGAAATACAGACTGGTCAGTAAATCCGATGCTGTAGTTGCCTTGCTGATCGAAGGCCTTCTTTTTTACACCGTGGAAATCGCGAAGTCGGGGTAATACAACAGTTATTAAGCGATCTGTAAACTCGTACATACGATCACCACGTAGTGTAACTTTAAGACCAATTTTGTTGCCTTCGCGTAGCTTAAAGCCGGCAATTGAATTTTTGGCGATAGTCTCGACCGGTTGTTGGCCGGTAATTTTGCGTAGTGTGTTGGTTGCAACTTCTAAAATCTTTTTATCGTCTTTAGCTTTGCCAAGGCCGACATTGACGATAACTTTTTCGAGTTTTGGAGCTTGGTGCGGGTTTTTAAGTCCGAGTTCTTTGACAAGCTCTTTAGCAATCGTCTCGTTATACTGGATGCGGAGACGTGCGCCGGTATCAACAGATTTTGCTGCTTTTGTTGTCTTTGGCGCTTTTGGCGCTGCTGTTTCTGTAGCCATTACTTAATCTCCTTTCCAGTTTTCTTCAAAACTCTTGTCTTATTGCCATCTTTATCAATTTTGAAACCGATTCGACTGGGCTTTTTGCTTGTCGAGTCTAAAATGCCAACCTTGCTCACCCACATCGGCTTGGTGATTTCGATTATCCCACCCTGTGGATGTGCTTGATTTGGCTTTTGGTGCTTTTTAACAACATTGATGCCTTCAATCGTAACCTTGTTATCCTTAGGATGAACGGCGGTAATTTTGCCGGTCTGACCTTTGAATTTGCCACTACGAATTACAACTGTGTCACCCTTTTTCAGGCGAATCTTGTAAATCTTGGTTTTAGTAGCACCACTCATTACAGTACCTCCGGTGCGAGTGAAACGATTTTAGCATAGCCTTGATCACGAAGTTCACGCGGAACTGGTCCAAAAATACGTGTGGCGCGTGGTAATTTATCTTCACCAATGATTACAGCGGCATTATCATCGAATTTAATGGTCGAGCCATCTTTACGACGAATTTGGTTACGAGTGCGGACGACGACCGCACGGACGACGGATTTCTTTTTTACCTGACCGTTGGGTGTTGCTTGTTTAACAGTAGCTGTGATGATGTCGCCGACTTTAGCGTAGCGTTTACGGCTACCGCCCAGCACACGAATGCAAAGTATCTCTTTAGCACCGCTGTTGTCGCAAACCAAAAGCCGGGTTTCTTGCTGGATCATTACTTTGACTCCTCGGCTTTCTTAGCAGTTTTAGCCTCAGGTTTAGCATCTACGGCATCGTCTTCTTTTGCGGGTTTAGTTGGCTTCTTACCAGTATCGTCAGACTTTGAAACAGCCAAAGTGTCCTCTCGAAGCTTCGGTTTCTCGATTATTCGATCAAGAGTATGGCGTTTGCGTGCACTCAAGGGCTTGGTCTCGACAATTGCGACTTTATCGCCGACTTCTGCTTCATTCTTTTCATCATGTGCCATAAACTTGCTGTGCACAGTGTATTGCTTACGGTACAGCGGATGGGTCTTGCGGGTTTGAACGGTTACGACGATGGTCTTGTCGCCTTTATTAGAGGACACAACACCTACGATTTGCTTAGCCATATTAGTTGGCCTCCTTAATTAATGCTTCACTTAAGACAGTTAAAATGCGGGCTAGGTCTTTACGCTTGGCGCGGATTACACGGTTGTTGGTGATTTCACCGAGATGTAAACGACGGCGTAATTCGACAATTTCTTCACGAAGCTTGGTGCTTTCGGTAGTCAATTCGCTGGTCGACAGCTTGCGGATTTCAGCAACTTTCATTACGCATCCTCCCTAACCAAAAACTTGGTTTTAACAGGAAGTTTGTGAGCTGCCAAGCGCATTGCTTCACGAGCAACTTCTTCTGAAACTCCCTGCATTTCAAACATGATAGTGCCAGGGCGGACCTTGGCGACATAAAACTCAGGGTTACCTTTGCCGCTACCCATCTTAACGTCTTGTGGTTTGCGGCTAACAGGGGTGTGAGGAAAGATGCGGATCCAGATTTTACCACCACGCTTAATGTATCGTGTCATGGCCTGACGTGCAGCCTCGATCTGACGCGAAGTAATCCGCTCCTGACCTTGAGCCTGCAGGGCGTATTGACCAAAAGCGATGTAGTTGCCTGCTGTAGCAACACCTCGGATTCGACCCTTACGCACCTTGCGGTGCTTTTGACGCTTCGGCATTAACATCTTAGACGCTCTCTCCCTTGTAAATCCATACTTTCACTCCGATGATACCGGCAACCGTCTGGGCATTGACCTGAGCGTAATCGATGTTGGCGCGAATAGTGTGCAATGGAACCGATCCAGCAACTTCTTTTTCGCGTCGGCTCATCTCAGCCCCGTTTAATCGACCGGAAACCTCTATACGGATGCCTTTTGCACCTGCCCGCATAGTTGCAGCAGCGGTTGATTTTATGGCACGCCTGAAACTCATACGACGCTCAAGTTGATGAGCGATGTTTTCGGCTACCAACTTAGCATATAAATCAGGCTTTTTAACCTCTTCAATATTAATGCGAGTCGGTGTGCCGCCGTAGATCTTCTCAATTAGAAGCTTCAATTCGGTTGCACCCGTACCGCCACGACCAATCACAACACCTGCTTTAGCGGTCGCGATAGTAACTGTAACTAGATTGGGAGTGCGAGTAATTTCAACTTTGTTGATAGCTGCCCGGCTGCCTAGCTTGTCTTTAATAAGCTTGCGTACAGCTAGGTCATCCTTAAGAAACTTAGCGTAGTCACGCTTGTCGACAAACCACTTACTGGTCCAGTCTTTATTGACCTGGAGGCGCATGCTAATAGGGTTTACTTTTTGACCCATTACTTGGCCTCCTCTTTCTTTGCGGCTGCTTTAGCAGCCGGCTTCTTAGCTTCGCGTTTCTCGCCATCAACAGTAACTTTGATGTGAGCAGTCTTGCGCTGGAAAGGGTGAGCCCGACCATGTGAAACCGGTCGGTAGCGCTTCAGGCGTGGACCAGGGGTAACTGTAATTTCTGTAATCTGAAGAGTAGCTGGTTTGTATCCATGATTGTGATCAGCATTAGCTTTAGCACTCAAAATCGTTTTCTTGACAGCAAGAGCAGAGCGACGTGGTGTATGCTCAAGAATTGTCAAAGCGTCTTCGACAGAGCGGCCGCGCACCAAAGACGCAACTACCGCGACTTTGCGTGGACTAAGTGGAACTGATTTAGCTAATGCCTGAACTGCCATAATATTCCTTATTTACCCTTCGCTAACTTACCGCCGTGACTGCGAAACTTACGTGTTGGTGCGAATTCGCCCAACTTGTGGCCAACCATGTTCTCAGTAATAAAAACCGGCACATGTACTTTGCCATTGTGTACAGCAATTGTTTTACCGACAAAATCGGGTGCAATCGTGCTGCTTCGAGCCCAGGTCTTAATAATTGTGCGGTCATTGTCACCAAGCGCTGTAACCTTCTTGGCAAGTTTGAAATCTATAAATGGTCCTTTTTTTAATGAACGACTCATGCTGCCACTCCTGCATAGGCTGCAAAAATTTTGTGTGAACCTTCGTAATGGCTAAGATATGCGGCGCGACTCAATTCTGACCCAAGAGGCATGAATTGTGGATTTTGCGCAAGAGTTCTACTTACAGCAAGCTGTGCCGATGCCTCTACGCCAGTGGCTTCTACATCTATTAGGCGCATATCAATCATTCGGTTAGCCGCATGCTCGCCATATTCCAAGCCTATTTCATAGGCTTCTGGATATCTTTGCTTGAGATAGTCTCGACTAATGGCACTAATCATGGTTATTTCCTCTTCGCCTGGTGACGGCTTCTTACAATAAATTTAGTGGTGGATTTGCGGCGGCGGGTCTTGTAGCCAAGCGTCTTTTGACCCCAAGGGGTCTTAGGCGCGGAACCGTGGTTTTTACCACCACCAATACCGTGACGACCACCGTCACCACCACCATGCGGGTGATCAGCCGCGTTCATAACGACACCGCGAACTGAAGGGCGCTTACCCTTGTGACGATTCCGACCGGCCTTACCGATCTTGACGTTTTGGTGCTGCTCGTTGCCGATAACGCCAAGGCTGGCCTGGCAATTTTCATTGATTAGGCGAACTTCGCCACTAGGTAGGCGTACTTGAGCGTAGCCGTTGTCGCGGCCCATCAGCTGAGCGCTGTTGCCGGCGCTGCGCACCATCTGAGCGCCACCACCAACTTTCATCTCGATTGCGTGAATTGTGCTACCAATTGGGATGAATTTGAGAGCTTTGCGGTTGCCGGGGTCGATGCTGGCTTCTTCGCCGGTTGTGATCTTTTGTCCGACTTTCATGCCCTGAGCTGCAATTACGTAATGATAGGTGCCGTTTGATTCTTTGATACGGGCAATACGGGCACTGCGGTTAGGATCATACTCAATTTGCTCGATAGTTGCAGTCACGCCGTCGGCTAGTTTGAAGTTGACTAGGCGATAGAATTTCTTAGTACCACCACCTTTATGGCGCGTTGTAATGCGACCTTGGTTATTGCGGCCATTACCGCGACGCTTAGGAACAAGCAAAGATTTCAGAGGTTTGTTAGTCGTGATCGTGTCAAAGTCTTGGCTGGTCATGCCGCGTCGGCCAGGAGTAGTCGGATTGTACTGCTTAATTGCCATTACTTATCTCCTCCGCGAGCGCCACGACGAGGCAAAATGCTGCGACGGGCTGGTTTTGCTTCCTTTTTAGCCTCTTTGGCTGCTTGCTTGGCAGCAACTTTATCAATCTTTTCCTGAGTAGCAGCTTCTTTTTGCTCTTCTTCTTCGACGGCAGCAAAGAATGGCAGACTATTACCCTTAGCAAGGGTCACATAGGCCTTCTTGATGTCGTTACGACGACCTTCAGCATTAACACGGCGTTTACCGGTAATGCTGATGATGGCCTTGGCTTTGCCGCGAACGTTGGTGATATTAACCTTGTCGACTTTAACGTCAAACTGCGATTCAATCGCGCGGGCAACACCATGCTTATTAATGTCTTTTGGAATTTCAACGACATAAACGCGATTCTCGGCTAGGGCGTAGGTCTTCTCGCTCAAGCGGGGACGCAAAGTAATGGTTTTGCTCATTATTTTGCCTCCTTGCCGAGCCAGTCGGTGGTAGCCTTGAGAGCTGGCTGGCTAAACACTATACAATCGGCGTTTAGCACATCGTACACATTCACATACTGACAATTCACGACTTGGACTTTGGGTATGTTGTTGGCGGCACGGACTAATTCAGCCGACTTTTGGTCTACAACGATTAAAACATTTCTCTCTGCACCAATTTTCTTCAATAATTTAACTAGATCGGCAGTTTTTCCTTCTTTTGAAACAATGTCTTCTATAACCGTAATTTTGTTAGCATTTGAAGCCAAGCTAAGCGCTTGGCGGGTTGCAAGTCTTTTTGCTTTAGTATTTAACTGCTTGGAGTAGTTCTCTTGCCCGGTTGGTCCAAATGTAATACCACCACCGCGCCAAATTGGCACACGCGACGAACCAAAGCGAGCGCGCCCTGTACCTTTTTGCTTCCATGGCTTTTTGCCGCCTCCGCGAACTAAGCCACGAGTTTTAACAACTGCTAAGTTTTCGCGACCGTTAGCAAGATAGCCGGTGTAGGCTTGCTTTAGTAATTCGTGGTTTTCGGGAGTAAGCCCAAAGACTTTTTTATCAAGCTTGGCAGGAGTTGTGGCTTTAGTGCCAGTCTTAGTGAATGTAGCGACGGCCATTACTTGGCCTCCTTGAGGATCAAAATACCTTTTTTAGGTCCTGGCACTGCGCCAGTTACACCAATAACTCCGAGTTCGGTATCGATCAAAGCAACTTTAAGACCTTTAACGGTGATTTGATCGTGACCCAGCTGACCGGCCATCTTGGAGCCTTTAAAAATATGCTGTGGATACATCGAGCCGATTGAACCTGGTTTACGAGTATTGCCTTTGCCACCATGCGTCTTGCGTTGTCGGTGGAAGTTATGGCGACGGATTGTACCAGCCCAACCTTTGCCTTTTGTAAGACCTGTAACCTGAACTTTATCGCCAACACTAAAAACGTCGGCGCTGATTTTGCTGCCGACGTTGAGTTCTTCTG
>CAZXDL010000001.1:29360-42769 GCA_964639505.1 uncultured Candidatus Saccharibacteria bacterium | reverse complement strand
TCGCCAACACTAAAAACGTCGGCGCTGATTTTGCTGCCGACGTTGAGTTCTTCTGGGATTTCTGTAAAGCGGAATTCACGAATAATTTTTGGCATCACTTTTGCGTTCTTAACGTGGCCAGTGACACTTTTGCTAAGCTTCTTGGCTGTCTCGGTACCGACCTGAACCGCTGTATAGCCGTCCTTTTCTTCGGTCTTGTGCGAAATAACTGTGTGGTCAGCTACAGAAAGTAAGGTTACGGCTTGAACCACACCGTCTTGGTTGATGGTGCTAGTCATGCCAACTTTTCGTGTAATGAGTGCTTTCATATAGTTTTGTACCAAGGGTTAAACATAAAAATGCCTGGTATTGCGCGGTTTCTACCTCTGTTGTTGGCAGACCTGCGTCAAACACCAAGTACTAAATTTTTCGAGATACCATAACAGATTACCACAGGCCGATTACCCCTGTCAACCCGTTGCAAATTCTACAAAGATGTTACGCTGCCTTATTCTCATTTTTTGATTTGATTTGGGAGAAAGGAACTATGTTGTTCAGCTGATAGTTAATCATTTGGCCCGCACTTACCATTAATTCCGTAATCATTTCTTCCCTCTGTTCTCTATTACGGCCTAATGCACGTTTTTTATAAAAAACAGTACTTACATCCAAATCATCTCCAACTAACTCAATGTCGAAGTAGTCTCCAATTACTGTCGCAATACGCTCAAGCTTGCTTATAGGTATAGGAGGATCAAATTTTGCCATGTAAAATTTCTGGTCATAACTTGTTTCAATAAGACCAGGTACTGGATACAACTCGGGCATTTTACATTTTGATTTCGACGTCGCAACCAGCAGGAAGCGAAAGATTCATCAGGGAATCAATTGTCTTTGGAGTTGGCTCAAATACGTCAATCAGTCGCTTATGAACGCGCATTTCAAATTGCTCACGGCCTTTTTTGTATACGTGCGGGCTTTTTACTACAGTGAAGGTACTACGCCGGGTCGGCAATGGAATGGGTCCAGCCAAACTTGCACCTGTACGAAGCGCAGTGTCGATAATCTGCTTGGCGGCTTGGTCTATTACTTTATGATCGTAGGCCTTAAGTCGGATGCGTATCCGCTGCTTAGGATCTGTAGGAGTTTTGGCGTCAGCCATAGGTGTTATTCCTCTCTGAACTTAGTTCAGCCTGCTGTAACATCTCTTTGTATTGCAAAAGCGACTTTTAGTCAGCAGAAATTAAATTGGTAGATATATTATAACAGAATTTCACTAATCAGACATTAAAAAGCGCATTCGCTGTTCAATTGCTCTCGCCACAAGTTTCTTGGTTCCTTCTTCGCTTGTAATTATATCTTCGGTTTTTAAATAACCTTGGCCAGATGGATAGCTTAGGAATTTACCTTTGTTGGCATCGTCAAAATAGACGTTTATCGCCTCGGCAGCCATGCCTTCATAATATGGCTTGCTGAGGGGAGCAACTTCAAGATGCCCAAACCCAACAGATTCTTCATAAAACAATGCCGAATTAACAGTTGTGTTTTCGTCATGCGGGCCAAAGCCAACTAATACTTCACCAACTTCGTAAGGACTGCTCATCAAATCTCCGATTTTGGATTACTTTATCACCATAACTACACTGAATCAAGCGCGAGATGTCACTTATCTGGCTCTTAAGCCACCACCCATTCCATTGACCCTCAATCCGTTATTTACACTTGGTTTTGCCGGTATTAAAGGATACGGCAAAGCGTGGCTTATCATTGCACTACTGCGACGAAGTTTATTTTGCAAATCTTGTACGGTTGTCCCTTCGTACCAATAATCACCTGAACCTGTTCCACGACGAGAGGTTCGCTTAGTAAAATCATACTTTTGGAGGGTTTTTTCAATTTTTTTGACCTCTTCAGGTGACCTGCCCCGTGGCATATTTAAAACCGTAACGGTTAATTCTGGATCAAATTGCTCCAAGAGACCATCGGCTAGTGCCTTTGCAACTCCTTGGTTCCTTAGGCCTCGGTCTAGACAAGCCTTAGCACCGAGAGCCCTGACAAACAACCAGTCAAGATTTGCTACATTTGTACGATTAAACCTTCGTCCGATTTTTGCATCCGTACCAATTGCTAAGCCGATTGGGAATTTGTAGGGCTGTCCGGCCAAGTTTTTATCATTTAAGTATGCATAAACTGCAATATTTCGGGGGATGTCGGGCAGTAGAATACCACTAAGTTGGCGCTGTGCGTTTGGATCGGTAGGACGGTAACCATGTGCTTGTATTTCTGCTGTCGGTCGATCATAGACTGCAGACAACTTTACATCTCTCGGTTCAGGGATGGTTGATACCGGTTCAACAAAAAAGGAGCCTTGTTCGTGTCCTAGGCTAGGATTTGTAACAAAATGTAACCCGCTCAAGGTTTCAGTAGTCATAATAATATTTTAGCATATTATACCATATGGTGTCAAGCTTAACCAAAAAGAGCCTCCGAAGAGGCTCCTCTCGCAATATCAAGTTTTTTTTACTTGATGACCTTGGTTACAACACCGGCGCCAACTGTTCGGCCACCTTCGCGAATAGCGAAGCGGAGACCTTGCTCCATAGCGATTGGAGCCAGTAGTTTTACCTTAAAGGTGATAGTATCACCAGGCATAACCATTTCTTTGTCGGCAGGCAGTTCAACTTCGCCGGTTACATCAGTCGTACGGAAGTAGAACTGAGGCTTGTAACCCTTAAAGAATGGCGTGTGTCGTCCACCCTCTTCTTTAGTTAGAATGTATACTTCTGAATCAAACTCGGTGTGTGGAGTGATGCTGCCTGGCTTGGCCAAAACCTGACCGCGCTCAATGTCATCACGCTCAATACCACGGAGCAGGATACCAGCGTTGTCGCCAGCCTGTCCTTGGTCGAGTGACTTTTTGAAGGCTTCGATACCAGTTACAACAGACTTTTTGGTGTCGCGGATACCGACGATTTCTACTTCGTCGTTTACTTTAACGATACCAGTTTCAACGCGGCCGGTAGCAACTGTGCCACGACCCTTGATTGAGAAAACGTCTTCGATTGGCATTAAGAAAGGCTTGTCGAGTTCGCGCTTTGGCTCTGGGATGCTTTCGTCCATGGCCTTAACGAGGTCGAGGATAGCCTGCTCGTTGTCAGCGTCGCCTTCGAGAGCTTTGGTAGCACTACCACGAATGATTGGTGCATCTTTGTCGAAACCATTCTTTTCAAGAAGTTCACGAATTTCTTCTTCAACAAGGTCGACTAATTCAGCATCAGCCAAGTCCATCTTGTTAAGGAATACTAAGATATAAGGCACGCCAACCTGACGAGCCAACAGAACGTGCTCGCGGGTTTGTGGCAAAGGACCGTCATTAGCACCAACAACTAGAATTGCGCCGTCGATCTGAGCGGCACCAGTAATCATGTTTTTGACGTAGTCGGCGTGTCCTGGCATGTCGACGTGAGCGTAGTGACGCTTCTCTGACTCATACTCTTGGTGAGAAGTCGCGATGGTTATACCACGAGCTTTTTCCTCAGGTGCATTGTCAATCTGGTCGTATGCAATCGGCTTGTTCACAGCGCTTGGCATCTTCTTAGCCAAGACAGCAGTAATTGCAGCAGTCAACGTCGTCTTGCCGTGGTCGACGTGACCCATTGTACCCACGTTAACGTGTGGCTTGCTGCGGTCAAATGTATCTGCCATAAAATTTACTCCTTAAGATTTGCTTGATGGCTTATTATAAATTGTTTTTGCATGAGAATAATAGAACCCACACAACTTACCGAAGTCATTATAGGGAAAAACGAGATTTTTGTAAAGTTTTAAACTAGAGGTTCTTCACAGATGACTTCTTCGGCCGTATTTGACGCGCCTCTCATGGCTTCGACCGTATTATCGGCTGCGTGAAGTGCCATCTCATACAATCCTGCACCAAGCCCAGCAATAAATTCAGCTCCTATCACTAAGTCACGTTTCAAATTACCAGTGCTTGTTTCACCATCCAACCTAACAGCTTGTGGCGAACCAATTCGGGCACTAATAGAGTCGGTTGAGGCAACTAAACCCTGCAGTAGCCTTCGAGTAATTCTATTAGTGCCGTACTCGGGTATGGTTTCTGCATCAAGGCGTTGTTGGATACGCGCCTCTCTGCGCTCCTGTCGTGGACTTTTGTATGGCATATAAAGTTCTCTTAAATTAATTAAGGCTATTCTACACTATTTAGAGTTTTTTGCGATGATGGCTTCGGCGACATTGTTTGGCACATCCGCATAGTGGTCAAGCTCCATACTTGAGCTGGCACGTCCTTGAGTTGAGCTGCGAAGATTTGTTGTGTAGCCAAACATTTCACCCAATGGCACAAAGGCTGTAATTTCTTTTACACCGGCGCTGAGATCCTCCATCGACTCAATACGGCCACGCTTAGAGTTCAGGTCACCGATAACATCACCCATGAATTCTTCTGGGGTTACGACAACGACTTTCATGACAGGCTCAAGCAAGACTGGGGATGCCTTTTTAACCCCCTCTTGAAGTGCCATTGACCCAGCTATTTTGAAGGCCATTTCGCTGGAGTCGACATCGTGGTAGCTACCATCATAAAGCTCGGCTTTTAGGTCAACCACTGGATAACCGGCAATAACGCCGTTGGCCATGGCTTCTTCGATACCTTGTTGGACAGGCTTGATGTATTCGCCTGGGACCACTCCACCCTTAATTGAGTTTATGAATTCAAAGCCTGCACCCTGCTCGTTTTGGCTTAGTCGAAGCCAGACATCGCCGTATTGGCCACGACCACCGGACTGACGGACGAATTTGCCCTGGACTTCGACATTGCTCTTACGGATAGACTCTCTGTATGCAACTTGTGGTTCGCCGACATTTGCTTCAACACTAAATTCACGCTTCATACGGTCTACTAGAATCTCTAGGTGAAGCTCACCCATACCTGAAATGATTGTCTGGCCAGTTTCATCGTTGACCTGAATACGAAATGTTGGGTCTTCTTCGGCTAACCGCTGCAGAGCCAGGCTCATCTTTTCTTGGTCGGCCTTGGTCTTTGGCTCGATCGCGATAGAAACAGGTGGCTCGGGGAAAGTAATACTTTCTAATACGATTGGTTTCGCCGGATCCGACAAGGTATTACCTGTTGTAGTGTTTTTAATGCCAACAATAGCAGCAATGTCACCAGCAGTGATTTCGGTTACGTCTTCGCGTTTATCTGCTTGCATGCGAACGATACGACCAACACGCTCTTTTTCACCCGTCGAACTGTTTAAGATGTAGGAACCAGCCGTGATTTTGCCAGAATAAACCCTAAAATATGCCAGCTTACCGACAAATGGGTCAGTCGCAATTTTGAATGCTAGGCCAGAGAATGGCTCAGTATCAGATGGCTTGCGCTCTGTTTCATCACCGCTCTTAGGATTAGTGCCCCAAGTGCTGCCACGGTCGAGTGGGCTGGGCAGCAAATCATTAACCGCGTCTAGTACTTTCTCAACAATTACACCACGACCATCTCCACCAGTTACAGCATAAAACTTGCCTGTTAAGACCGCGGTGCGGATGGCCTGTTTTACATCATCAGGAGATAATCCTTCTTCGCCCACTTCGAAATATTTCTCGAGCATGGCTTCATCTTCGGCGACAGCGTTTTCGACCAATAATGAGCGGTATTTTTTGACCTGATCGGCCATGTCAGCGGGTATTTCACCTTCGACTAATTCATGATCTGTGAAGTCTTTGTAGGTGTAAGCCTTCATATTTACAAGATCAACAATGCCATTGATGCTCTGTTCAAAACCAATGGGCAGATGAATCGGGAAAGCACGCTTACTCAAGCGGGCGTGGATTGTATCAAGCGACTTATAGAAGTCGCCACCTGTTTGGTTGATTTTGTTGATAAAACAGATGCGAGGCACGCCATACTTGTCGGCCTGTCGCCAAACGGTTTCGGATTGGGACTCGACACCCATTTTGCCATCAAAAACCACTACGGCGCCATCTAGCACACGCAATGAACGTTCAACTTCGACTGTAAAGTCGATATGACCCGGTGTATCAATAATGTTGATCTGGTGGTCTTTCCAATAACAAGTCACCGCAGCAGAAACAATCGTAATACCTCGCTCTCGTTCTTGGGCCATCCAGTCGGTGGTGGTTTCACCCTCATGCACGGCACCAATTTTATGTTTTAGACCAGTTCGGTAAAGAATGCCCTCAGTTGTGGTGGTTTTACCGGCGTCGATGTGCGCGATAATGCCGATGTTACGAATTTTGTCCATTGCAGTCTTTTTGGTTGCCATCTTATTCCTTAAATTTTCCTTTTATTAACTAAATGCCGCGTGCCAGCTGTTAGACCAGTAGCCAGTGCTCCACCGGCTGCAATTAATATTCCTCGTCTGACAACTATTCTTGTCGGCGAATCGACAGGGGGCGGACCCTTGTAAATCCCAGCTTCTGCTCCGTCGTAATACATCAACGGACCGTTATCAAATATGCCTGCAGGTTCTGGTTTAACGCGACTTCGATCTGCACGAGCTTGTCTAATTGCAGAAATATGATTACTTGTAATTGTTACTACTGCACTTGCAGCCCATACTGGGTATGCCAGCGGAGTTTCCATGACACGTTCAGCTAGCGCAGGCTGAGGCGCAGCCGCAAGTTCACTTTGATGTATTTCAGCTTGGTAGGCAAATTGGCTAGGCGTTGTCATCTCGGCTGCTCTTTAGGTTCGTGCAAAGTGAGCAAAAGCTCGGTTAGCATCGGCCATTTTATGAACGTCTTCACGCTTCTTAACAGCCGCACCTTGGTTGTTATAGGCGTCAACTAGTTCGAGCGCGATGCGGTCTTGCATGCTCATGCCTTTGCGTGCGCGGCAGGCTGCGACAAACCACATGGTAGTCAGGTGATTTTGTCGCTGACCTTTGACTTCGAATGGAATTTGATAGTTAGCGCCACCAACTCGACGAGATCGAGTCTCCATGTGAGGCTGGACGTTTTTCATCGCCTGCTCAAATACATCTAGTGGATTGTCTACTTTGAGCTTATCGGCAGCTTTTTGCATACCACCATAAACCAAGCGCTCGGCGATCTGTTTCTTGCCGTTTAACATAACTCGGTTAATCAGTCGCTGAACCGGCACACTATTGTAGACCCTGTCTGGTTGAATGTCTCTTACAAGCGATTTAGTCTTTTTACGCGGCATCTGGACCTCCGTAGGTATTGCGACGCAAGCTTTCATCGTTAACGGCTGCATCTATTATTTCGTGTAAGCCTGCCTTGGTCGGTTGATCCACATGAGCTAAACTAGCTTCGGTTTTGGTTCCGTCGACAGGAACAGGTTTGTGTGAAGGCTGCATGACCTCACGGCCTCCCCAATCAGACCTTCGCCCTCCATATGGCGATTCGCGCAGTACTTGATCAGGTGCCATTATTTGCTCGCTTTCTTGGTGCCGTATTTGCTGCGACCCTGTTTGCGGTCGTTAACACCTTGAAGGTCGAGACTGCCGCGGACTATGTGGTAACGCACACCGGGAAGGTCTTTTACTCGACCACCGCGTACTAGCACAACAGCGTGTTCTTGAAGGTTATGACCTTCACCTCCGATGTAAGCCCAGACCTCGTAGCCATTACTTAGCCGCACGCGGGCGACTTTGCGAAGGGCAGAGTTAGGCTTTTTAGGAGTCTTGGTGGTTACTTTTACGCAAACACCGCGCTTGAATGGCGCTGGCTTCTCGTAGTTACGAGTTTTTAGATTGTTAGTAACGCGCTGCATGGCAGGCGACTTGCTTTTAGAAGTCACCTTGGTGCGAGGTTTGCGCACTAACTGATTAATTGTTGGCATTAGTTCTCCTTGTGGGCTGCAATCTGCTGCTGCGGGGAGTATGCCGGCTTCCCTGGCTCGGATTGCTTATGTTGTGAACGTACTTTAACATATTTTGGCTTATGCCTCAACCGTTTCGGCTGGCTCACCGATTATTGTATTGGCTTCTTCGGCTAGTTCGTCGGTTTCGTCGTCTTCATCACTCTTAGCGCCTGTTCCGACTGGGATCTTGCGGCCAAGGATCACGTTTTCTTTCAAGCCGTAAAGTTTATCAACCTTACCGCTAGTAGCAGCTGCGATCAATACGCGGGTTGTGTCTTGGAAAGATGCTGCACTTAGGAATGAATCGGTACTGAGTGAAGCCTTGGTAATACCGAGTAATAGCTGGACATATTTCGCTGGATTCTTTTTGTCAGCAGTTAAGGCATCGTTTGCTTCAACAACCGCCAGTTTGCTGACAATATCGCCAGTTACAAATTCGCTATCAGCGGCTTCTTCGATCTGTACGCGGCTAAACATCTGGCGCACGATGATTTCCAAGTGCTTATCGGCGATGTTTTGGCCTTGGGCTGCAAAAATCTTTAAGATCTCTCCCATGATATATCGCTGAGTGGCTTCAACGCCCTGCAGACGCATCAAGTCGTGTAAATTGATTGAACCATTCGTCAGCCGCTGACCGGCGACAATTTTATCGCCATCCTGAATCTGCAGCTGTTTAAAGCCAGGAATTTCGTATCGAACGACACTTTGCTTGGTTGGCGTAATTACAACTTCATTTTTTGTAACACTTGCTTTGCCCGCCATCGGCGCGATTAGCGGCTCTGAGGCATCCTCGAGCGCTGCAACTACATCGCCAGCAGCAACTTCGGTGCCACTTGCTATGGTTGCTTTGCGCTCACCTAGTTTAAGGGTTACTTTCTCCTTGTCGTCAGCTGTAACTTGGACGATGTAGTGATCACCCTCTTCCCAGGTGTTTGCCAATCCAGAAATTTCAGTAAGGTAGGCTTGGCCCTTTGGCGTACGGACTTCAAAGAGCTCCTCAATACGACTTAGACCTTGAGCTGTATCGTCGGCAACAGCACCACCAGAACGGTGCTTTGAGTCGAGACTTAGCTGAGTACCTGGCTCTCCGATACTCTGTGCAGCAATTACTCCAATTGGGTGGTTTTCTGCAACTAATTCACCTGTGGCTGGGTCAACTCCGTAAGATTTCTGTGAAACACCTCGCACGTTTGTACAGCTGAGGCCGCTCATAATCTTAACGCCATCCACTTTATCGTCAGCTTCGATTTGTTCTGCGACTTCGGCAGTAATCAACTCACCTTTCTTGAGGTATGGCTTAAGTGCTTCGGCGGCAAAACGCCCAGTTAGGCGTGATGCGTAGGATACGCCAATGTAAGCAGCATCTTCTCGTAGCATAGCGAAACCTGGATCGCTGGTATCGTCGTTAATTGTAAACACATCTTGAGATACGTCGACTAAGCGTCGCGTTAAGTAACCCGCATCAGCTGTTTTAAGCGCGATATCAATCAAGGCTTTGCGGGTTCCACGAGTACCAGTGAAGTATTCAAGCGGACTAAGGCCGTTGATGTAGCCTGATTTGATTGGAAGTTCAATCACACTACCACCGGCATCTTGAAGAACTCCAAGCATACCAACGGCGTGGTTAAGCTGGGAGATATTACCGCGGGCACCAGAGTTAATCGCAATCGCCATAGATGTGTCAGATCCTACCATTTGTTCGCCAAGCATATCGAGAACCTTGGTTTCAACCTTGGTCCAGTTATCGATTGTCAGACGGTGACGTTCATCGTCTGTGATGAAACCTTCTTCGTATTGATCGGAAATTGCAGCGGCTCGGTCTTCGCCGTCGTCAAGAACTTTTTCCATACCCTTAATCGGTTGGAAATCGCCCATGCCCATGCTTAGTCCTGAGCTCGTAGCATATTGGAAGCCAAGATCTTTTAGGTCATCGGCAATTTCAGCGGTTTTTTCTTGGCCATATTGGCTATAAACTTTAGCCATTACCTGCTGGAGGCGTTTTTTGGTCATTGTCTGATCTTGGAGAGGGAAATCATCTGGAAAAATCTCATTAAAGAGAATTCGCCCTAGAGTGTTTTGTCGGATTTTTCCACGGAAGGGTAATTTAACCTGATCTTGAAGCTTAACCTTGCCATCATCTAATGACATTAGAGCTTCTTCAATACTTGAGAAAATTGCAGCGTCTTTAGCTGGCACCCCTGGACGTTCGTAAGTTAAGTAGTAACAGCCAAGCACGATATCTTGCTCGATATGTAAAATTGGTGAGCCATCGGCTGGTTTTAGTAGGTTGCGGTTGGCAGCCATTATGTCTCGAGCCTCAGCCTGAGCCTTATCGCTAAGTGGAAGGTGCACAGCCATCTGGTCACCGTCGAAGTCAGCGTTGAAACCCTTACAAACAAGCGGGTGTAGCTGAATAGCGCGGCCCTCTATTAAAACTGGCTGGAAGGCTTGGATGCTAAGTCGGTGCAATGATGGGGCACGGTTCAAAAGTACGTACTTGCCTTTAATTACTTCGTCAAGCGCGTCCCAAACTGCAGTCTCACCCATTTCAATCAAACGTGAAGCGCTGCGGATATTGTGAGCCTGTTCGCGAGCGATTAATTCCCCGATGACGAACGGTTTAAACAGTTCAAGCGCCATCATCTTTGGTAGACCACACTGGTTAATCTTAAGCTCTGGGCCGGCTACAATTACAGAGCGGCCAGAGTAGTCAACGCGCTTACCAAGCAAGTTTTGACGGAAACGGCCTTGCTTGCCCTTCAGCATATCGCTAAGAGATTTCAATCGTCGGCGCTGGCCTGTTGCGGCAACAGCACGGCCACTGCGAGCACTGCTGTTATCAACTAAAGCGTCAACAGCTTCTTGAAGCATACGCTGTTCGTTACGGCGGATAACTTCAGGAGCGTTAAGGTCAATCAGCTTCTTAAGTCGATTGTTACGGTTAATGACGCGGCGGTAAAGGTCGTTGAGGTCGCTAGTCGCGAATCGTCCACCAGTTAGCTGTACCATTGGGCGAAGATCCGGAGGGATCACAGGGAGCACACTTAAGCACATACTGCTTGGTTTAATTCCTGCACGATCCATACTC
This sequence comes from uncultured Candidatus Saccharibacteria bacterium, assembly GCA_964639505.1. Lineage (GTDB taxonomy): Bacteria > Patescibacteriota > Saccharimonadia > Saccharimonadales > UBA4665 > CAZXDL01. The sequence continues at coordinate 31,835 of CAZXDL010000001.1, read as the reverse complement.
TCAAGCAACCGAAGTCGCTTCATCAACTTCTTTTTGCGCTGGCCCTTAGCATCCTCAGCTTCTTTTGTAAGGTCTTCGATGAGCTGTTTGAGGTCAATTTCAGTTAAGAGGTCTTTTAGAGCCGCACCGCCCATACCAACGGTAATTAGCTTGCGCTGGTCGTCTGGTAGGTTACGGTAATCGGTCTCATTGATCAGTGCAAGTTTTACCAAACCTGTAAGTTGATCCTGATAAAGTTCAAAGTCCTTTGTGACTTGCTCAATTTCTTTAGTTTGCATTTCTGCCAAAGCTTTAACGTTGGCATCCTTTGCTTCGGCTTCTTTTTCGAATCGGAGCTTGATAGCTTCTTTTGCAGCAGCGAACTCAGCTTCTTTATCAGCCAGCAATTTGTCACGTTTTTCTGTGTCGACTGACTTGATTATGTAGTTGGCAAAGTAAGCTACCCTTTCCAGATTCTTGACAGTTAAACCGAGTAAGAGACCCATTGCACTAGGCGTACCGCGTAAAAACCAAATGTGTGAAACAGGCACAGCTAGGTTAATGTGACCCATGCGTTCACGACGAACGATACTCCGCGTTACCAGCTCGCCGTTTTTATCGACAGCTGCTTCACGACTACGCACACCTTTATATTTGGCATCGTGGGGGTTTATGTCTTTAACTGGGCCGAAAATGCGCTCGCAGAATAAACCATCGCGTTCAGGTTTCTGGGTACGGTAGTTTATTGTTTCTGGCTTAGTGACTTCGCCATAACTCCAGTCGATAATGTCCTCGGGACTAGCGACCGCTAAACGTACGGCATCAAAATCTGCTATATCTGTGCCTGTATTGCTATATCTTTGTGTAGGTGTCATTTTAGGCCTCCTCCCCTTCTATTGTGTCTGCTGGAGTGTCCTCTTCGCTAACAGCCATCGCCATATCCTCTGATCCATCATCAACACCGACTACACTAAAATCATCTCCGACAGCATCAGCCTCGGTAACATCAATTTCAGAAATTGCCGCTTGTGGTACTTCTACCTCTGCAGGGTGAGTGGCTTCTTCATGAATATTAGTAGCCAAAACTGCTTCAGCATCGATTACAGTGTCGGAATGCACTAAATCAACTTTAAGGCCAAGACCCTGTAGCTCTTTAACGAGTACGTTGAAGCTTTCGGGCACCTTAGGACCAACAATCGCAGTCTTTTTAATGATTGACTCGTAAGCCTTGCTGCGACCATATACGTCATCGGACTTGATTGTAAGCATTTCTTGCAGTGTGTTTGCTGCGCCATAAGCTTCAAGCGCCCAGACTTCCATCTCGCCAAAGCGCTGACCGCCATTTTGAGCTTTTCCACCCAGCGGCTGCTGCGTAACCATAGTGTATGGACCGGTCGAGCGGGCATGGATTTTATCGGCAACCATGTGGTTGAGCTTGATCATATACATGCTGCCAACCGTGGTCCGTTCTGAGAATGACTCACCTGTGCGACCGTCGAACAATTGCTGCTTGCCATCTTCAGGCAATCCAGCCTCTTTAAGTAGTTCGTGAATTTTAGCGACAGGAGCGCCGTTAAACGATGGGCTAGCTACCTTCATTCCAAGTGCACGGGCTGCCATGCCAAGGTGGGTTTCAAACAGCTGGCCGACATTCATACGCGAAGGCACACCCAGCGGGTTTAATACGATATCTACCGGTGAGCCGTCTTCCATAAATGGCATATCTTCAACAGGAAGAATTCGGGCGATTACACCCTTGTTACCATGTCGGCCACCAAGCTTGTCGCCGACGGCGATCTTACGCATCTGAGCCACGAAGACCTGAATCTGCATGATGACGCCAGCCTTTAGATCATGACCATTTTCGCGGCTAAATACCTTCACACCTACGACTTTGCCGTGTTTGCCATTGCTCATGCGTTGTGAGGTGTCGCGAACTTCTTTGGCTTTTTCGCCGAAAATTGCACGCAATAGTCGCTCTTCGGAGCTTAGTTCTTGCTCACCTTTAGGAGTAATTTTACCAACTAAGATATCACCAGGATGAACTTCGGCACCAATACGAACGATACCGTCTTCATCAAGATGTCGTAGAGTTTCTTCGGAAACATTAGGGATGTCTGAGGTTACAACTTCAGGCCCGAGCTTAGTTTCACGAACTTCAATCATGAAATCAACAATATGTACGCTTGTAAGCGTGTCGTCTTCAACCAATTTACGGCTAATTATGATGGCGTCTTCGAAGTTGTAGCCTGCCCATGGCATGAAGGCCACAATTAGGTCTTTACCTAAAGCCAACTCACCATCAGCAATCGACATTCCTTCGATCAATACGTCGCCTTCTTTAACCTTGTCGCCGGTGTTAACCACGACTTTTTGGTTAATGGATGTGCCTTCGTTACTGCGAGTGAATCGTTCTGGTTCGTAAGTTACGCTACCATTCTTATACTTGACGACTACGGCTTCTGCGCTAGCCTTGGTGACTTCGCCAGCGCCTTC
>CAZXDL010000001.1:4422-29260 GCA_964639505.1 uncultured Candidatus Saccharibacteria bacterium | reverse complement strand
TATACTTGACGACTACGGCTTCTGCGCTAGCCTTGGTGACTTCGCCAGCGCCTTCTGCCAAGATAACCTGACCGGTGTTACGGGCAGCATCAACTTCGAGACCAGTCCCGACTATCGGGCTGGAAGGCTGAATTAGAGGTACGGCTTGACGCTGCTGGTTACTACCCATAAGCGAGCGGTAGACGTAATTCTTTTCAATAAACGGAATCAACCCGGCACTCGAGCCGATGATCTGGTTGCGCGATGCATCCATATAATTAACGTCGTTGGAATCAATTTCACCTGAGCTAAGATGTGAACGAGCACTGACACGCGCGTGGACGAAATATCCATCACTATCAAGCTCACTACCACCCCCAGCGATTACTGCCGATTCTTCGGCGTAAGCATCGAGGTATACGATTTCATTTGTAACTTTAGCTTTAACGGGCCATGTTGCCTTAGCGTTAACTTTAGCGAGCTTGGCAGAGTCGGTGGCCTTAATTTTTGTGCCTGCCTTAACAAGTACTTTTCCTTTTTCATCAGTTAAATCTTCGGCGGCAATGTGTCCGACAGCATCCTTAGCTGTAGCGGCATTTATCACCTTGCGATAAGGTGTTTCGACAAAACCGTAGTCGTTAACTCGAGCATAATTGGCTAGGTTTAATACCAGCCCGATGTTAGCGCCTTCGGGTGTCTCAACCGCGCAAATGCGGCCATAGTGAGTTGCATGAGCGTCACGAACTTCAAATCCTGCACGTTCGCGGCTCAAACCACCAGGCCCCATAGAGCTGAGACGTCGCTTGTGGGCGAGTTCTGAAAGCGGGTTGATCTGGTCCATGAATTGGCTAAGCTGTGAGCTGGCAAAAAATTCGCGTACAGCAGCCACAATCGGTCGAGCGTTAATAAGCTGACCGGGAGTAACCGTTTCGATTTCGCTCATTGACATACGGTCTTTGGTGTTGCGCTCCATGCGCAGTAAACCGATGCGGAATTGGCGCTGGACGAGCTCACCGACCAATTTAACGCGGCGATTAGCCAACGAATCAATATCATCAGCTGGATCTTGCGTGTTATTAAGGCGAATTAATTCAGCAATGATAGCTTCGATGTCTTCCAGTCGCATAACTCGGTTTTCTAGAGTATTTGGTACGTCCAAATCAAGTCGTTTGTTGATCTTGTAGCGGCCGACTCGGCTAAAGTCAAAACGCTTGTAGTTGTAGAACATGTTCTCGATCAAAGACTTAGCATTATCAACAGTAGCTAAATCACCTGGGCGCAATCGACGATAAACTTCAATCAAGGCGTCATTTTGTCCTTTTGTAGGATCTTTATCTAAAGTCGCTTCAAGCAGACTCTTTTTGCCGGTATCAACATGTTTGAATGTCTCGCGCATACGGGTCTCGGTCACACCTAAGGCGCGAAGCAATGTTGTTACGGCTATCTTTCGTTTACGGTCGATCTTAACAAATAGAGCGCCACTAGCGGCGGTTTCAAATTCAAGCCATGCACCTCTTCCAGGGATAACTTTGGCGCCATAAAGGCTAGTAGCTCCGTGTGGCTCACTAGTAAAGAAAACGCCTGCCGATCGGATCAGCTGGCTAACGACAACGCGCTCGGCACCATTAATCACAAAAGTTCCGCGCTTGGTCATCCATGGGTAATCGCCGAGGTAGATTTCTTGTTCTTTGACTTCGCCGGTAACCTTGTTTGTCAGCTCAACATTGGCCATCAGCGGTGCGTCATAACTAACATTGTTTTCACGGGCTGTCGCTTCAGATAGCTTGGGCTCGCCGAAATGATAGTCCTTAAACCGTAGTGATAATTTGCCCCCCGTATAGTCGTCAATCGGACTGATTTCAGCCAATAGTTCGCCAAGACCCTCGTCTACAAACCATTGAAATGACCGATTTTGATGGTCCACCAAGTTTGGTAGGTCGACAGCATCGTCTGTGCTGGTGAAAAATACACGTTGTTTATTAATTGTTTTTTGAGTAGTAGTCGCTTTAGCCATAAGCAAGCAGATCCCCCGATTAGTTTATTGTGGTTTTGAACACAGCAGTGCGCCCGCCAGTCCTTGGTGTAGTAATTTTTGTGTTATTTTATTCGGCCGAAGATCCTAAGACAGGGGTGTTGAGCTTTGATAATTATAAGCGCCCTGATCTTACACTACTTCTTACATACTATTGTGAAGCAAGACAGTTCTTATGTCAACCGGCTTTTGGAGGCGAAGTGATGACTGCGTCTATAATGCCGTACTTTTTGGCTTCTTCGGCATGCAGCCATTTGTCGCGTTCCATATCTTCATGAATTTTGCTGGCCTTCTGACCAGTATTTTTGGCCATGATTTCTTCGAGTAACTTCTTTATACGCAAGGATTCTTTGAGATCTATTTCTTGGTCGGTAACTTTACCCCTTGTGCCTGAGGATGGTTGGTGAATCATGACAGTTGAGTTTGGAAGAGCAAATCGCTTTCCCTTAGTTCCTGAGCTAAGGAGAAAAGCCGCGGCCGACGCCTGCACACCAATACCAACTGTTTGAATATCATTTGATACATATTGCATCGTGTCGTAGATAGCCAATGCATCATATACGCTACCTCCAGGGCTATTTATGTAGAAATAAATGTCTTTTTTTGCATCTTCGGCTTGTAGGAATAAAAGCTGCGCAACAACTATATTTGCGCTGGCCTCATTGACATCACTGCCAAGAAAGATAATACGGTCTTTAAGGAGACGGCTGTAGATGTCATAAGCACGCTCGTAGCGGCCTTCACTCTCGATGACTGTTGGGATTAATACGCTCATAAATTCTAGTATATATTCCGAATTGGCACTCGTCAAGTTAGAGTGCTAATTTATTCTGGAGTGCCCGTTAGGCTTTGGACCCGGGCATCGGCTAAGGTTACGATTTTACTGAGATCTTCTTGAGACATCCCTGCGTGTAGTGGAGGAACGGCATTGGGGTCTTCCATATACTCACCATTAGCGATTGCTTCGGTAACGGCTAGTTGTCGCAAACCCAAAAGAGCATGACTGCTCAGGCGTGCACTTAGTGGCTGCCCCACTTGAGGACCATTTTCGCTAGATTGAGTACCATTTAATGTATTTGATAATGCTACACTCAACAAGTTTGCCTCGTCTTGCGAATCGGGGATAAGTCTTCTTTCATCAACCTCTAAATCTTCAAAATGCATTTTGGTTCTTCAGTTTATCCGAATATATTAGTTAGTCTATTCTCGGCCGAGCAATGCTTCTGCTCGCTGTGCTTCAGCTTGTTCTTTTGCGAAGACCACGCCTTTTGCATGATGATGCAAGACCACAAGGTCAGCCGCTGTCGACTCAGGACCATAAACCGGCAGTGGCGTTGCCGAATCGGTGCGGTCGACACTGTGGGCCAATAAGTTCAATCCCTTAAACATTACCTCGGCTAGGTCTTCCGGCACAGCTTCTCCAGCTTTAAGTCCAGCCAATTGCGGTCCGGTTACTTGTGGAACTACCGCCCTAATTGCTGCTTCTGCTACTTTTATATCTCGTGGTTTTTCTTTTTTTGTGCCGTTTTTACTTGGCTCGCCTTCAATAATTGCTCGGCGAATTCCTTTCTCAAGATCAACATCGAAAATCATAGTAATTAAATCTATAACTATTTACTAATAAAGTCAAGGTTTCGAGGCATAGCTGCGGAGTTTGTCGAGTGTCTTCTCTGTTAAAATCCGGCTTGTCAGGTCACGTCGGCTTTCGGGCTTGTCGAGCTCGGCAGTCATTGCCGGATCAGTGTACTGACCCTTAAGTAGTCTTATCCGAAGGTCAATTTCGTCTGGAGTTACGGTGATTTTTTCAGCTTGCGAGATTTCCCCCAAGATTAGGCCACCCTTTACCCTAGTTGTGGCAGCTTCTCGCTTTTGCTCTCGGTGCGCTTCAGCTGTAATGCCCTCGGCATCTAGATGTTCTTGCCAGGTTTGGCCACGATATACGAGATTGCGTTTTTCTTCTTCCTCCATGCGGTCGATCTCTTCTTCGATCAGGCTGGCAGGAACTGCGACCTTGCTCTTTGATGCAATTTTTTCGAGCAGCTCGTTTTCGTAGGCGCGATCAGCTTCTTGTTGCTTTTCTGCCGTAAGGCCTTTTTTAATATCGGCTTTTAGCTCGCTGAGAGTATTAAATGCGCCAATTGTCTTGGCAAATTCATCATCGGCCTTGGGCTCAGATAGTTCCTGTACCTTAAGCACTTTAACGGTAAAGGTTACTTTTCGCTTTTGGAGGTCTGCGACAGCGTAATCTGCGGGAAATGTAATATCAAACTTTTTGTCGTCACCTGCTTTTAGGCCAATTAACTCCTCTTCGAATCCAGGGATAAAGCTACCGCTGCCTATCACAATTGGGTAGTCTTTGGCTTCCGTGCCATCTATCGGTTTTTTTGTCTTGGCGTCAACGCCACTAAAGTCAAAGTTAACCTCGTCGGCTTTTTTTGCCGCTCGGTCAACTTCTTTTTTAGTTGCAGCCCGCTGGCGCAAGTTGTCGACAATTTTGTTAATCTCGGCCGATGTTACTTCGACTTTTTTTGGTGAAAGTTTGATGTTTTTGTAGTCGGCAAGCTGAACTTCACCGATCGCCTCAACCTCGATCGTAAACTCAAGCGTGCTAAACGGAACATACTTTGAAACAGCTATCTGGGGCTGGCTAATTGGCCTAATGCCGGTGCTGTTGATCGCGTCACCATAAAAATCATTGATCGCGTGGTCAAGAAATTCTGACTGCAATGTAGACACGTCAATTTGCTTTTCAATAAGATTAGCCGGCGCTTTACCAGCTCTAAAGCCGGGCACCTTAACATTTTTACTAAGATCACGTAGGACGTGCTGCTTGATTTTATCTAGTTCGGACTGCTCGGCGACGACTGTAAGCTTAACTTTGGTGGATTCAATTTGCTCTCGATTTATTTGCATAGGGCTCTATCTTAACAGATGAGGACAGCTTTGGCTAGCTTACGAACGGCAAGATTAATACGACTGCCGCAACAAACCACGCCACTTCAACCAGCCCACCGATTGGCCGCTCAAACCACTGTATGCCGCTGGAAAATTTAATAAACAGACTCGGTTTCCATTTTTTGTTGTTGCGCACTTTATTAAATCGATTAAATAAAAAGACGTCTGGCAAAACAGCAACAATCGAGCAGATAATTGCCAGTTGCCAATTTAGCGGCTGGTCTATGGCAAAAAAACTGAGTATTACAAAAACCAAAATAGCTTCGGCAACAAGATACTTTTTGAACCACCAGGCTTGAAACATTTGCTTTTCGGGCAAACTACTCCGAAAATGCGGGATGGTGTCGCAGATAAAATGCGAAAGAAATGCTAGTGGAATTGCTAAGATTGGCTGCCCTACGATTAACCCAATTGCAGCACCAGTTAACGCGTGATTTGTGGCGGTCATTAGTTACCCTTGAGGATCTTGGCAATTTGCTCAATATCACCTGTTGTTTCTTTGCCAGAAGCTAAGTTTTTTAGCTTCAGCTTGCCTGTTTTAATTTCAGTTTCTCCGATAATTAGTACACTGTTGATACCTTTTTTGTCGGCTATTTTGAACTGGTCGCCGATTTTTTTTCCGGATAGATCTACTGCAACGTTCAAGTTTTGCTTGCGCAGCTCAGCAACAAACTGCTGAACATCAACTCCACCGACATTAACCACATAAACATCAGTTTCTGGCTTCAGCTCTGGAATGAGCCGGTTTGACTCTAGAAAGTTAATAAGTGTTACATCGCCCCATCCAAATCCGACAGTTGGCACGGATTGCACCCCAAAAAGGCCGACAAGGCCATCGTAGCGTCCACCGCCTAGCATTGAGCGATTATTATCAGGATTTAGGTCAAATACCTCAAAAATAATGCCTGTGTAGTAATCGAAGCCTCTCATTAGACTGCCATCAAATCGAACGTTATTGATACCAGAGTGTTTTAGCTTTTGTAGTAGGGCATCGAGCTCACCAGCAGATTGATGATTAAGAGCTTCTTTTGGAAGCTCAGCCAGACTTTTGGCATCAAGAAGACCAAGAATCTTTTCTGTGACTCCACTTTCTTTCTGTTTTGACGTCAAAACAGTATCAACTTTACTTATAAAGACTGTGCGGCTCATTTTTGCTTGGCGATCGATCAGCTTGCTGACAGCTAGTTTAGATTTATCGCTTAATTTTAAATATTCACTAAACAAATAGTCTGTCAGAGAGCGGCTATTGATTCTAATCTCATATTGACCTTCATTTGCCCCAAAGGCTTTAAACATCTCATCAACCAAAGAGATCATCTCTATTTCGGCAGAGGTGTCTTTTACGCCAAATATATCAACATTAAGCTGCCAGTGTTCGCGTAGACGACCACGCTGGGGCCTTTCATACCGCCATAGGTTAGGGATGCTATACCAGCGCAGCGGGTAAGCCAGCTCTTGTCGGCGACCCGCCACCATACGACTGACTGTTGGAGTCATTTCTGGACGTACTACGACCTTACGCCCGCCACGATCTTCAAAAACATAGGTTTGCTCGTTAACAATTTCCTCGCCGGTTTTGGCTAGGTATATGTCAAGCGGCTCTAAAACTGGCGCGTCGTATTCTTCGTAACCGAAGCTTTCGGCTACCGCGCGCCATTTCGAAAACATATACTTTTGCAGACGCTTATCCTCAGGATAGAAATCTCGAGCGCCTTTATATGGTTGAGTTGAAAGAGCCATTACCTAAACTATTATAGAGCAAACTTATCTGTTTTGATGCTTTAAGAAACGCAGGAAGCTAGGCGCACCAAAAATTAATTGAAAGCCGATAGTTAGTGAATGAATTGCAGTTGGGCTTATTTGATTATTTGCTCCTACTACCATACTGTCAGATTTTGTCGTTACAACTTCATCAAATAGAGCACGTCGTGTTAAAATTCTGTTTTTATCTTGATTAGTGAGAGACGCAAGGGCTTTCTCTGAGCCAGCTACTGAATCAACTAGGGGCGGATTGGTATTGTAATATTTTGGACCGATATCACTTGAGTTTTTAAGTTTACCGCAGATAGTAACAATGCCGGAAATATCATTTTTGCGTGCTGCATATGCATTTACTACTGCCGAACCGCCGGCGCTGGCACCGACTAGCGCGACTTTTCGGTTGGATGACAAAAGCTCATCAATCCGATTCAAAAGGCGACTCAATTTGACATCCCACGCGATATTTTCAGCCCAATTGATTTGGAACAGCTCAGCGTCGACGCCCCACAAATTCCACGTTTTTACTAGCTTACGCTGTAAATCTGGCTTTGAATCTCCAACACCGGGGACATATATGACATATAGTCGTTGTCGCACTGGGCTCTTTACTCGTCGTCGCCAGTAGTAATATTAGGCCTAAATACCAGTGGCTCGTCGGGCTTTGGAGCTGGTGCCGGCGCTGGCTCTGGCTCAGCTGGTGGTGGAACCGCGCTGGTTGTTTGGGGTTTTAAGTCGGGATCGTTATCGACAGCAACTGGCAGCGGTGTTATTACACCACTCCCACCACTTTTGCCACGTCGGATGTGGCGGATAATTACAACTATGAGCATAATAGCAGCGGCAATTAAGACAATAATACCAATTAGCTTAGCTGGTGATTCTTTAACGGTGTTAATTTTTAACGTGATAGGTTTAACCGTGTCGTTATCATTTGCAACTATTACAACTGTTACAGGGGTTTGTTTGCCCCCCTGTGAGACGGCAATTGTCAGCTTGCCTGATGGAAGCCCTTTGAGGGTTGCCTGACCGTTGGAATCTGTTTTTGCAGTGCTTTTTTGGTACTGTACTGTGGCATCTGCAACAGGCTTAGATTGCTGATCGAGAACCTTTACAGGCACATTCAGGCCTGCAGTAGTGAAAGTTTGATCTTTTGTGGCGGCTGAAGAATTACCGGCGGCGTCTGTGCCTTTGACCGTGAAATGATAGGTTGTGGCTGGCAATATTCCATTATCTAGTACGACTTTGTGTTCAGTAACAAGCGTGGAGCTCGATGCAGACAAACCATAATTGGAGTTAATGCCATAGCTCACTCCAGAATTTGCCGGTTCGGATGAAGTCCAGCTGATGGTTACGGACCTAGTTTTTATATCAGAAACTTTTACATTACTGATTACAGGCGGAGTGACATCCTTGGTATTTGCTTGAGAATTAGTGCTAGCCGCAGCCGTAGGAGAAGCAGCAGTCTTGAATGTAATTGTGGCACCAGTAGCAGAATCTTTGCCAAATTCGAATATCGGAGTCTGGCTAACTGCAACTTGAGTTCCCTTGGCAAAATTTATCGCCGCTGTTCCAGACGTTGCCTTGGCTTTAAATTTTACAGTTGCAACAATTTGAGTACCATTCGGTGGAGATATAGTCCCTCGGGCAATCTTTACTGTTCCGCCACCGCCCGTGGTTTGGGCTTCGACCGGAAATGCGCTAGAAGAAGCAGTGCTGACGTATTCAAGCGAGGCGTCGGGATAGGTCAAGTTCGCCTGAACGGCGTTAACTGCGTTTCCGGCGGTATTAACGTTAATTGCTACGTCAAAGGTCGTGCCAGGCGCTGCAGTATATGCTGCAGGCGTTAGAGAAAGCGAGGCAGATGCCGCAAATGCGGTGCTGGCCGAGGTTAGCAAACTGGTGGCTGTGAACGCTACAGTAGCTAAGGCATAGTTAAACTTTTTTACGAAGATATTCATTCCCACCCTTTCTCTTATGAAACTCGGCCGTAATTACTTAGTAGGATAGACAGGTCATAGATATCAATCCTGCCCGCACTTGTGCCACTGTTTTTAAAATCTGCGGCTGGGTAGCTTTGATTCCAGTGTGCCAGCAGCCCAGACAAGTCGAGCAGATCAACAACTCCATTTCCATCGACATCTCCAGGTATAAGCGCCGGAGCGGCGGCGGTTGTTGCGGATATACTTGCGCTAAGTGCACTTGGGTTACCTGCATTGTCTGTTGCCAGAATTTTATACCAATAGGTCGTACTCGGTGTTAGACTTCCGTCAACTAATGTTTGAGCAGTAGTAGTCCCGCCAGGTAAAGCGGCGTAAGTACCGGTTGATGTCGTGCTCCTATATACGGTGTAGTTTTTTACGCCTGAGATTGTTTCGTTATTGGCGCCTGACGGATCACTTGAAGCGTCCCATGCTAAAGAAACGCTTGATTTATCTGTTGAAGTTGATCGCAAATTAGCCGGTACTGAAGGTTTGGTTACATCTGGCGTGGCAGGATTATTTACGGTCACTGTTACGACAGCAGATGTAGTCTTGTTGCCGGCAGCGTCACGAGCTACTGCTGTAAGTGTATGTGATCCGTTGACTAGAGTAGTAGTATTCCATGTTGCGCTGTATGGACTGGCAGTGTCTTCTGCGCCAAGCTGTCCATTAGGTGGAGTTTGGTCTAGATAGAAGCTAACACCCGCAACACCAACATTGTCTGCAGCTGTCGCAGTAATAGCTACATTTGATCCTTGTACGCTCGAGCCATTCGTTGGTGCAGTTATGCTAACTGTTGGTGCCGTAGTATCCGGAGGAGGTGTGATTGTCCATGTCTGAGTAGCAGGTGTAGCATCAACGTTTCCAGTAGGATCAATCGCACGGACATTAAACGTATGGCTGCCAACAGCTAAGCCAGTGTAGGCTTTGGGCGAGGTACATGTAGCGAAAGTTGCTGAATCAAGCGAGCATTCAAATGTCGAGCCGGTTTCAGAACCCGTGAAGGTAAAGCTTTGCGAAGTACTTGTGGTTGATCCTGGGTTAGTTGATGTAATCGTAGTGTCAGGAGGAGTGTTATCAACTGTAAATGTAATACCGGTAGAGGTGGTTGTCTGGTTGCCAGTATCAGTTGCAGTTGCAGTTATAGTGTGCGAGCCATCTGCGACTGTTGTGGAATTCCAAGAAACGGAATATGGGCTGGTAGTGTCTGCTGCTCCTAGATTAGCTCCATCGAGTTTAAATTGTACGCTGGCAACACCCTGCGCGTCTGTGGCAGTACCCGTAACTGTAACAGTGCCTTTAACCTTTGCGCCACTGGTCGGGAATGTAACCGCAGCGGTAGGCGCAGTATCGACGAAAACAGTGTAAGCCCCACCTGGTGCCGTTGTGCTATTTAGGGTCCCGAGAAGATCACTGTTAGTGGTTGAGTTAATTAATGCGGTGCCAGTAGTGAAATTAACATTTGCTGTGCCAGCAGTTGTCTTAGATTTAAAGTGAATAATCGCAACCAGCTGATCACCGGTCTTTGCGGCTGCACCACCAGACACGCCCATACCTAGATTTATCGTGCCGGGACCGATGGTGTTTTCGGCCACTACTCCAAAGGCAGTTGTTGAGGTGTCTATACTTACGACATCGAGGAGTGTTGAATTAAAAGTCAGGTTGGTTTGAATTGCGTTGACTGCAGTTGTGCCACTGTTTTCTCGGATTTCAACATTAAAATCTGTTGAAACGCCAATTGTACTTGTGGCTGGGTTAAGATACACACTTGGTGCTGAAGCCGCGAAACTATTAATTATTAGAAACGCACCCAAAGCACCAAAAACGACAACAAACAAAAAAATTGGTGCACTTTTCGATCTAATTATTTTCATTTTTTACCCATTGACTAGATAGTCTCTTCAAACTTAATCTTAAACATAACTATGTTCCATGTTTAAGAGACTGTCAATATTTTTTTTAAGTTATGCACAGCTTTGTTAAAGCGCGCTAACGCGAATGTAATCGATTTTGAAATCCCAAGGGCCGGGGTCACCAGTTGATGGTTGTCCGCCTGCCGATCCCCAGCTTCCAGGCTTTGCAATAAGATTATTTAATATTATGCCTTGCTTACCTGATACGCCATAAGCAGTGCCACAGGCTTGTGTGTCAACTTTGTACTCCACGCGATCGGTATATACATTAGCACTATAAACATGCCAGTTTAGGCCCATATCGCTCACATTAACTCCTCCGTCCCACGCCCCTTTATCGGCCCCGCCAAGCCATGTATGTTGGTGACAGCCCGCACTAGTAGGGGTGGTCATGCGCTCTTCGGCCACATCGAGCTCATAAATATTCTGAGTTGTCGGACGGTCTACATTGATAGTCCAGATCGACGGCCATGCCCCTACCGTGTTTGGCATTATGGCCCGCATTTCTATTTTATAAGGAACCGGTAGGCTTGCTTTAACCCCTGAAGCTGGCCAGCCGGAACCATATGTGAAGCTACTCAGCCACGCACCTGAATACGGACCACCCGTTAGCCAATTGGAACTTTCGCGTTTAGTTCTTAAAACTAGGTTACCGGCGCCATCTTGGAAGACATTTGAATTTTTTGGACAAGCGTAGTCGGCTGGTGGATCGCAAATTTCTCCCCGCAAAGTCCATTTTGATGCGTCCGGCGCAGAACCCGTTGCCCCGTTAAATTCATCTTGAAATATATAGCTCTGGGAGGAGTTCGTTCCCCACTTGCTAAGCAATATTGAAAGGTCCAAAACATTTACTGTTTGATCGCCGTTGAAATCTGCCGCGGGGTAATTTGTTTTCCAGTTAGTTAAAAGGATTGATAAATCTTGGACATTAACCGTGCCATCACCGTTAGCGTCCCCCGGCGCAGTGGCAGCAGCAAAGCTGTTAACCAGTAAGTATATTCCTAATCCAATAAATATGGCCGTAAAGGGTATAAGCGTTAATAGACTAGTTTTGCTTGATTGTCTCTTAGCATTTTTCATTTTTTTAAGCTTGGTATTTGCCAAGCGTGAGAGTTAGCTGTCTTTATTTGGCATAATGACGGCTTGTTGTTCCATCGTGGGGTCTACCGCTTGTGGGGTAATCGTGCCTGTTGGCCCGCGAGGTCGTCGACTAGTCAGAATTACAATAGCCGATATCACTGCTAGTCCGATCAAGGCGCCGGCGACATATTTCCAGACCGATGAGCCAGCACTAAGCTTAAGTGTAAATTCTTGAACTGCAGCGCCATCGACGCCAGCCTCGGAAGCCGTTACGTCAATCGTAAATGGTTTTGAGGTGCCGCTAATTTTAACTTGCTGACGACCAGCCAGCACATCATTAAATGTAACGAGTCCATTTTTATCGGTTTTTTTGGTGGAACCGTTCAATGTCACTGACTTGCCGCTTACGCCATTTCCCTTACTGTCGACAACTTTAATCGTCACTGTGTAGCTAGGCTCAACTGCGGTGTTATCTTCAGTATTAAAGGTTTCAGAACTACTTTCGCTCAATTGCGATGAGTCTGTAGTGCCTGTAGAGCTAGTATTGTTGGTGGATATGTTTGAAGAAGCTGACCCCGTGCCTTTATTTGTCGTGCTACTGCCGGTTTTTGTGGAAGAGGAATTGTTTGTCTGGCCACTGCCACCTCCAGTAGCAGGAGGAGAAGAGGCGGCGTTTATGGTATAGCTTCCGCCAGTAGAGTTTGTAAGCGCGCCCAAAATGTCGTTATTTGTTGCAGAATTTATAATTGCCGTGCCGGTTGCGAAACCAACATTTGCTACGCCGGTAGCAGTTTTGGATTTGAACTGAATTGTCGCTACCAGCTGATCACCGGTTTTAGCTGGCGTACCTGCCCCGACCCCGAGACCAATCTTAATGTTACCGTTGAGGGCCGTCGATTCGGCCACGAGACTAAAAGCTCCTGAGGATGTACTGATGCCTGTGACATCAAGTGAGCTGGCAGGATAGGTCAGATTTGCTTGGACAGCGTTGACTGAGGTTGTGCCACTGTTTTCTCGTACCTGTACCGAGAATCCTGTATTTGTAGCAACCGTTGCTGAAGCTGGTGTCAGATATATATGACCATTTGCTGCAGGTGGGGTGGAAGCATTAATGGTGTACGTGCCATCTGGATTATTGTCTACTCCGCCTAATATTTCATTGTTGCTACCTGCATCCACAAGCGCAGTGCCATTCACAAATGTCACAGACGCTGCGCCGGCAGTCGTTTTAGACTTAAAGTGAATCGTGGCAACAAGATGCTGGCCGCTAACTCCTGCCGAACCAGTTGCTGTACCAGCGCCAAACTTTATATTGCCGTTTGAAGCTGATGACTCAGCTACTGTAGTGAAGGAAGAGCCGGTTGTATCAATCGAAACCGCATCGAGAAGATTAGACGGGTATGTCAGATTTGCCTGAACAGCATTTACAGTTGCTGTCCCGCTGTCTTCCATAATCTGTACAGTGAAATCTGTACTTGTATTTATGGTGCTCGTTGCAGGAGTTAAATATATAGCAGGCGGAGTTGCCGCAAAGCTTTTAAGTATGATATATCCGCCGATAACTACGAAAATAACGGCAAATATACTTAGATTGACTCCGTCAAAGAATCGATTTTTTTTAATTTTGGCGGCAGTTCGCTTAATCATAAGTGTTTACTCATTTTCCATAATTACTTAAAAGAATTGAAAGGTCAAATATGTTTACAATATTATCGCCATTAAAGTCTGCTTGCGGATAGTTAGTGTTCCATTTAGAAAGGAGTGTCGACAGATCAATGATGTTGACAAGTCCATCGTTATTAACGTCACCTGGTTTAGGCGATGTGGTACCCCCTGAAGCAAATTCATCTGCACCAGCGTCACAGGCGGCTCCCTGAGGGCGCACATTTCCATCATAATCTGTCGATCCAACTAAATTGCCTGTGCAATAATCTGATGCAGTGTCTGTTTCGGCGGCATCAATTGCAGGTGATGTCGAAGCTAAATGCCCGCCTGACAAAATGCCTAAGTTACTAAAAGTCTTGTCAGCCCCATTACATGCAGTGCCATTATTCGTTCCTTGCCAAACGTTTTTCATATGTACACTTCCGGAACAGCCTTGTGAAACGCCAAGGTTACCTACCCAAGTCGAGGACGAAGTACAGCCGAGATTACTGCCCTGGGTAAAGGTGTTATACAAGAATGTCCAATCGCAAGCACTCGACCCTGCTTGAATTGTGTATGTGCCATTGACAGGCTCAAAATAGTTATTTATCAATTTAAGTCCTGGCGCCGCCGTTGATGTAAATATGTGTCCTGAGCCAGCGTCAGAGCCAGCAACAAACCAAGAGTTTTTAACAGTGAAGTTAGATGCTCCGCTCTCAAGCCGAATGATTTCGATATGAGGTGTATTGTCTGAACCACAGGACGATCCTGCAACACCGGCTTGAATTTTTTTTGGGTTAAATCGTACTCCGTCTATCGTGACATTGCTTGCCCAAACCCATACTGGCTCGCCGAGTGGCTGATCGCATCGTCGTTTACCACCATCAATTCCATCCTGACCATGTGAGCCACCCTGCCAAGTAAAATTAGATGAATTAATAGTGATATTTACGAAATCTCCGTATAAATTTACATTTTTGTACTTTACATTGGTGGCGTTGATTTGTGAGCCCGATGATACACCGGCGTTTGTCCCGGCATCTAATGTCATATTTTCTAAAGTCATATTTTGAGCATTAGCACAAAAAGCCCCATCAGATCCATATCCATCCTTGCATATTGCGTCACCAGCAACTTTTGTCCCATTTTCACCAACTATTCTAGTTTCTGCTGTTTTGTCTCCAGAAACTATCTGAGCTGGATAAGTACCCGCTTTAACATAAATGGTATCTCCAGCTGAAGCTTTGTTCCAAGCTGCTCCAAAAGTTTTACAGAGGGTAGCACCAGTTGTGTCTGGACTTGTTGTCGTAGCAGGGCTTATTCTTCTACAGTTGGTTCCGCTATCGTTGCCGTTGGTGGCAACGAATACATTCGCACTTATACCATTTCCGCCAGAAGATGGTGGGGACGACCCATACTCATGTGCTCCTGCATCCGGCGCAGAACCGAAGGGTCTTGCTCCGCCGTCGTGATCTAAGGCTGGAAAGCTTGTTGGATCTCCATGATCTTTTGCAGGCGACGTAGCAGTCAAATGAAAACCATCTGATCCACCAAGACCAAGACTAGAAAGTCCACTACCTGCATTTATATCAGTGCTTCCACATGTGCCGTTAAACCAGACATTATTTGAATATGTTACACCTGTACGACAAATTGGAACTTGGCCTATATTTCCAATGATTTTTACGTTGGTAGCGCTAGAACAATCATTTTCTACAAATGCCGCGCCAGTCGTTGCCATTGTATTATTACGAAATGTCCAGTTTCCACAAGCTCCCGATGGATTCTCATCTACTATTGGCTGTCCTCCGTTACTTCCAAAGAAATTATTTTCTAGGGTAAGGTTTGCGACTGACCCTGAAGAAGTACTTCCGGTAAAAATTGTGGCTGAATTTATACCAGATCCATTTTGAAAAGTCATATTTCGAAGTATTGCGGATGTAACTCCTTCGTTGAATCGGACAACTTCAGTATGGCAATTTGTACTATCGTTAATACATGCCTGTGTCCTTGTAACTGGCTGAACGATTAAACCATCGAGCACTAGATTGTTAGTTGTGTCAGGTATACCTTGAATTTGGAATCGACCAGGCCAATCTCCATCGTCTATTTGATACGGACCTACAGTGCCTCCTATCCACGTAAAATTGTCTGGGCCATCAAAAGTAACGTGGCCTTGCGCAGCAATATTGACATTTCGCAAAGTAACATTTGTTGGAGAAATGTTCTCCATATCTAAGTTGGCCGCTGTAAAATTTTGGTATTCCACCCAGCTACTATCAGGCTTAAATCCTCCAATAGTTGTCCCATCTTCAGCAACAACGTAAGTCGTACTTCCTTTATCGGAAGTAATAGTCTGGTCCCCATAAGTGCCGGATTTTACGAGTACGGTGCCACCAGCCTGAACAAGGCTAACTGCTTTCTCAAAACTTTTGCAAAGTGTAGCACCCGTTGATGTGTCAGGATTGCCGACAGCAGTTGTAAACAATTTACAGTTTGATCCCGCATCACTTCCATTTGGAGATACAAATACGTTTGCTAGAGTCGGCACAGAACTGCTAGCAGAACTATTGAGTATAAAATAGCTGCCAATCCCTGCGAATAAAACTAAAAGTAAAGCTAAAATGACTCTCTTATGTAAGCTCCTTTTTTTGATTTTTGCAGAAATGCGTTTAATCATTTTTAACTTATTGATTTTATATTTTCTGGCACACGACTAATCTCAGTTGTCTTAAGCATAAGTCTATTGCCAAATACAAGTGTTGTCAAGAGAGCTACCTTTTTAGGCCACACCCTTTAAAATAATGGTGCGGATGAGAGGACTTGAACCTCCACGCCTTGCGGCACTAGTTCCTAAAACTAGCGTGTCTACCATTCCACCACATCCGCGCGAATGACTAATGTATTTTACGAAATTCGCCGGTAAAAGACCAGCTGGGCATCGCCATAGTTTTTGCTTTGGATAATATTTAGACCATCTAAAGTCAGTTTTTCGTGAGTCCCGGGCAACGATAATACAAAAATACCCTTTGCAGTGAGATGATCTGCAAGCTTCCGAATGATCTTATACTGAATATCATCGTAAGGGGGGTCGCATAGTACGATATCAAACTTTGCACTTTTGTGCCGGTTTGACCAAGCCGAAACGTTGGCACGAACTATCACTACTTTATTGCTAATCCCAAGTTCCTCAGCGCTTTGTTTAATTATTGAGTGTGCTTTTTTATCAATCTCTACGGCTATAACTTCATTTGCTCCTCGACTGACCGCCTCGAAGGCTAGTGCGCCACTGCCGGCAAAAGCATCAAGCACACTAAGCCCATTTATATCGCCAAGCGCATTAAATATCGCTCCGCGAGCTTTCTCGCTCATCGGATGAGTACGATGGCCGCGTGGACCATCAAAATTCCGACCACCAAGTCTACCTGCAATTATTCTCATACTTCTAGGCATGAAGTATACCAAGCTATTGTTATCAGATGCACATGGATTTAATTTAGGTTGGTAACAGTCCTTAAGTGACTGACTCTGTTGTTGAGGTCGTCGTAGTTCTGTAGCTTCTCGTTTTTTGCTATGAATTTTTGTGCGCCCAGCCTAGCGGAAGCAATGAGTTTAGCGTCAGTAAGTTTAGCGATCCTCAAATCGAGAGCACCGTGCTGACTAGTCCCATAAATCGCACCTGGACCACGCAATTCAAGATCCATTTCAGCAAGTTTAAAGCCGTCATTTGATCTAGCAAGCGCTCGGATTCGCGGACTGGGTGATTTTGAGTCGTTCATCAGCAAATAGCAATAACCCTGCTCTTTATCACGACCAACCCTGCCCCTGAGCTGGTGCAGTTGCGCAAGGCCAAAACGTTCGGGACTTTCAATAACCATGACTGTGGCGTTAGGGACATCAACCCCTACCTCAATAACTGTTGTGGAAACCAAAATATCCAACTTATGATCGACAAAATCCTGCATTACAGCTTGCTTGGCTTCTGGTTTAAGTTTTCCGTGAAGCATTCCTAGTCTGCGATGCTTGAATTCAACTTCATTGAGTTGTTTGAACACCTTTTCGACTGAATTGGCATCAAGCATATCCGAATCGTTAATAAGTGGGCAGACCACAAAAACCTGCTTGCCCGATTTTATCTGTTTGTCGATATCCTTATAAAGTTGAGCTTTAGAATTAGGCGAAACAATTTCTGTTGCAACAGGCAATCTTCCAACGGGCTTTTCATCTAAAATCGAAATATCTAATTCGCCATAGAGTGTTAGAGCGAGAGTACGCGGGATCGGTGTAGCGGTTAAACTCAGTACATGCGGCATGTGACCGGCTTTAGACATCAGGGTTTTACGCTGGTCGACGCCAAAACGGTGCTGCTCATCGATTATAATCAAAGCAAGTTTTTTCATATCGACGTTTTCCTGAATTAAGGCTTGGGTGCCGATGATAAACTCAGCTTTGCCGTCGCTAATGGCTTTTTTGGCTTTGATTTTTTGCGAGGGCGACTGGCTTCCTACTAATAAAAGTACGCTGCTTGACCTACCAAGTGGATCGAGTAGTTTGTGAATGGTTTCTGCATGCTGTCTCGCTAATAGTTCAGTCGGCGCCATCAATGCGACCTGGAAACCCTCAGCCAATACCATGAGCGAGGCCATTGTCGCTACAGCGGTCTTTCCTGAACCAACATCCCCTTCGACCATACGATTCATCGGTTGATCCTTCTGCAAATCTAAACATATTTGCCAAATGGTTTTACGTTGAGCACCAGTTAGTTTAAAGGGCAGGTGCTTAACAAAATCTCGAGCCAGCTTTTCGTTAAATTGAACTTTGATGGCATGTTCGGACTGATTTTCTCGTTTATTAAGTAGACTGGCCAGGCTAAGCTCGAAGACTTCCTCAAAGCCAAGACGTCGGCGAGCCTGCTCGAGATGTTCGTTCGATTTGGGAATATGAATTGCTCTAATTGCATCATCGCGCGAATTTAATTTATCTTCGTTTAAAATCCACTTCGGTAGTGTTTCTTTGATGGGCGGAATCAGGCTCAGCGCTTCTTTAATAGCTAAACGAATATGTCGCGACGTTAGACCCTTTGTCTCTCGATATACAGCCAATATGCTTGCAGTATTTACTGGGAAGTCACTGGCCATTTCGACAGTAGGATTTAATATTGTGAAACGTTGGCGCCTTAATTCATACTGCCCCGATATGAAATATGACTGTCCGGTCTTTAATGCGGCCGCGCGGTAAGGCTGATTAAACCATACAAGCCGTACGCTGCCAGTTTGATCACTGGCTATAGCCTCGGTTATGTGCATCCCACGCCGAACATACCTGCCAGCCGCCTGTTTTATTTCTGCTTCAACTGTTACTTTACCTGGAATCAGCTTATCAATCGGGGTTTTTTGTGAGTAGTCCTCGTATCGGCGCGGATAAAAGTGAAGTAGTTCGCCGACATTTTTTACTCCAATCAAAGCAAATCTTTTAGCTTGCGCATCACCGACACCTTTAAGTTCTGTCAGCGGGCTATCGAGATTCATAACCTCAAGCTGAAGGGGTTTTGCGTACCAAAAACCAAATACTCGGGCCGAAATAAACAGTTGCCAACGGACGTTGTAGAGCACGCTCGGCGCCTAACATTACTTCTCTGGGCAGAATTCTCTTAAGTCGTACACTTCGAAGATTTGAAACCGACAAAGTCGACTCGACCCGAAGGCCGGCGTCAGATAGCTGCCGTATTACTGTCGCTGGATTGTGATTTACAAAAGGTATTTCATCGTCTCGCTTATTAGCCTCAGAACGGATATCAACAGGTTTAATCGGCATTCGTTTACGTTTAGCTATATGACGTAAACGATTTACCATGTGGAGATAATTGGCCACTTCGATTATGGCGTATCCATCTTTGTCTAGCACCCTCGAAATCTCTGCAAATTCACGGCTAGGATCAGGCAAGTGATGCATCACTCGGATCATAGTTAACAAGTCAATTGTGCCTGATTCGAATGGTAGATCATCAGCTTGAGTTAATTTACGGTCAATTTCAGGATGGTCTTTTAGAAACTTGGCGGCAATGTCGAGCTGCTGCTGACTGGGCTCGGCCAGTGTTACCTTGTCGGCATAAGCCTCAAGCTGGACGCATAGTCGGCCATAACCCCCGCCAACATCAACAGCGTTTTTGAAATGCTTGCCTTTGAGGAGTTTAGATATGGCTGCTTCCTCGGCGGCGTGCTCGTACTCGCGGCCGTCCCAGTAATGTAAGTAATTATGAGTTGGATCATTATACTGGTCAGCTTTGCGCTTTGACTGCTTCGTTGTTTTCGGCATATTTGTCCTATTTTAACAGATTGGCTAGCTCAATTCCACTAGGGCAGAGTCTTTGAATGCCTTGCCGCGCCGCAATAGTAGGTGCCCGGAAATAAAGTCTGCCGGCTCGAATTGCTCGCGACTTATCTTTTTGCCGTTAATTGATATGGCATTGCCCGCGATAAGCCGACGAGCCTCGGTATTAGAAGCTGCTAAACCGCTCTCAGAGAGAGCGTCTACTATCGATCCGCTTTTGGGTGAACGAATGGAGGGAATTTCACGCTTTAATTCCTGCAAGTCTTTTTTATTAGCGTGCTTTATCGATTGCCTGCCAACAAGATAGTCCGTCACTCGTTGCGCCTGCATTGCGCTAGCTTCGCCATGCACCAACTTTGTCGCTTCAAAAGCAAGACTGGCTTGAGCCTGCCTGACGCCTGGGTTCTCGATATGCCTTGTCATAATTTCTGCTACTGCGGGTTGGCTGAACTCGGTAAATATTTTTAAGTAGTCGCCTACGCTATCATCATCGGTGTTTATCCAGAACTGATAAAATTGTGTGGGCGTAGTTTTGGCAGGGTCAAGCCATACAGCGCCTGCTTCGGATTTGCCAAATTTACGGCCTGAGGCTTTATTTGTTATCAACGGCGCCGAAAAAACATGGGCTTCACCGCCAGTTTTGCGCCTGATTAAATCAACACCTGCGATACTGTTGCCCCACTGATCCGAACCACATAGCTGGAGGGTCACGCCCTCCTTTTGATAAAGCTGCAAATAATCATAAGCCTGAATTAAAACATAGCTGAATTCAGCGTAACTGATACCTGCTCCACTCTCACTCAGTCTGGTTTGGACAAATTCGCGGGCCATCATTTGGCGCACTGGCACGTGCTTCCCTATTTCGCGCAAAAAATCTAAATAATTTATATTTTTAAACCAGCTGTAGTTATCAACTAACTTAAATGACCGTCCAAATATTTGTCGGTACTGCCCCGATATGGCTTGTTTGTTGTGTTCGATCTGCTTGCCAGATATAAGCTCACGTTCTTCGGACTTACCGTCAGGGTCGCCAACCATTCCTGTTGCGCCGCCAACCAGCAAGACCGGCTTATGGCCATGCTTAATAAAGCACTTTACCATCATCGCCGCGGCCAAATTGCCTATCGTCATAGAATCAGCACTTGGATCTACGCCCCAGTAAAAAGTTACTTTCTGGCGGTCGAGTACTGTTATGTCTTTATATGTGGTTTGATTGACAAAGCCACGCCAAGCTAATTCTTCTGACAGTTTCATGCCATTAGTATAACCTAGCGCCATTCTGCAATCGAAACATAGGCGTTTTATTAACAATATTTGGTATAATATAGCTATCCTATGACGGAGACAGACAATCTTATATGAGTAAACCACAGGGACGTAATCGCCGCTCACGAAATACAGTCACGACTAGAAGCGGTAATACCATCAAGTTAAACCGTTCACTTGGCGATCGCAACAAAGCCAAAAAGGCGGAACACGATGCGGCCAAAGCCGCTTATCTAGCAACACTACCCAAAGATCCCTGGAAACGCACCCTTTACCGCATGCACCCGAAGCGGGTTGCAGGCTACTGGTTCAGCCGTGATGGCGGCATCATGGCACTTAAAATTATTGGTATTACTATACTTGTCGGATTCTTTATGACTATCGGTCTTTTTGCCTACTTCCGAAAGGATCTTCCAAAAATTAAGAGCCTTTCAGGGGACAGCATTGGTGGCAGCATTACTTATTATGACCGAACGGGTAAGGTTGTGCTCTTTAACGACTACGATACTGTCAAACGTATACCAGTTGAAGGCAAAGATATGTCGACATATATAAAACAAGCGACCGTCGCTATCGAAGATAAAGATTTCTATAATCATGGTGCATTTGATGTCAGGGGCATCATGCGTGCCGCTTATCGAGATGTGAGCGGGACTGGTGGTGCCGTTGAAGGAGGCTCGACCATAACCCAACAGCTTGTTAAATTAAACGAAAACTGGACTGACAACCGCACGGTAACTCGCAAGGTTAAGGAGTTGATTTTAGCTGTCGAGCTAGAGCGTGAATATTCCAAAGAGGATATTTTAACCGGCTACCTTAATATCGCGCCATACGGTGGCCAAGAATACGGCGTAGAGAGCGCCGCCAGAGACTACTTCCAAACCAGCGCCAAAAACCTGACGCTACCTCAAGCAGCCATGTTGGCCGCTATTCCCCAAGCTCCTAGCTACTATTCGCCATACGCCGGAAATGCCTATAATCCGGCTGTAACAGGAGACACTTTTAACCCAGAAGCTATGCTAAACCGTCAACACTATATTTTAGATCAGATGGTTAAGCAGGGCTATATTACGTCCAAGCAAGCAGCGGATGCCAAAAAAGTTGATATTTTGGCGCAAGTTCACCAACAGTCTCCTAAGTTTAAAGACATCAAGGCGCCTTACTTTGTGTTGGCGGCAAAGCAAGAGCTCGAGCAAACCTATGGCGAAAAGACAGTTCAGCGTGGCGGCTGGAAAGTCGTCACTACCCTTGACTCTCGCCTTCAAGATAAAGCCGAAGCATTGGTAGCATCTAACTTGAGCAACGTCAGGCGTTACGGCGCAGACGAAGAAGCCATGGTTGCGGAGGATGTAAAAACTGGCCAGATTGTCTCTTTGGTGGGAGGCACCGACTTCACCGACCCTGATCATGGCCAAAATAACTATGCGGCTGGCATACTTATTCCGCCAGGCTCCAGCTTCAAACCCTATGACTACACTGCCCTAATCGAAAACAATAATAATGTCGGTGCGGGGTCAGTACTGTACGACACGAGCGGGCCAATCCCAGGCTATCCTTGCACCAACAAGCAATTGCCCAAAAACGGTGGCAACTGCCTGCAAGACTACGATTTTAAATTCCCCGGGCCAGTCACCCTTAGATATGCGCTAGGCGGCTCAAGGAATGTGCCGGCCGTAAAAGCCATGCTGTCTGCCGATCCAAAAGACAAAAGTAACGGGCGGGTCGATTCAATTAATAAGACCATCCGTACAGCTTCTGCGATGATGGATAACACGTACAATACTTCTAAAAAGAAGAGCTCATACAACTGTTATGCCGACCAAGCATTAACTGAAACCACGCAATGTTACGGTGCTGCTGCTATTGGCGACGGCGCCTTCCTCCATCTTGATGACCATGTCAACGGATTATCAACTTTGGGTAGGATGGGCGCTGCAATCCCCCGTACTTACATTATGAAAATAACTGACGCTTCAGATAAAACAGTTTACGAATTCAAACAGCCCAAACCTAAGCAGGTCATCAAAGCCGATACGGCCTATATAGTTAACGATATGGCTTCTGACCCTAAAGCAAGCTACTTGCCGGCTAGCTATAAATTCCAGCGCTACAAAGGCTGGAACTTCGCAGTAAAGACCGGTACCACCAATGACGGCTACGACGGATTGATGACTAGCTGGTCAACGAAATACGCGGTTGTTAGCTGGGTCGGACATCATACTAGGCGAGTTACGCTCCACAGTTCTATGGAGAACTTAACCGCCCCAATGACCCGTGGCTTTATGGAATACGCGCACTCAGATGTGACTCCTGTGAACTGGACCGCTCCGAAAACCATTAAAACCGGTCCGGCTTTCATAGTCAGAAATCACATTGGTATAGGCTCGCAGGAGCCAAGCCCAACTAACGATCTCTTCCCTGGCTGGTACGCCGGTGGAAGCTCAACATCTAAGAACACTAGTCAGACAATTGATAAAGTTTCCAATAAGATTGCGACCAGCTGTACGCCACCACTTGCAAAAGACAATGCGGCTAATTCAAACGCGGCCTCGTGGAATGTAGATATCTTTAACGGTGGTAAGACTAGCATCAATAGCGGCACCAGCAAAACCGGGACTAGTGCGACTGCCACTGATGATGTGCACAATTGTAACGATGCCTTACCAACCATCACACTTACGGCGCCCGACGATTGTGAGGCAAGCTGTACTATTACCGCAACTGTTTCACAAGGCACTCACCCATTAAACGACCCTCAACGGTCGCAATTCCCCGGCACGGTTACATTTACACTCAACGGGCAGACTATTAACACAAAAAATGTTACTGATTCACCTTCAACGGTTTCATTTGTATATAGTCCGACGTCGTCCGGCAGTGGCACGCTTACCGCAACGGTTAGTGATAGCGTGCTCTATCAAGGTACTGCAAGCACAACAATGAGCTACAGCACAGGTAACTCACTATCAATTACGAATACCGCTACTATTGGACACATTGTAAAAGTTGACTGGTCAGGAGGCACCGGTACCATCACAGCATACGTTAACGGTTCGGCTGCCAGTAGCTGTAGCGGCGTGCCAGCCACCAGTGGCACATGTAGTGTAAACATACCTGGTGGCGGACCTTATACAGTCCCAATTTATCTGCGCGATAGCGGCGGCAACCAGTCAGGAACAGTTTCTGTTAGCGGCCCTTAATCTTTCTCAAGGAACTGGTTCAAAGCGTCGCGAATATTTTTAACTTGATAAAGACCTGTCAGCTTCTTGCTAGTCTTGTCGGTTGGCCCAATCGCCCCGTCAAAACCTAGCTTTTTTGCTTCGGCCAACCTTTTATCTGTATAGGGGACATGGCGGACTTCGCCACTGAGGCCAATTTCACCAAAAACAACAGCGTTCTTTTTTAACTGTAAACCTTTTGCTGCAGAGCCTATAGCTAGACAAATCGCAAGGTCAGCTGCGGGCTCTTTTATTTGGATGCCGCCCACAATATTGATGTATATGTCATGCTCGCCAAGTTTTAGCTTTGTCCGCCTCTCTAACATGGCAACAAGTAAATTTAGGCGATTAAGATCATAGCCGCTCGCAGCCCGTTTCGGATATCCGTAGCTTGTGCGATTAACTAAAGCCTGCACTTCTACCAAAAGTGGCCGAGTGCCTTCGAGCGTAGCCAGTACCACCGAACCATCACTAATCTGCCGTTCAGCAAGCAATGCGGCTGAGGGGTTTGCTACCGGCTGCAATCCGCTTTCAAGCATCTCAAAAATTGCTGCTTCGTTAGTCGAACCATAGCGGTTTTTGATAGCGCGCAGGAGTTTAAAGCCGCCGTATCGATCACCCTCTAGCTGCATGACTACGTCGACAGCGTGCTCTAAAACTTTAGGACCAGCGATAGTACCT
>CAZXDL010000001.1:0-4322 GCA_964639505.1 uncultured Candidatus Saccharibacteria bacterium | reverse complement strand
CTGCATGACTACGTCGACAGCGTGCTCTAAAACTTTAGGACCAGCGATAGTACCTTCTTTTGTGACATGGCCAACAATAATTATCGCCGTGTTGGATTGTTTGGCGGCTAATGTGAGCAGTTGTGTCGAATTGGTAATTTGCGATACCGTACCTGCTGCAGATGCAATCGCACTGCAACTAATGGTTTGAATCGAATCAACTATTACAAGCTTATAACCACCGCTGGCAATCGTAGCTGCTATATCATCGGCCGAATTGCTGGTTGCAAGCTGAAGGTCGGATCGCAAGGTACCTAAGCGCTGTGCTCTCAGGCCAATTTGGTGTGCGGATTCCTCCCCGCTTATGTACAGCACCTCAGAGCTTGCAGCCGCAGCATATGCCAGTTGGAGTAAGAGTGTGCTCTTGCCGATACCTGGCTGACCAGCTATTAAGTTCACGCTGCCAGCCACAATTCCACCGCCGAGCACCTCGTCTATCTCATCGAAACCCGTTTTAAGCCGAGTTTGATCCTTGGCAATCGATTTTGAAACAGATTCAGGCCTGAGTGTATTGCCCGTAACTAGGCTACCCTTAATTGCAGTAGCAGTCATTTGCTCATGCAAAGTATTCCATTCGCCACACTGTACGCATTTACCGCTCCAAGTTGACGATATTGCCCCACAATTACTACAAACATATTGACTCTTTGGCTTTTTGGCCATGAAAACTCCTAACTATAAACCAGTTTAGCATTCAAAAATTAACTATCTATTAATTGGAGTGGCGTCGCTACTAAGCTCACGAGTCAACTGATCAGCCTCGCCGGCCGTCGCATTGCGTGAAATAACCAGCGCATTATAACTTGTAATCAAAGTTTTGACTTGCCGAATCTCTGCATTGTAGGCATCAACCATCTGATTATAGCCTGGAACAGCCGCGTTATATGCCGCGACATCTGAATTTCGCAAATTATTGAGATTCGACTGCTCGGCGGCTATTTCTGATTGTTTGGTTTTTAAATCAGCGTTTAAGTCATCTATTTGCGACTTGATATCGGCCAAGCGGGCGTCTGCGGCTTCTACGTTTTTTTGGCGCGATGTAAATTCACTCTGATAGGCATTTGCGAATGCAACGACAGCAGACCTGTTATCAAAATACTGCTTATAATATTCCTCGAGTGGAGCAGGTAAATCACTTACCTCTGTCCCGAATATCGAGTGCATTTCGTTAACCACATCGTTTGGCTCAGATTGCTTATAGGCATCGATTGTGTCTAATATACGCTTATCGTCTAGGCCGTTTTTGTAGTAATCCGTCAGGAGCGCATCGATCCTTTCCCTCTCAGAGCTACTCAGTCGATCATAAGCGGCATGAAGCATCTCGTGCGCCGCCGTGACTTGCTGTACGCCATTTAGGCGACTGTCAGTAACTTGTAATAGGTATATGCCATTTTGCTTTGGATGATAACAGCCGAGCACTATCGTCTGCTCGCCTCCGTTATTGGGACAGAATTCACTAAAATTGGCTTTTGGAGTCAATGCCGGCTGATTAACGTAAAACACCTTTTCTGCATAGTCAGTCATGGTGTCTTGGGATGCGATGGCACTTACGTTAGCAGGCACTTCATAGCTATGAAGTTTCCACCAATCATAGATATCTTGCCTTTGATAAATTACAAAGCCAATCAACGAGAACCATATCAGGAGCATTATTACACCAGCTAGTCGATGGCGTGGCGGGTTGTAGGGTTGATTATTCGGTAGCGATGGCATAGTCTAGCTCGCCTTTTTTGGCGGCTACCTGAATAATATCACCTTTTTCATACTTCTCATCGAGTAGCTCAAGCGCTAAGTGATCTTCGATAGTGTCCTGAATGATTCGTCGCAGCGGCCTAACCCCATTGCGAGAATCATAGCCGTGTTCGAGAAGATATTGTTTGGCGCCATTATTCAGCTGAACGCTAAGGCCTTTGCGCTGTAGTCGGCGGCGCAATTCATCGATTTGGAGATCGATAATTTTGAATATATCCTTTTTGGTCAGAGCGCGGAAGACAATGGTTTTATCTATTCGGTTTAGAAGCTCGGGTCTGAGTATTTTTTTGAGCTCGTCGCGCACCTTATCTTCGTTAGCTTGATGCATCGTTTCAAGATCTTTTAGCTCATTTGATTTTGACGCCTGGAAGCCAAAGTTGGCCTCTTTTTGAAGTTTCTCGGCGCCGATATTGCTGGTCATTATTACGATAGTGTTTGTAAAGTCGATCCGGCGACCCTTGGCATCTGTCAAATAGCCGTCTTCGAGTATTTGAAGCATCATATTAAAAACATCTGGGTGGGCTTTTTCGATTTCGTCAAAAAGGACGAGACTGTAGGGCTGGCGTCTGATTTTATCTGTCAGCTGGCCGCCATCGTCGTATCCCACATAACCAGCCGGGGCGCCGACTAACCTTGATACATTATGATGCTCGCCAAACTCTGACATGTCGATCTTAACCAATGCGTTTTCACTGCCAAAAAATTCACGCGCCAAGACTCGGGCCAGCTCTGTCTTGCCTACACCTGTCGGCCCTAGAAAGATAAACGAGCCGATTGGACGCTTGTCGCTGCCGATACCACTTCGATTTCGACGAACGGCCTTAGAGACAGCCTCGACGGCTTCGTTTTGGCCGATTATGTATTTACCCAAGGTTTTTTCTAAAGTTAGGAGGTATTTGGCTTCGCTACGGATAACTTTTTTAACTGGCACACCTGTCATACGGGCAACAACGTCGGCTAAATCTTCACTGGTAACCGTCAAACGTTTGCTCCGCTTTGTATTGGCGTGTAGCTTCTTGAGTTCATCATTAATCTGTGAAGCTCTGGTCTTGGCCTTTGCGGCACGTTCGTAATCTTCGCTATCAACCGCCTCTTCGATTTGGGTATTTACCAGCTTGAGCTCTTTTTGAAGGGCGCGGACTTCGGGTGAGGTTTTGCCCTTATCTACTCTTAGATGCGCAGCGGTTTCATCGATCAAGTCTATAGCTTTATCAGGCATGTAGCGGTCGTTTACATAACGTTTGGCCAGTGTAACCGCGTCTTCTAGAACTTCGTCGCTAAATGTTACACCGTGGAAGTTTTCATAATGCTTACGCAGACCTTTTAAAATCGCAAAGGTTTCGCTGGCTGTGGTCTCAGGGACTTGAATCGGCTGAAATCGTCTCTCGAGGGCTGCGTCTTTTTCGATATGTTTGGTGTATTCGGCCGTTGTAGTCGCGCCGATCAGTTGGATTTTGCCTCGCGCTAATGCCGGCTTCAAAATATTGCCTGCATCCATGGCGCCCTCGGCAGCACCGGCACCTACAATCAGGTGAAGCTCGTCGATAAATACAATGCTGCGATTGTCTTTTTCGAGTTCGCCCATTACTTTTTTTAGCCGCTCTTCAAACTCACCTCGATATTTCGTCCCAGCAATCATTCCTGCCAGATCGAGTGTAATGATTCGCTTGTCTATTAAGCTGTCGGGTACATCCTCGGCAATTATTCGCTGAGCTAGTCCTTCGACAATTGCGGTCTTGCCCACACCCGGCTCACCGATAAGCACAGGATTGTTTTTAGTGCGGCGGTTTAGGATAGTAATAACGCGTCTTATTTGATTTTCGCGGCCAACAACAGGGTCTAGCTTGCCCTGACGCGCTAAAGCAGTTAAATCTGTACCAAAGAAATCCAGCGCTGTTTTTTTGCCACCTTTTTTGCCTCGTCTTTGACCGGAAGACGGATTGTCTTGCTCCTCATATTGCTGTCGGCTCAAGAATTGCTCGAGTTCGCTAGTTAGGCCATCGACATTTATGTTCATGTCACGCAGCAAGATTGTTGCACGGGCATTCTTTTGCGAAAGAATGCTATAGAGAATGTGCTCGGTGCCGCAATAATCTTGCGAATAATCCTGAGCGACATCATATGCCATCTTGAGGGTTAGTTTGGCGGTTTCGCTTAATCCTTTGGCACCAACATTTATAACTAAGGTCTTTGGAGTCAGGTTTAATGCCATCCGAGCTCTGTCTAGTGTTACGCCTGCGCCTTCAAGAATTTTATTGCCCATGCTGCCTTCTTGTGCCAGCACGCCGAGCAATAGGTGTTCGGTCCCTACATATGCGCTGCCGAAGCTTCTAGCAATCGCGTCGGCGTGCTTCAAGCTTTGCAGGGCGTTATTAGTGAGGTGATTTAAAAATTCTTGGAAGTCTGGCGAGTTAGGCATCATAGCTTGTTTCTGCTCCTTTTTGCGGCGTTTTATTCGTCAATATTTTGGAAATAGCCTACTTCCATAATAGCATTTAGCACTCTCACGTCAAGAGTGCTAATTTACTCTG